>NZ_JBEXQG010000005.1:0-230024 GCF_040612485.1 Streptomyces sp. NPDC006385
TCGTTCGACATGATCTGCAGACCAGGCCGGGCGAGCTCGGCGCGCATGAGCAGCGCCATCACGCCACCGATCACGAAGAACGCGAACGACGTGACGAGGTACAGCGTCCCGATCGTCTTGTGGTCGGTGGTGGTGAGCCACTTGACCACGACGTTGCCGGGTTGCCTGCGCCTGACCGGCAGCTCGTTCTCGTACGAGTCCTCAGCTGCCGCGGCACCCTGGGGTTCGTTGAGGATGCTCACAGGTTTGTCGTCTCCCGGTTCTTCTCGTGGCTCGTCTGCGCGATGCCGGCGGGAACGTAACCGGTCTGCCCCTTCTTGGCGAGGTCCTTGAGGTGCTGCTCGTAGCGCTCGGGGGAGACGACCTTCACGTTGAACAGCATCCGGGAGTGGTCGACGCCGCAGAGTTCGGCGCACTTGCCCAGGAAGGTGCCCTCACGGTTGGGGGTCACCTCGAAGGCGTTGGTGTGGCCCGGGATGACGTCCTGCTTCATCAGGAACGGCACCACCCAGAAGGAGTGGATGACGTCACGCGAGGTGAGGACGAAGCGGACCGTCTTGCCCTTGGGGAGCCACAGGGTCGGGCCCGGGTTGCCCGTCTGCGGGTTCCGGGTGCCGGGGGTGCCGCAGTCGTAGACGCCGCCGGCGTTCGCCGGGAAGTCTTCCTTGTACCGGTTCGGGATCGCGTCCAGTTCCTTGGCCGTCTTGGCGTCACCGGTGGAACCTTCGACGTTCTCGATCATGTTGAAGCACCAGCTCCACTGGAAGCCGACGACGTTGACGGTGACGTCGGGCTTGTCCTTGAGGCTGAGGAGCTTCGACTCGTCGCGGGCCGTGAAGTAGAAGAGGACCGAGACGATGATGAGCGGGACCACGGTGTACAGCGCCTCGATGGGCATGTTGTACCGGGTCTGCGGAGGGACCTCGACCTTGGTGCGGCTGCGCCGGTGGAACATGGCGCTCCACAGGATCAGACCCCACACCAGCACGCCGACGGCGAGCGCAGCCGCCCAGGAACCCTGCCACAGGGAGAGGATCCGCGGAGCCTCTTCCGTGGTCGGGGTGGGCATACCAAGGCGGGGGAAGTCTTCCCAGTTGTACGAGCAACCGGTGGCTGTCGCCAGGACCAGGCCCGCGGTCATTGCCTGCAGCAGCTTCCGCCGCATCGGGCGCCGCGGCGAGCGGTCGGAGCCGTTGGGACTCACGTAGCGCCTTCCCGAGAGTCTCGCCCGCGCTGATTGGCTGCGGCCTGGCCTTCTCGCTGGTCGGTCGCCGCCCTGCGTCGGGCAGGGGTTTGGATGTTTATGCGGACCAAACCCTAGCCGACGCCCTCCGGGGGTTCGCGGGGAGGGGGGCCTACTGAGGTGGGGGGTTCGCTTGATTGGCGGCTGCGGGTTCGTTCGGCCTTGTCGCGCAGTTCCCCGCGCCCCTTTGGGGACGTTGCAGTGACCGGGCGTTTAGCGTTGCTGTGTGGGTTACTTCGACGCTGCTTCCAGTGCTCCTCTTCATCCCGTTGCCCGGCAGGCTCTCCAGGCCTCGCTCGATGAAGGGTGGGCTGATCCCGCACGTCTGTACAGGGAGGGTCGCAGGGCTCGGATGCTGCTGGACGCGGCTCGGGAGGCCGCTGCCGAGGCTGTGGGATGTCGTGCCGACGAGTTGGTGTTCACCTCGTCGGGGACGAGGGCCGTGCACTCGGGCATCGCCGGGGTGTTGGCCGGGCGGCGGCGGATCGGGCGTCACCTGATCGTGTCCGCCGTCGAACACTCCTCTGTGCTCCATGCGGCTGACACGCACGAGGCCGAGGGAGGGGCGGTCACACAGGTGGCGGTTGACCGCGCGGGGGCGGTGAGCGTGCGGGGGTACGCGGACGCCCTGCGGGCGGACACCGCGCTGGCCTGCCTGCAGTCGGCCAACCACGAGGTGGGGACCGAGCAGCCGGTGGCGGACGTGGCCGCCGTGTGCCGGGCGGCCGGGGTGCCGTTGTTGGTGGACGCGGCCCAGTCCCTGGCGTGGGGGCGGGTCGAGGGTGACTGGTCGGTGGTGACCGGGAGTGCCCACAAGTGGGGTGGGCCGGCGGGGGTCGGACTGCTCGTCGTACGCAAAGGGGTGCGGTTCGCCGCGCAAGGGCCCGTGGACGAGCGGGAGTCGGGGCGGGCGGCCGGGTTCGAGAACATCCCGGCGATCGTCGCCGCGGCGGCCTCGCTGCGGGCGGTGCGGGCGGAGGCGGCCCAAGAGGCGGTACGGCTGCGTGAGCTGACGGAGCGGATCCGGGCGGGGGTGGCTCGGCTGGTGCCGGACGTGGAGGTGGTCGGGGATCCGGAACGGCGGCTGCCCGGGATCGTCACCTTCTCCTGTCTCTATGTCGATGGGGAGACCTTGCTGCACGAGCTGGACCGGGCCGGGTTCTCGGTGTCGTCGGGTTCGTCCTGCACGAGCAGCACGCTGACGCCCAGCCATGTGCTGAAGGCGATGGGAGTGCTGAGCGAGGGGAACGTGCGGGTGTCGCTGCCGTTCGGGACGGCGGCGAAGGACGTCGAGCGGTTCCTGGAGGTGCTGCCCGGGGCGGTGGCGGGGGTGCGGGAGAAGCTGGGCGCGCCGGTCGCCGAGGCGGTCGTACGGGACGACGACGACCTGGTCGTGGACGCCCTCGGCAGGCGGTGCCCGATCCCGGTCATCGAGCTGGCGAAGGTCATCGGGGACGTGCCGGTGGGCGGGACGGTACGGGTGCTGAGCGACGACGAGGCCGCGCGGCTCGACATCCCGGCGTGGTGCGAGATGCGGGGCCAGGAGTACGTCGGTGAGGAGCCGGCGGAGCAAGGGACGGCGTACGTCGTCCGCCGGGTGAGCTGACGCCGTCGGGGGCGCGGGGCTGTGTCGATGCGCGGCTCCGCCGCGCCGGCACGACCAGCCCCCACGCACCCGCACCCGGCCTCAGCCCAGGTGAGCCTGGACCTCCTCAGCGGCGGCGGGTCCGTACGCCTTGGCGAACCGCTCCATGAAGTGCGCCCGGCGAAGCCGGTACTCCTGCGTCCCCACCGTCTCGATGACGAGAGTCGCCAGCATGCACCCGACCTGGGCGGCCCGCTCCAGCGACACCCCCCACGCCAGTCCCGACAGGAACCCGGCGCGGAAGGCGTCGCCGACACCCGTGGGGTCGGCCTTGCGCTCCTCCTCCGGGCAGCCGACCTCGATGGGGTCCTCGCCGTCCCGCTCGATGCGCACGCCCCGCGAGCCGAGGGTGGTGACGCGGTGGCCGACCTTGCCGAGGATCTCGGCGTCGGTCCAGCCGGTCTTGGACTCGATGAGGCCCTTCTCGTACTCGTTCGAGAAGAGGTACATCGCCCCGTCCAGCAGTATCCGGATCTCGTCGCCGTCCATCCGGGCGATCTGCTGGGAGAAGTCCGCGGCGAAGGGGATCCCGCGGGAGCGGCACTCCTCGGTGTGGCGGAGCATCGCCTCGGGGTCGTCGGCGCCGATGAGGACCAGGTCGAGGCCGCCGAAGCGGTCCGCGACGGTCTTCAGTTCGATCAGACGGGCCTCGCTCATCGCGCCGGTGTAGAAGGAGCCGATCTGGTTGTGGTCGGCGTCCGTGGTGCAGACGAAGCGGGCGGTGTGCAGGGTCTCGGAGATACGGACCGAACCGGTGTCGACGCCGTGGCGGTCCAGCCAGGCCCGGTACTCGTCGAAGTCGGAGCCCGCGGCGCCGACCAGGATCGGCTTCGTGCCCAGCTGACCCATGCCGAAGGCGATGTTGGCGCCGACGCCGCCCCTGCGTACGTCCAGGTTGTCGACCAGGAACGAGAGCGAGACCGTGTGCAACTGGTCCGCGACGAACTGGTCGGCGAAGCGGCCGGGGAAGGTCATGAGATGGTCGGTGGCGATGGAGCCGGTGACTGCGATGCGCACGGCGTGGAGTCTCCTGCGGGGAGGTTGGGTTGACAGTCCACGCTATCGTTCGTGACCGGGACTCTGAAGCGGCCGAAACTACCCGATAGTAGATCTTTCTTCGCGGGCTCCAGCGTGCATACGGTGCCGCTATGACGAAATTCGAGGTCCACGCCCCCGTTACGGCCGACCCGGAGGTCGACCTGGCGTCGCTGCTCGGCGACTGCGCGCGGATGGCGCCCCACTGGACCGTTCCCGACCGTGTCCTTCCCCTTCCGGTCTCCCCGTCACTCATCCATGGGGTCACCGTGCCGCCGAGGTCGGCGCGACTGCTGGACGCGATGTCGGACTACGGCGACTGATCGGCCCACGGCGGCCGATCGAACTCCGGCGGCCGAACCGGCGCCTTTCAGGGAACCGCGCGCTCCCCCGCTGCGTCCCATCGCTGTCCCCCGTGGAGGGGATGCGGGATACGACCCGACGGACCGGCTCTTTTGACAGGGTCGGGTCAGGGTCATGGGACATGTGCGCAGCCGAAGGAGCGATGCGGTGAACACCGAGCGACCCGAGAACGACGACACGGGCGCCGACGGCTCCGCCGAGGAGCAGGACGCCCGGCAGGAGAAGGACGCCGCGGGTACGGAGGCTTCCGGCGCCGAGGCGTCGGGAGCCGCGGAGAGCGGTGCGTCGGTTTCCGACACCGAGGACGGACCGGACGCCGAGGACGGACCGGACGCCGAGGCCGCCGAGGCCGCCGAGCCCGAGGGCGAGCACGACGCCGAGGGTGCCGGGACCGAGGTCGGGGGTCCGGATCCCGCTGCCGCTCCCGACGAGGACGAAGCCACCGGTCCGACCCGGCGCCGCTCCCCCGCCGTCATCGCCTCCGTCGCCGCCGCCGTACTGCTCGTCGGCGGTGGTGGGGCCTACCTCGCCGCGAACGCGTCCGGAGGGTCGGACGGTGGTACGACGTCCGCGGCGCCCGGCGGTGACACTCCCCCGCCGCTCCACCTCGACGGCTACACCGGGGGCGACACGGGCGGCATCGCGCCCGGCGAGCCCAACCCGTACGGCGTCACCTACGAGACCGACGACGCGCTGCCGGACGGGCCCGGCTCGGCGCCGGTGTACCGGGCCGGGGGCGAGGTCGGCAAGGTGGAGGTGGCGCGGCTGGCCGAGGCGCTCGGGATGGCCGGGACGCCGGTGGCGCAGGGGCAGACCTGGAAGGTCGGCGCGCAGGACGGGGCGGGACCCAGCCTGCAGGTGAACAAGCAGGCGCCGGGGACCTGGACGTTCTACCGCTACGCCCCCGGCACCGACGACTGCCGGAGCACCACCGTCTGCCAGAAGGACCCGGGCGCGACGGCCGCCGACCCGGTCGACGAGGAGACCGCGAAGAAGGCCGCCGCGCCGGTGTTGGAGGCGGTGGGTCAGGCTGACGCGAAGCGCGACGCGGGCCAGTTGATGGGCGCCCAGCGGGTGGTGAACGCGAACCCCGTGGTCGACGGGCTGCCCACCTACGGCTGGACGACCGGCGTGACCGTGGGCGCCGACGGTGAGGTGGTCGGCGGGAGCGGCCAGTTGAAGGCGCCGGTGAAGGGGGACACGTACCCCGTGCTGGATGCCGAGAAGACGCTGGGGCTGATGAACTCGGCGCCCGGGACCGACCGCCGCATGGGTATCGGGGGCTGCGCCAGTCCCGTACCGCTGAAGGACCGCCCTGAGGCGCCGTGCGATGCCGAGGCGTCGACGGGTGCGCCGGCGAAGGACACCGTCACGGTCGAGAAGGCGGTGTTCGGGCTGGCCGCGCACCATGTGGACGCGCGGCAGGCGCTGGTGCCGTCCTGGCTGTTCGAGGTGCGGGCGCCGGGCGCGCAGGACAGCTTCACGGTCACGTATCCGGCGATCGACCCGAAGTACCTGGCCACGGACACGCCCTCCGGGAAGCCGACCGAGCAGCCGAGCCCGCGGCCGAGCGGGCCGAAGGACGAGCCGACCTCGCCGCCCGTCACGCGGAACGTGGCGGTCGACGGCTACACGGCCGACGGCACGGAGCTGAACGTGGCCTTCACGGGCGGTGTGTGCGCCGACTACAAGGTGACGGCGAGCGAGAGCGACGACGAGGTGACGGTCCGGGTGACCGAGACCTCGCAGCCGGACAAGGTCTGCATCCTGATCGCGAAGCTGTTCCACAAGACCGTGCAGTTGGACGAGCCGCTCGGTGACCGGAAGGTCGTGGGCACGGACGGGCAGGAGATTCCGCTGGAGAAGCCCGGGACACGGCTTCCGGACGCGCCGCGGACGTCCGGGGCCCGGTAACGGCCCGGTAAGGGCCCGCGGACACGGGAAGGCGGCGGCCCCGTCGGAGGGGGTCGCCGCCTTCCCGTGTCCCGGCGGAGTCCCGTGGGTTCAGCCGCCCGGCCGGCTCAGCTGAAGGAGTCGCCGCAGGCGCAGGAGCCCGTCGCGTTCGGGTTGTCGATCGTGAAGCCCTGCTTCTCGATGGTGTCGACGAAGTCGATGGTGGCACCGCCCAGGTAGGGGGCGCTCATGCGGTCGGTGACGACCTTCACACCGCCGAAGTCCTTCTCGACGTCGCCGTCGAGGGAACGCTCGTCGAAGAAGAGCTGGTAGCGCAGGCCGGAGCAGCCGCCGGGCTGGACGGCCACACGCAGGGCGAGGTCGTCACGGCCTTCCTGGTCGAGCAGGGCCTTGACCTTGGACGCGGCGGCGTCGGTCAGGACGATGCCGTCGGTGACGGTGCTGGTCTCGTCCGATACGGACATCTACATCTCTCCCGGGTTGTACGGAGACTGCTTGCCGACGGTTGCAACCGGCGGGGCCGCGGATTCATTCCGGGCCGGGCGCTCGTCTTTCGGTCCCTCTTCATGCTCGCACACCGCGTGCGGAGCGGAAAACGCCTCTTCGGGGAATACGCGGGCCCCCACCGGGATTCACGTCACATCGACGCGATGGCCATCGTCAAACTGACATGAACCGGTTATGATAGATAGCGTCAATTCGACGAAAAGTCGATGAAGGTGTCCCGCATGACCCGCCGGGTCCGGTTCTTCCGGTCCCGGCGAGCCGCAGAACAGAAAGGGTGCGTGTCGTGACCACCGCCCAGACCCAGGAGCTCGACGTACAGCCGACGCCCCTCGCCCTGCTGCTCCTCGGCCGTGAGGCCGACCCGAGGAGCGAGCGCGGCGTCGAGTGTCCCGGTGACCTCCCCTCGCCGTCCGACCCGGACCTGGTCGAGCGCGCCCGCGCGGCCAAGGCGAAGCTCGGGGACAAGGTCTTCGTGCTCGGCCACCACTACCAGCGCGACGAGGTCATCCAGTTCGCGGATGTCACCGGCGACTCCTTCAAGCTGGCCCGGGACGCGGCCGCGCGTCCGGAGGCCGAGTACATCGTGTTCTGCGGCGTGCACTTCATGGCGGAGTCGGCGGACATCCTGACCTCCGACGACCAGAAGGTCGTCCTTCCCGACCTCGCCGCCGGCTGCTCGATGGCCGACATGGCGACGGCCGAGCAGGTCGCCGAGTGCTGGGACGTGCTGACCGAGGCCGGCATAGCCGAGCAGGTCGTGCCGGTGTCGTACATGAACTCGTCCGCCGACATCAAGGCGTTCACGGGCAAGCACGGCGGCACGATCTGCACCTCGTCCAACGCCAAGCGGGCCCTGGACTGGGCCTTCGAGCAGGGCGAGAAGGTGCTGTTCCTGCCCGACCAGCACCTCGGGCGCAACACCGCGGTCCGGGACATGGGCATGTCCCTGGAGGACTGCGTCGTCTACAACCCGCACAAACCCAACGGCGGGCTGACCGCCGACGAGCTGCGCGCCGCGAAGATGATCCTGTGGCGCGGCCACTGCTCGGTGCACGGCCGCTTCAGCCTCGACTCGGTGAACGACGTGCGCGCGCGCATCCCGGGCGTGAACGTCCTCGTCCACCCCGAGTGCAAGCACGAGGTCGTCGCCGCCGCGGACCACGTCGGCTCGACCGAGTACATCATCAAGGCCCTGGAGGCCGCCCCGGCCGGCTCCAAGTGGGCCATCGGCACGGAGCTGAACCTGGTCCGCCGGCTGGCGAACCGTTTCGCACCCGAGGGCAAGGAGATCGTCTTCCTCGACAAGACGGTCTGCTTCTGCTCGACCATGAACCGCATCGACCTCCCCCACCTGGTCTGGGCCCTGGAGTCGCTCGCCGAGGGCAACCTGGTCAACCGCATCGAGGTCGACAAGGAGACCGAGGCGTTCGCGAAGCTGGCGCTGGAGCGGATGCTGGCGCTGCCGTAAGCCCTGCCGTCGGCCCCGCGCTCACCCCGACACGGGTTTCCGGTCGGGGTGAGCGGGGTCGAGGCTGAAGACGGTGCCGTCGGGGGTGGCCACGACCAGGGCGCCTCCCAGGAGCCGCACATTGGGGGCGGCCCAGCCGGAGTCGTTGCGTTCGGCACGCGGCAGCGTCTCCCACAGCAGCGTGCCCTTCCGCGCGTCGAGGGCACCCACCCGGCCGCTCTCACTGGCCAGGTACACGGCCCGTGTCCGGGAGTCGAAGGTCGCCTCGGACGGCTGCTCCAGGCTGGTCGGGGTCTGCCACAACTGCTCGCCGGTACGGGCCGACACGGCGGTCACCTGTCCGCTGGAGGTGGCGAACCACAGAGTGCCGCCCGCCAGCGTCACCTCCCCGGCGTACTCCTCGGCCAGCCTCGTCGTGCTGCTCGCCCCGGTGTCCGGGTCCACGAGCCGGATCCGGGCGTACACGGCGTCCTCGCCGATCAGCAGGTTTCCGCTCTCGTCCTCGTTCGCCTCCAGGAACAGCAGCCGGCCGTCGAGGGTGCCGAGGAGACCGGCTTCGTTCGGTACGGTCAGCCGGCGTGTCGAGCCGTCGGCCCGGTCCAGCGCCAGGACCAGCATGTCCGCGGGTTCCTCCGCGTCCGGGCTGCACTGCAGGTACAGCTCCTCGCCGGCCTCCGTGAACCCGCAGAAGTACTGCGGGGGCAGCTTCGCCGTCCAGCGCTCGGCGCCGGTTCGGGGCGAACGGGCGGTCACCGAGCCGCCGTCGCGGTCCGGGAGCACGACGACGTCGCCGGAGAGGATCACGTCGGCCCATGCGTCGCTCGTCGTGCGCTGCCAGAGCCGTTCACCGGTCCCGGTGTCGTAGGCGACGACCCTGGTCGTGCCTTCGTCGGCGCTGTCGGGATGGAAAAGCTGCTGGACCAGCACCGCGTCGTCCCGGACGCCGAGGAGGGTGAACTCGTACGAGCCCGTGTCGTTGCCGGACCGCACCGGCTCCGCGCGCCAGACGGTCTCGCCCGTCCTCCCGTCCAGGCGCAGGGGCAGAATGCCGTCGCCCGTGCAGTAGGCGGCGCCTTCGTACACCTGGCAGTCCGGCCCGCCCCGCATCCCGCCGCCGTCCGTGTCCAGCGGCTTGCGCACGCCGTGCGCGGCGGTCTCGTACACCGTCGTCTGCCATGGTTTCCAGCCGCTGGGCGGCTCCACCCACCGGGAGGGCGCGGGCGGTGCGGCCCCACGGCTGGTCTCCACCCATATCGGACCGAGCGTCAGATAGGCCGTCAGGCCGAGGGCGACGGCACCGACCGTGCCGGTCGCGGCCAGCAGCGGGCGGACACGGCCGCGGCGGCGGGAGCGGGGGGTGTCCGTGGGGGCGGCAGGGTCGGCGACGGTCGCGGAGCGGGTGACCGGGGTGGCCGGGGGCCGGTCCACGCGCAGGGTCACGGTGGCCGCGTCGCCGTCCGTCGGCTCGGGCAGGGCGGTCGCGAACTCCCCGGCCAGTTCCTCCAGTCCGGGCCGGTCCGCGGCGTCCTTGGCCAGGCAGCGCTCCAGGAGCTCGCGCAGCGGCTGACCGATGCCGTCCAGCACGGGTTCGTTGTGGACCACCCGGTAGGCGGTGAGATACGGGCTGTCGGCGTCGAAGGGGCCGCGCCCGGTGACGGCGTACACCAGCAGCGCGGCGAGCGAGAAGACGTCGGAGGCCGGGCCGACCGTGCGGGCGTCGGTGAGCTGTTCCGGGGACATGAAGGGCGGGGTGCCGATCATCTGGCCGGTCTCGGTGAGGGTGTTGTGGTTCTCGGCCGCGCGGGAGATGCCGAAGTCGATGACGCGGGGGCCGTCCTCGGCCATCAGGACGTTGGCGGGCTTGAGGTCCCTGTGCACCACGCCGGCCCGGTGGATGTCCCGCAGGGCCTCCACCAACCCCAGCGCGAGCTGGCGCAGTTCGCCGCCGCGCAGCGCGCCCCGGTCACGGATCCGCTGGGCGAGCGAGGGGCCGGGCACGTACTGGGTGGCCATCCAGGGCCGTACCGCCTCCGGGTCGGCGTCCACGACCGGCGCGGTGAAGGCGCCGCTGACCTTGCGGACGGCCTCGATCTCCTGCCGGAAGCGGGTGCGGAAGACCGGGTCCTCGGCGTACTGGGCGTGCACCACCTTGACGGCGACCTCACGGCCGGACCGCGATCTGCCCCGGTAGACGGCGCCCATACCACCGGCACCGAGCCGGTCGAGCAGCTTGTACCCGCCGACCGACTTCGGGTCGTCCTTGCGCAGCGGCACGCCCGACTTTCCTCCCCCGTGCGACAGTTCGAGGACTCAGGATACGTAACGGCGAGACGGCGGAGGCCGGGTACCGAACCGTCGGCGGTTCGGTACCCGGCCTCCCCCGGGGTGGGACGGTCACACGGACGCGGGCTCCGCCTCGTCCGAGGACGAGTCCGACGCCGCCGCCGACTGCTCGGGCAGCCCCGCCTTCTTCGCCCGCTTCGCCGCCCGCTTCCTCGCCCGGCGCTCCTTGCGGAGCTCCAGCATCGCGTACAGCGTCGGGACGAGGAGCAGGGTCAGCATGGTCGACGTGATCAGGCCGCCGATCACCACCACCGCCAGGGGCTGGGCGATGAAGCCGCCCTCGCCGGTGACGCCCAGGGCCATGGGCAGCAGGGCGAAGATCGTCGCCAGGGCCGTCATGAGGATCGGGCGCAGACGGTGGCGGCCGCCCTCGATCACGGCCTCGACGACGCCGTAGCCCTGGCTGCGGTACTGGTTGATCAGATCGATCAGCACGATCGCGTTCGTCACCACGATGCCGATCAGCATCAACATGCCGATCATCGCGGGGACGCCCATCGGGGTGCCGGTCGCCACCAGGAGGCCGATCGCGCCCGTCGCGGCGAACGGGATCGACACCAGGAGGATCAGGGGCTGGACGAGGGAGCGGAAGGTCGCGACCAGCAGCATGAAGACGATCGCGATCGCCGCCAGCATCGCCAGGCCCAGGTTGGCGAACGCCTCGTCCTGGTCCTCGGAGACCCCGCCGATCGCGGCCGTCGCGCCCGCCGGGAGCGTCAGCCCGTTGATCTTCGTCTGGAGCTCCGCGCTGACCGCTCCGGTGTTGTCGCCGGTCGGCTTGGCGGTGATCGTGGCGGCGCGTTGGCCGTCGATACGGGTCATCGAGACCGGGCCGTCCACCAGCTTCACGTCCGCGATGTCACCCAGCTTCACCGGGCCCAGCCGCAGGTCCTGAAGCTGCTTCAGCGTCCTGGCCGGCTTCGCCGACCTGACGACGACGTCCCGCTCGGTGTCGTCGAGGGTGGCCTGGGCCGCCGTGTTGCCGCGGACGGCCTGGGCGACCGCCATGCCGAGCGTCTGGTCGTCGAAACCGGCCGCGGCCGCCTTGTCGTTGGCCTTCACCGAGATGCGGGGCACGCTCTGCGCCAGGTCGCTGGTCACGTCCGTGACGTCGTCCAGGCCGGCCACCGCCTCGCGGACCTGCTCGGACGCCTTGCGCAGCACGTCCGCGTCGGCCGCCTTCACCACCACGCTCAGGTCCTGGGCGCCGAAGCCGTCACCGGCGGCGATGGTGGTCGTGCCGACGCCCTCCAGCTTCTTCAGGCCCGTCTCGATACGGGCTTGTACGTCGTCGTACGACGCCGAGTCCTCCAGCATCACCTGGTACGACGCCTGGTTGGTGTCGGTGCCGCCGCCGAAGGCCGCCATGAAGCCGGACGAGCCGACGGTGACCTGGTAGTCCTCGACGCCCTCGGTGGCGGCGAGCAGCTTCTCGACCTTCTTGGCCTGCTCGTCGGTGGCCGCGAGGCTGGTGCCCGGCTTCAACTCCTGCTTGACGGTGAGGACTTCCTGCTCGCCCTGGTCGAAGAAGTTCGTCTTCAGCAGCGGCGCCATGCCGAACGTGCCGATGAGGACGACGATCGCGAGCAGCACGCTCGTGAGACGGCGGCGGGTCGCGAAGCGCAGGACGGGGACGTACAAGCGCTGGAGCCTGCTCTTGGCCTCCTTCTCCTCGGCCACCCGACGCGCTTCCTCGGCGTCCTGCGGCGTGCCCTTCGGGGCGCGCAGGAACCAGTACGACAGGACCGGTACGACCGTCAGCGACACGAGCAGCGACGCCAGCAGGGCCGCCGTCACGGTCAGGCTGAACGAGCCGAACAGCTCGCCCACCATGCCGCCGACCAGGCCGATCGGCAGGAAGACGGCCACCGTGGTGAGGGTGGAGGAGGTGACCGCTCCGGCGACCTCGCGGACCGCCTTGAGGATGGCCTCCTGGCGCTCCTCGCCGTAGCCGAGGTGACGCTTGATGTTCTCCAGGACCACGATCGAGTCGTCGACGACGCGGCCGATGGCGATGGTGAGCGCGCCGAGCGTCAGCATGTTGAGGGAGAGGTCCCTCGTCCACAGGACGATCAGGGCGAGGACGACCGACAGCGGGATGGAGACCGCCGTCACCAGCGTCGAGCGGATGGACGCGAGGAAGACCAGGATGACCAGGACCGCGAAGAGCAGGCCGAGCGCGCCCTCGGTGGTCAGGCCGTCGATGGACTTCTTGACCGCGGGGCCCTGGTCGCTGACCACGGTGACCGTGGCGCCCGAGCCGAGGTCCTCGCGCAGCTCAGGGAGCTTGTCCCGGACCGCGTCCGAGATCGCGACCGCGCTGCCGTCACGGTCCATGGTGACCGCGACCGCGAGGGACGGCTTGCCGTCCGTGCGGGTGAGGGAGTCGGCCGGGGCCTGCTCCTGCTCGACCGTGGCCACCGCGCCGAGGCGTACGGGCTTGTCGGCGCCCTCGCCCGCGACCATCAGGTTCTCGATCTGCTCCAGCGAGGTGAAGCCGCCGCCCACCTGGACGGTGCGGTTGCCGCCGTCCTCGTCGAAGGAGCCGGCCGGGACGGTGGCACCGCCGGCCTGGAGGGCCTGCGAGAGGTCGGCCGAGGTGAGCCCCGCCTTCGCCAGTTTCGCGTCGTCGGGGGTGACGGTGACCTGGAGGTCCCGTACGCCGTCGACGGTGACCTGGCCGACGCCGTCGATGTCCTTGAGGTCCGGCACCAGGGTCCGGTCGATCCGGTCGGCCAGGGCCTGCTGGTCCGTGGCGGAGGTGACGGCGAGGACGACGGTCGGGATGTCGTCCGTGGAACCCGCGATGACCTGCGGGTCCACCTCGTCCGGAAGCTGGGCGCGGGCCCGGTTGACGGCCTGCTGGACGTCCGCGACGAGCTGCTGGGTGCCGGGGCCGTAGTCGAAGGACGCCATGATCACGGCGTTGCCGTCGCCCGCCGTGGAGGTGACGCCGGTGATGCCGTCGACCGCTTCGAGGCTGTCCTCGATGGGCTCGACGACCTGCTTTTCGACCACGTCCGGCGACGCGCCCTGGTACGGGGCGAGCACGGAGACCATGGGCAGTTCGATGGAGGGCAGCAACTGCTGCTTGAGCTGGGGTATCGCGATCGCGCCGAAGACCAGCGCGATGATCGACACCAGGCCGATCAGGGCACGCTGGGCAAGGCTGAATCTGGACAGCCAGGACATGGGTCGGGGTCTCTCTTCTGTGAGCAGCAGAAGTGGGCAGCGGGCGTGACAGAGGCGTCTGTCGCGCACATGTGAGCGCCCGCTCCTACACCCTGAGCCATCGGGGAGCCCGATTTCCTAGGCCCCAGGTCCATTTCCTTATACGGCGCATACTCCGGGCGCAGTACACCGCTTGCCGGTCACTCCACCCTTGGACGTACCAGCCCCGACTCGTACGCGATCACCACGAGCTGGGCCCGGTCGCGGGCGCCGAGCTTGGACATGGCCCGGTTGACGTGCGTCTTCACGGTCAGCGGGCTGACCTCCAGCCGCTCGGCGATCTCGTCGTTGGAGTGCCCGCCGGCGACCTGGACCAGCACCTCCCGCTCCCGGCCGGTGAGGGCGTCGAGCCGCTCGGAGCGAGCGGGGTCGCCCTCGCCGTCCCCGGTGCCGCCCTGGGCGAGGAAGCGGGCGATCAGGCCCTTGGTGGCGGCCGGGGAGAGCAGGGCCTCGCCGCCGGCCGCGATGCGGATGGCGGCGAGGAGTTCGTCGGGTTCGGAGCCCTTGCCGAGGAAGCCTGAGGCGCCGGCGCGCAGCGACTGCACGACGTAGTCGTCGACCTCGAAGGTGGTCAGGATGACCACGCGGACATGGGCGAGGGCGGGGTCGGCGCTGATCATGCGGGTGGCGGCGAGGCCGTCGGTGCCGGGCATCCGGATGTCCATCAGCACGACGTCCGCCCGCTCCTCCTTGGCCAGCCGCACGGCCTGGGCCCCGTCGGACGCCTCGCCGACGACCTCCATGTCGGGCTCGGAGTCCACGAGCACGCGGAAGGCGCTGCGCAGCAGGGCCTGGTCGTCGGCGAGCAGGACGCGGATGGTCATGCGGGGTCCTCCGCGGGGCGCGAGGTGGGTGGCTTGGCGCTACGAGAACTTCCGCGGGGTGCCCGGGAGTTCCGCGAGCGGGTCACACGGTGCCTTCAGCGGCCTCGGTGGCTCCGGCGGCCTCGGTGGCTCCGGCGGTCTCGGTGGCTTCCGTGGCGCGGGTGGGGTTCTTGACCGGCAGGATCGCGTGGACGCGGAAGCCGCCTCCGTAGCGGGGGCCGGTGGTGAGGGTGCCGCGCAGGGCGGTGACGCGCTCGCGCATGCCGAGCAGGCCGTGGCCACCGCCGCCGGGGGTGTCGTCGTCGACGGCGCCGTCGTCGAGGACGGTGATCTCGATGTTCGGGCCCACGCGGACGACGCTGACCTCGGCCTTGGCGTCCGGGCCCGCGTGCTTCTGCACGTTGGTGAGGGCCTCCTGGATGACGCGGTAGGCGGCGAGGTCGACGGCGGCCGGGAGCGTGGCGCCCTGGTCCGCGCGGGCGACCTCCACCCGCAGGCCCGCACTGCGGAAGGTGCCGGCGAGTTCGTCGAGGCGGTCGAGGCCGGGGGCGGGTTCGGTGGGGGCCTCCGGGTCGCCGGACTGCCGGAGCAGGCCGACGGTGGCACGGAGTTCGTTGAGCGCCGAGCGGCTGGCCTCGCGTACGTGGGCGAGGGCCTCCTTGGCCTGGTCGGGACGCTTGTCCATGACGTGGGCGGCGACTCCGGCCTGCACATTGACGAGGGCGATGTGGTGGGCGACGACGTCGTGCAGGTCCCGGGCGATACGCAGGCGCTCCTCGGCGACGCGGCGGCGGGCCTCCTCCTCGCGGGTGCGCTCGGCTCGCTCGGCGCGTTCGCGGATGGCGGCCACGGCGGCGCGGCGGCTGCGGACCGCGTCGCCGGCGGTGGCGCCGATGCCGGTCCAGGCGAAGATGGAGAGGTTCTCCTGGGCGTACCAGGGCAGGGGGCCGGCGAGCATGGCGGAGCCGGTCAGGACGGTCATGGTGAGCAGGCCGACGCGCCAGGTGGTGGGGCGGTCGGTGGTCGAGGCGACGGTGTAGAGCGCGATGACCGCGGACATGGCGACGGGGGCGCGGGGGTCGCCGGTGACGGACTCGACGAGGGAGACGGCGCCGGTGAGGGCGAGGACCGTCATCGGGGCGCGGCGGCGGAAGACCAGGGCGGCGGCGCCGAGGGCGATGAGCACGAGGCTGAGCGCGTCAGGGGTGCGCAGGGCCCAGGTGACCCCGTTCTCCCCGTGCGGGTCCACGAACGAGCCGGCCACCATGCAGGCCAGCACGCCGACCGCCAACGCCGCGTCCAGCGCCATGGGGTGCGCCTTGAGATGACGCCGGACGCGATTGCCTGCGGGGCTCGGAACGGGGGCCAACGGAAGGTTCCTCGTGTGATGTGCCCGGCGTGCGATGTGCCCGGCGTTGCGGTCCGCGTCGCCCCGGGGCTGCCGGCGTCGGCTCACCCCGGGATCAAGCCGTCGTCGCTCAACAGCTCCCGGACCTCCTCCAGTGTCGCGTCCGGGGAGGGGAGGATCAGTTCCGACGGTTCCAGGGAGGCGTCGGGCAGGGGTTCGCCCACTTCACGGACCTTGGCCAGGAGGGCGGCAAGGGTGCGGCGGAAGCCGGGGCCGTCGCCGTTCTCCATTTCCAGCAGGAGCTCGTCGTCGAGCTTGTTCAGCGCGGGCAGGTGGCTGTCGGACAGCTTCACCTGCCCCTCACCCATGATCCGGACGATCATGTCGCCCATCTCGCCCTCCTCGGCGTGGGCCCCGCCGTCGGCTACTGCTTGTCGAAGCGCGGGGTGTCCTGCGGCTGCTGCTGGGACTGGGGCTGGGCCTGGCCGGCACCGCCCTCGATCGCCTGCTGCGAGGACGAACCGCCCGCCAGCTCCGCCTTCATGCGCTGCAGTTCCAGCTCTACATCCGTACCACCGGAGAGCCGGTCCAGCTCGGCCTGGATGTCGTCCTTGTGCATGCCGGACTGGTCGTCCAGGGCGCCGGAGGCGAGGAGTTCGTCGATCGCTCCGGCGCGGGCCTGGAGCTGGGCCGTCTTGTCCTCGGCACGCTGGATCGCCAGGCCGACGTCGCCCATCTCCTCGGAGATGCCGGAGAACGCCTCGCCGATCCGGGTCTGGGCCTGCGCCGCGGTGTACGTGGCCTTGATGGTCTCCTTCTTGGTACGGAAGGCGTCGACCTTGGCCTGGAGCCGCTGGGCCGCCAGGGTGAGCTTCTCCTCCTCGCCCTGGAGGGTGGCGTGCTGGGTTTCCAGGTCGGTCACCTGCTGCTGGAGCGCGGCTCGCCGCGACAGCGCCTCGCGGGCCAGGTCCTCCCGGCCCAGGGCGAGCGCCTTGCGGCCCTGGTCCTCCAGCTTCCCGGACTGCTGCTGCAGCTGGTTCAGCTGGAGCTCCAGGCGCTTGCGGGACGTGGCCACGTCCGCCACGCCGCGGCGGACCTTCTGGAGCAGCTCCAGCTGCTTCTGGTACGAGTAATCGAGGGTCTCGCGCGGGTCCTCGGCCCGGTCAAGGGCCTTGTTCGCCTTCGCGCGGAAGATCATCCCCATACGCTTCATGACACCGCTCATGGGCTTCGCGCGCCCCCTTCTGACGTCCAGCTCCAGCTCTGCGACAGAACCCACAGTACGGGCCCTGCATCCATTGACGCACTGTTCGGGGACGGATGCGCTCATCCCCAAGGACGACTGCTGACGCTCCCGCTCCGGCGTAAGGAGTAGGTGGCTCCCGGACCGTCTGCAACGTTCCCTCTGTCCCCCTACGACGACTGGTGTTGCCGGATCGTTCCCCATGGGGGTGGGGTCCAACCCCTGCCACCCCGTACCCTTGGGTTTTGTGTTCCGTAGCCGTGCCAAGGAAGAGAAGGCCCAGGCCGCCGACAAGGCGCCGGTGACCGACTCCACTCAGACCCGTCACCCCGAGGCCCCGAAGGGCCGCCCCACGCCCAAGCGCAGTGAGGCCCAGTCGCAGCGTCGCAGCGTGGCCAACACGTCGATGACGCGCAAGGAGGCCGCCAAGCGCCAGCGCGAGGAGCGCCGGGCCGCCCTGGAGAAGCAGCGCCAGGCGCTGGCCGGGGGCGACGAGCGGTATCTCCCGGCCCGTGACAAGGGTCCGGTCCGCAAGTTCGCGCGTGACTTCATCGACTCGCGTTTCAACATCGCGGAGTTCTTCCTGCCGATGGCCGTGATCATCCTCGTGCTGAGCATGGTCCGGGTGGCGGCGCTCCAGAACATCGCGCTGCTGCTGTGGCTCGTCGTGATCGTCCTGATCGTGCTCGACTCGCTGGTCACGGGCGTCCGCCTGAAGAAGCGGCTCGCCGAGCGCTTCCCCGACGACAACAGGCGCGGCGCCGTCGCCTACGCGCTGATGCGCTCCCTCCAGATGCGCCGGCTCCGGCTGCCGAAGCCGCAGGTCAAGCGCGGAGAGCGGCCCTGACCGCAACCGCTTTTCCCGGGGGTGCGGCCGATGCCTGGCTGAGCGGGCTGGGCGGGCTGCGTGATGTCGTACGACAGGAGCTGGTGGCCCGGCAGCTCGACGAGCAGATAGCCGGGCGGTTCCCGGTCGGGCAGCGGCTGCGGGTGCTCGACGTCGGGATGGGCCAGGGCACGCAGGCGCTGCGCCTGGCCAGGGCCGGGCACCAGGTGACCGGTGTCGAGCAGGACCCGAAGATGATCGCGGCGGCCCGCGAGGAGCTCGCCGGCGAGCCGGAGGGGATCCGGGAACGGGTCCGTATCGTCCAGGGGGACGGACGGGACACCGGCGTGCACTTCCTGCCGGGCAGCTTCGACGTCGTGCTGTGCCATGGCGTGCTGATGTACATCGAGGAGCCCGATCCCCTGCTGGCCGGGCTGGCCCGGATGCTCGCCCCGGGCGGACTGCTTTCGCTGCTCGTGCGCAACGGCGACGCGCTGGCCATGCGGCCGGGACTGGGCGGGGACTGGGCCGGTGCGCTGACCGCCTTCGACACGACCGCGTACCGCAACCGGCTGGGCCTCGACGTCCGGGCGGACCGGCTGGCCGAGCTGACGGCGACGCTCGCGGGGATCGCGGCGCCGCTGCACGCCTGGTACGGCGTACGGGTCTTCACCGACACGGCGGTGGACGGGGCGGAGGTCCCGGCGGACCTGGAGACGTTGCTGGCGGTCGAGGAGCGGGCCGGGAAGACGGATCCCTACCGGAGCGTCGCGGCGTTGCTGCATCTGTGCGGAGTGCGCGGCTGAGCTCGTTCGGGTGAGCAGCACAGGCCGACGCCGGCCCCCGAAGCGAGACTCGGGGCATGGATGCTCGCCGTTTCCGTGCCCCGCGCCCGATCGTCACGGTCGCCGCCCTGCTGTGCTGTGCCGGCCTGCTGTCGGGGTGCTCCGACTCCCCGTCCGCCCGCTCCGGCGAGTCCGGCGAGAAGGAGGACTCGACCACGCGGGCCGCGCAGGCAGCCGTACCGAGGGCGGCCAGGGCCGTCGACGATCTGGAGAACGGCTACCTGAAGGTGATCGAGGACGTGCTGCCGTCGGTCGTGCAGATCATGGCCAGGAACGATCTGGGGTCGGGCGTGGTCTACGACGGCCAAGGGCACATCGTCACCAACGCGCATGTCGTCGGCGACGAGGAGACGTTCCGGGTGACGACCGCCAACAGCGAGGACACCATCACCGCGAAGCTCGTCTACTCGTACCCGCAGCAGGACCTCGCCGTCATCAAGCTGGACAGGGTGCCGCGGGGGCTGAAGGCGGCGAGGTTCGGGGACTCGTCGAAGGTCGAGGTCGGGCAGATCGTGCTGGCCATGGGCTCGCCGCTCGGGCTGTCGTCCAGCGTGACGCAGGGCATCGTCTCGGCGACCGGACGGACCGTCACCGAGAGCCGTGCCGAGGGCGGTACGGGCGCGACGATCGCCAACATGGTGCAGACGTCGGCCGCCATCAACCCCGGCAACAGCGGTGGTGCCCTGGTGAACCTCGACAGCCGGGTCATCGGCATCCCGACCCTCGCGGCCACCGACCCCGGCCAGGGGGACGACGCGGCGCCCGGCATCGGGTTCGCGATCCCGGCGTCGACGGTGCGCACGATCGCCGACCAGATCGTGCGGGACGGCAGGGTCACCGAGTCGGGCCGGGCCGCGCTCGGCATCACGGGCCGTACGGTCGTGGACGAGGACTACCGGGTCGCGGGCGTCGCCGTCGTCGAGGTGATGGCGGGCGGGGCGGCCGACAGGGCCGGGATCGAGCCCGGGGACGTCATCACCCGGCTCGGTGACACGGACATCACGACCATCACCTCACTCGCCGAGGCGCTGGCCTCCGCCCGGCCGGGTGAGCGGACCACGGTGACGTACACGCGCGACGGCAGTGAGAAGACCGTGGATGTGACGCTGGGTGAGCAGTGAGGGGGCGGTGGGGTGAGGGCCCTGTTCCCCCTCACCCCGTCCGCCGTCTACGACGCGTCGGCGTGCAGGCTCATCGGCCCGTAGATCTCCGTGGCGTCCTCGAACAGCCGTACCTGGTCCGCGCCGCCCTCCTGAAGTGCCTTCCAGTGCTCCCCGATCCAGGACTCGGCGTCCCCCTGGGTGGTGAACTCCTCGGGCTGCACCGCGGGCTGGACTTCCGCCCCGTCGGCCTTCTCGAACCGCCACGTCCATGCCGCCATGTACGCCTCCAAGGTGTCAGCACGTGCAGAACAGCAGCCGGATCTTGGTCCGGCTCCTGCGCTGAGCCTAGCCGGATGCGCAAGACCTGCGCGGACACGCGAAAATCAGTCCGTGGAACTGACTCTGCTCGGCACCGGTGCCCCCGCGGGACTGCCCCGCCCCGACTGTCCGTGCGCGGCCTGTGCGAGCGCGCTCGGTGATGACGCGCGGGCGGCGACCGCCTTGCTCGTGGACGGGGCGCTGCTGCTCGACCTGACGCCAGGGGCGGCGTTCGCGGCGGCTCGGGCGGGGCGTTCGCTGGGGGGCGTACGGCAGGTGCTGCTGTCGCATCCGCACGACGGGCCCGCCGTCGAGGTGCCGGCGGGGCTGCCGCAGCCCGGCCGGGTGCCGGACGGGCGGGAGTTGACGCTGCTTTCGGGGCATCGGGTGCGGGCGGTGGCGTTGGACTCGCCGGGCACGGGGTACGCGCTGACCGGGCCGGACGGGCAGCGGCTGCTGTATCTGCCGCCGGGGGGCTCGCCGGCCGGGCTGGAGGAGGGGGCCGTCGGGATGTACGACATGGTGGTCGCCGATGTCGTGGGGCGGCCGGACGCGCTGGCCAGGCTGCGGGCGGTGGGCGCGGTCGGGCCGACGACCGATGTGGTCGCCGTCCATCTGGACCATGACGTACCGCCGGGCGCCGAGCTGCGGCGGCGGCTGGCCGCGGCGGGGGCGCGGGCGGTGCCGGACGGGGAGACGCTGGTGGTGGGGGCCTACGAGGACGTGCCGGACGTGCCCCGGCGGACGCTGGTGCTGGGCGGGGCCCGGTCCGGCAAGTCGGTGGAGGCGGAACGGCGGCTGGAGTCCTTCCCGGACGTGCTGTACGTGGCGACCGGGGGCACGCGGGGCGGCGACCACGAGTGGGCGGCGCGGGTCGCCGCGCACCGGGAGCGGCGGCCGGGGTCGTGGCGTACGGCCGAGACCTGCGAACTGGTGCCGCTGCTGGCCGAGGACGGGGCGCCGCTGCTCGTCGACTGTCTGTCCCTGTGGCTGACGGACGTGATGGACTCCGTCGGGGCGTGGGACGACGCGGTGTGGGCGGACGGCGGGGAGCGGGCGTTGCGGGAGCGGGTGCGGGAGCTGACGGACGCGGTGCGGGCCACCCGGCGGACCGTGGTCGCCGTGTCCAACGAGGTGGGCTCGGGGATCGTGCCGGCGACGGCGTCGGGGCGGCGCTACCGCGACGAGCTGGGACGGCTGAACGCGGCGTTCGCCGGGGAGTGCGAGCAGGTGGTGCTGGTGGTGGCGGGGCAGGCGATCGTGCTCCGTGGTTAGGGTCTGTTGCGAAAGCGGCGTCGTCGCCCGGCAGGCGCCGCTTTCGCAACAGACCCCAGGGCCTCAGGCCGGTGCCATCGGCTCCTTGCGGGCGATGACGCGGTAGGCGTTCGCGAGGGGGGTGCGGCGCAGTACGGGGGCCAGGACGAGGTCGAGTGCCCAGGCCGCGGCGATCAGGGGCGCGCCCACCAGCGCCAGGACCGGGGACAGCAGGCGGCTCAGCACCCGTGAGGTCGTGACGGCGATGTCGTACGGGGTGTGTGCGGTGCGGTCGATCGAGACGATCGCGCAGCCCTGGGACCGGAGCTCCTCGCACAGCGTGTGCACGGGCAGCAGGTGCAGATGGCCGGGTCCGCTGTGCGGGGTCCACCACGCGCCGAGCAGCAGGGCGAACACACCGCGCGGGTTGGGGAGTTCGAGGAGCAGGTGGCCGCCCGGGCGCAGGACCGCGAGGGCGGCGCGGAGTTCGGCGCGGGGGTCCGGGGCGTGCTCCAGGTGGCGGAGCATGCTGACGACGTCGTAGCGGGCGCGCAGCCGGGCCGTGACGCGGGGGTCCGTCAGCCGGCCGACGTAGGCCTCCTCCACCCGCTCGGCCACGCGCGCGTGCAGGACGCGGTCGGTGGGGTCCAGGCCGTCGAACGCCGTGTACGGGAAGACTTCCTTGGCCGCCTCGGGGAAGCGGGCGTCGCCCGTGCCCACGTCCAGCCAGCTCTCCGGCTCCGGGAAAGGGAGCACCGCGCGGGCGGCGGCTCTCAGGCGGCGGGCCGGCGCCTGCCGTGCCAGCCACAGGTACCGGGGGACGTAGGTGTGGTCCCGGCACGGGGCGAGGGTGAACGCGCAGGCGGTGTGGCGGCGTTGGGCGGGTGCGGTCGCGGTCATGGTGGCTCCCGGGCGCGAGGGCGTACGACGGGGGCGTACGGCGGGGCATACGGCGGGACGGTGCGAGCATGCCCCGACAATCCACTGCAAAACGGAACGTATGGGATGGCGATCTTGGGTGCAACGACGTCACGCCCATGCGGCCGTGCCGTGGCGCGGCCCGTGGTGGCGATGTGGCGCCCTTCTGTTCGACCGGTGCCGGTACTGTTCGGCGAATGAGCTCGCTTAATCTCGACGACTTCTCCGAACTGATCGAGCGCCCCGACGGTGGGGTGCGCCGTGACGCCGAGGCGCGCCGTGAGCGTCAGATCGTGCCGCCCGGAGCCCTGGGCCGCCTCGACGACCTGGGTGAGTGGCTGGCGGCGGCGCAGTCCGCCGTGCCGGTGCGGCCGATCGAACAGCCGCGGGTCGTGCTGTTCGCCGGGGATCACGGCATCGCCGAGCTGGGCGTCTCGGCGCGGCCGGCGGGCGGCGCCGGGGAGTTGGTGCGGGAGATCCTCGAGGGCGGCCGGCCGGTGTCCGTGCTCGCGCGCCGGCTCGGGGTTCCGGTGCGGGTCGTCGACATGGCGCTGGACTGCGATCCGGCGTCGCTGCCGGAGGCCGTCGTACGGCACCGGGTGCGGCGCGGCAGTGGCCGTATCGACATCGAGGACGCGTTGACGCTCAAGGAGGCCGAGGCCGCCTTCCGGGCCGGGGTGGCGGTGGCCGACGAGGAGGCCGACTCCGGTACGGATCTGGTGGTGCTCGGCGATGTGAGCGTCGGCGGGACGACGGCGGCCGGGGTGCTGGTCGCCGCGCTGTGCGGGACCGATGCCTCCGTGGTCACCGGGCGGGGCGGGCTGGCCATCGACGACCTGGCGTGGATGCGCAAGTGCACGGCGATCCGGGACGCCCTGCGCCGGGCGCGGCCCGTGCTCGGGGACCAGGTGCAGCTGCTCGCGACGGTCGGCGGCGCCGACCTCGCCGCGATCACGGGGTTCCTGCTGCAGAGCGCGGTGCGCAAGATGCCGGTGGTGCTGGACGGGGTGGTGGTCGCCGCCTGCGCGCTGGTGGCGCAGCGGATCGCGTTCCGGGCGCCGGACTGGTGGCTGGCCGCGCACGACAGCGGGGAGCCGGGGCAGGCGAAGGCGCTGGACCGGATGGCCCTGGAGCCGCTGCTCGACCAGGGCGTGCGGGTCGGGGAGGGGGCCGGGGGCCTGCTGGCCCTGCCGACGGTGCAGGCCGCGGCGGCGCTGGCGGCGGAGCTGCCGGAGAAGCCGAAGGAGTCGGAGGAGTCGGAGGAGTCGGAGGAGTCGGAGGAACCGGTGACCGAGGAAGCGGTGGCTGAGAAAGCGGTCGCTGAGGGGCCTGAAGCCGAGTAGGGGCGCCCTGACGCTCCCGGGCGGCGGTCGCGGCGGTCGCGGCGGTGCTGGTGTGTGCGGGGTGGCGGCGGTGCGTCAGTGGCGTTCCAGGGCCCGGGCCGGGTCCGCGTCGGGCGCGCCGCCGATCCAGTCCTGAAGCTTGCGGCTGGGACCCGCCCAGCGCCGGTCGTGGTGGTAGGCGCGTAGCTGGGCCTTGGCGCGGGCGCGCGGGCGGCGGCGGTAGAAGCGCTTCGCCCAGGGCGAGGTGGGCCGGGCCAGGCGGATGGCGCCGAACAGGGCGACGAACGGGACGATCACCCCGAAGATCGCCATACGTGCCTTGCCCTTGGCGAGGGCGATCAGGGCGAGGAGGAAGTTCCCGGCGATGGTGCTGAGCACCGACCCGCGGTTCTGCATCTCGTTCTCGTCGAGGTCGTTGACCCCGAACGGCGCGAAGCCGAGGAGGAGCAGGCCGACCAGGGCGGCGGTGAGCACGACCACCTCGACGCTCTTGCGGCCGGCCTCGGTCCAGTAGACGTCGTCGAGATGCAGGATCAGCGCGAACTCGTCCATGACCAGGCCCGCGCCGATCCCGAAGACCACGGCGGCCGTGGCCGAGCCGAAGCCGCGCTGGCCGCCCGCGACCGCGCAGAAGCCGCCGATGACCGTGAGGACGACTCCGGGCACGACGTGGTGGATGTGGACGGCGCCGGTCTCGATGTTACGGAAGGGGCCTTTGCCCGCGCGGATGAGGCGGGTGATGACGCGGGTGACCGCGAACGTGACCACGAAGGCGGTCAGAGCCAGGAGCAGGGGGAGTTTGCCCGGTTCGATGATGTTGCGCTGCCACCAGTCACCCATGTTCTCAGTGTCTCCGTGACAGGGGTGGGCTGCCTGGCGGGCACGGCGTCCGGGCTAGTCTGCGGCCGTGTTCATGACCCGCCCGCCCCTGCACGGTCTCCGCTTCGCCTTCGGCACGCTCAGTGTGCTGCCCGTCCGGGTGAGCCGGTGGGACCGGGAGGCCGCGCGCGGTGGCATGCTGTGCGCCCCGTTCGTCGGGGTGGTCCTCGGCTGCGGTGCCGCCCTCGTCGCGCTGGTGCCGCTGTTCCTGGGCGCCGCTCCCCTCCTCGCCGCGGTCGCCGGCGCCGCCGTCCCCGCCGTGCTCACCCGGGGGCTGCATCTCGACGGGCTCGCCGACACGGCCGACGGGCTCGGCAGCGGCAAGCCCGCCGAGGACGCGCTGCGGATCATGAAGCAGTCGGACATCGGGCCCTTCGGCGTCATCACGCTCGTGTTCGTACTGTTCGCGCAGGTGGCCGCACTCTCCGAGCTGTACGCCGACTCGTGGGCCCGCGGCGCCCTGGCCACCGTGGTGTCCGCCGTCGCCGCCCGGCTCGCGCTCACCCTGGCCGCACGGACGGGCGTGCCCGCCGCACGACCGGAGGGGCTGGGAGCCGCGGTGGCCGGCGTCGTCCCGGTACGGGCCGCGGTGGCCGTCGCCCTGGCCGTGACCGGCGTGGCCGCGGCGGTGGGGGCGCTGCTCGGGACGCGGGACATCGCCCGCACCGCGCTCGCGGTCCTCGCGGCGCTCACCGCCGCCGAACTGCTCCTACGGCACTGCACCCGCCGCTTCGGCGGCGTCACCGGCGACGTCTTCGGCGGACTCGCGGAGACGGCGGCGACGACCGCGCTCGTCGTGCTGTCCCTGGGCTGACGACCACGGCACTTCAGCGACCGGACCCCAGCGCGTACGGCAACGTCCCCCACGGGTGATCACCCGTACCCGGCACCGCGCAGTGGACCGTGGCCCCGCGGGCGCGCGCCAGGTCCGTCAGGTCGACGTCGGCCGGGACGCCGTACACGAGGTGGCACAGCCGCGCCCCGGTGCCACCCCGCCACCGCTGCGGGCCGAGTCGGGTGTACGACGTCCAGGTGCCCTCGAAGGTGACCAGGACGTCGGCGATCCTGGCGTACGACGGGTGGGGTGCCGTGCCGTGGTTCAGCGCGAGCGTGCCGTAACCGGCGGTCCAGGCCGCGGTCGCGAGCCGCTGGTAGTACCCGAACTCCTCGCGGCCGGCGGCGACCTGGTCCAGGAAGACGCCGTCCGTGCCGTACCAGTCGCGGTGCCGGGTGAGGTCGCGTACGACGTCGGCGTGCGGTCGGCGGCCGTAGTCGGTGTCGGCGTAGCCGAGCACCCGCGCGGCCGCCGCCCGCAGTCGGGCCGCGACCTCGGCGAACGCCGGGTCGGGCGTCTCGCCGGGGCCGCTGGCCGGGTTCAGTACGACGCCGTAGAGGCGGGGCGCGGCCGCGATGATCGCGTCCCATTCGGCGGGGCGGACCGACGGATGCTCGTAGTACGGGATCAGCAGCTCGCTCATCGGTGGGCGGTCACTCTCCCCAGCAGGGCGCAGACCAGCGTGGCCTGAGCGATCGCCGCCGCCCCGTGGAGGATCAGGCCGATCCAGTGCGGGCTGCCCGCGTGTGTCACCAGGGCCACCGTCTGGGCGAGGGCGGCCGCGCAGCAGATCATCGCCGCGCTGAGCACCGCGCCGAACGACTGGAGCAGCAGGCCCGTCCACAGGACCACGCCCAGCAGGAGCAGTCCGGCGAGGCGGACGCCGGTGATGCCCGGGGCGTGCGGCCACAGCGCGGAGATGGCGAGGCTGAGCGCGAGGAGGGCGGCCAGGTAGGCGGAGAGGCACTCCGCGACCGTGAGCACCGTCGTCCGCCAGAACGCCTTGGGCGTGCTGCTGGAGCGCAGGCCCGCCAGGCTGCCGCTGCGGAAGCGGTACAGCAGCCATTCGGCGGGGCCCATGCTGAGGGTGAGGGCGACGGCGGCGGGCGCGGCGACCGCGCCGGTCCCCTCCTCCGCGAGGGCGTCGCCGAGGGCCGCGTACAGCACGAGCACGCCGCTGCCCAGGCCGAACAGGGCGTACGGGAGGGAGCCGGTCAGGCCGGGGGACGCGGGGCGGTGCGCGTCCGGGGCGGTGCCGTACGCGCCGAAGGGCAGGAGGGCGGTGAGACCGGCGGTCCAGCCGCCCTCCCCCAGCTCCCGCACAGCGGGCGCCACTTCGCGGAAGGCGAGCACCGCCACCGCGAGCAGCGAGCCCAGCAGCACGGCGAGTCTCGCCGGGTCGGAGACGGGCTGCGCCACGGCGAACACCGCTGCCGCCGCCATCGGCAGCAGGGCCGCCAGCAGGGCGCGCTCGCGCCCCATGACCAGCAGGACCGTGGCCGCGCCGAGGTAGCAGGACTGCCCGGCGGCGAAGGCGACCCCGGCCGGGTGGGGCGTGGCCGCCGTCGCCGCCACGGCCAGGGCGACCAGGGCGCCGAGCAGCACGCCGGCCGGAGTGCCGAGGAGCAGCGAGCGGCGGGCCGCGCTCCGGTCGCCGAGCCCGAGCCATGAGTACGCCCGGTGGGCCAGGCCCTGGTTCCAGGTCCAGCCGACCAGGGCGCCGGCCAGCAGCGGGACCGTGCCCGCGGGGAGACCGAAGTCGTCCGTCGGTCCGGCGAGCAGGGGGGCGCCGAGGACGTAGCCGAGGCCGGGGAGGGCGAAGACGACGCCTCTGAGGAGGCAGCCCAGCAGGCCCACCTGCCAGGGGTCGTGGACCGGCCCCTCCGGCTCGGGGTAGCGGCGCTCGGCCCGCTCGTACAGCTCCTCGGCGAGCGCGAAGGAGTCCTTGACGCCGTAGCGCTCGCGTATCTGGTCGTCCGACAGCCCGTCGGACTCCAGGAGCGCGGCGATCTCGTCGGGGTGGACGGCGGCGGTGATGAAGTCGTCGAGGCGGTCGGCGAGTTCGTCGATGGGGTCGGGGGCCGCCCAGCTCGGCTTGGCGCGCTGACGCGGGATGGCGGGCAGGGTGTCGGGGCGGGAGCCGGGCGGCATCCAGAGGCTTCCGCTCACCAGCCGGTCCCGTCCGTCGCGACCTTCTCGTACCAGGGGCTGCGCAGTTCGAGGGTCCAGTCGGCGACCGTTTCGAGCGTCGGTTCGTACACCTCGGGGCCGCCCGCGAGCTCTTGATAAATCGTCCGGAAATTGTCTACGGAGCGGCGCAGCGTGAACCGGTCGATCACCCGCTGACGGGACAACTCGCCCAGATCGCGTCGCCGTTCGTCGTCGCGGAGCAGGGTCAGCGCGGCCGCCGCCATCTTCTCCGGCTCGCGCGGCGGGACCACCAGACCGGTGTCGCCGACGGCCTCGCGCACTCCCCCGACGTCCGTCGAGACCGTCGTACGGCCGCAGGACATGGCCTCGATGAGGGAGAACGGGAAGCCCTCGGAGATGGACGACAGCATCACGACGTGCCCGGCCGCGTAGGCACGCCAGACCTCGCTGATGCGGCCCTCGAAGGTCAGGCCGTCCGTCACGCCCAGCTCGGCGGCGAGCTTCTCCAGCTTGGTGCGGTACGCCTCGCCGCCGGGCGGGACCGGGCCGAACAGCCGCAGCCTGGTCTCCGGGAGCTCGGCGCGGACCATGGCGTAGGCCCGCAGCAGGGTCTCCAGGTCCTTGATGGGGTCGACGCGGCCGCACCAGGTGAGGGTGGGGATCTCCGGCTCGGGGCCGGCGTGCGGGAAGGCGTGCGGGTCGACGCCGTTGTAGACGGTGCGGATCTTGTCGGCGTCGGCGCCGCCGCGTTCCTCCCAGCGGCGGTTGTACTGGTTGCAGGGGGTGATCAGGTCGGCCGTCCGGTAGCCGTGCGAGTTCAGCTCCCGGTAGAAGCCGAGCATGAACGCCTTCACGGGCCAGCGCTGGGCGTCGCTGCGGTAGCCGAGGTAGCGTTCGCGCAGGTAGATGCCGTGCTCGGTGAGGAGGAACGGCACGCCGTCCAGCCGGCGGGCGGCGAGGGCCGGGAGGGTGGCGAGGCCGCTGCTGACGGCGTGGGCGACGCAGTCCTCGGGGATGCGGGTCCCGAGGGGGCGCAGGGCGTGTTCCAGCAGGTCGGTCGCGGTCAGGGCGTCGTGGACGGTCGGCCGGGCGGCCGCGGTCGGCAGATGCGGCATCGTCCATATCCACATCAGCGAGCGCAGCGCCGACTCGGTGCGCAGGGCCGCCGACAGACGTCCGTCACGGGCGAGTACGGCCAGCTCGTCCAGGGCCTCGCCGAAGTCGCAGGGGGCCTCGGGGTCGAGGAAGGACAGCAGGAAACGCTCGTAGGAGTCGGTGAAACGACGACGGGCCCGGCCGTACGGCGCTCGTCCGCGCCCCGGACGCGGGCCCCAGGTCGGTACGGAGGTGTGCCGGTAGACGTTCGGCGGCAGCTCCCAGGTCACGGGTTCGCGGCCGGTGCCGGTGAGCGAGACGAGGTGGAAGTCGACCTCCGGCATGCCCTTGACGAGCTGGTCGCACCAGGTGCTGACCCCGCCGTGGACATGCGGATAGGTGCCTTCGGTGAGCATGGTGACATGACGGCCGGTGCGCATCATGGGAGTTCCCCCCTGTGGAACAGAGTGTGGTGCTACGGCCCGAAAACGCACCCCGGCCGGCGGTCGTGAGGCGACCGGGGCGCGCGCCTGGCGCTGTGCTACGACGGCAGCTTCAGCTGGAGAGCGGACTGCAGCGTTCCCGGCGTGGTCCAGGCCGAGCGCTCTCCCGCGTACGGCGTCCCGAACGCGGTGGTGCCGATGAGGAGTTGTTGGACGGTCCCTTCCGGTGCGGTCACCGGGATCCGGGTCCCGGACGGGGCGGTGACGGTGACGGCGCTGCCGATGCGGTACGCCGTGACGGAGCCGTTCGCGAGAGCGCGCTGCCAGGCGGCGCGGCGCTGGAGTTCGGTGCCGATGGCGTTCTGGGAGACGTTCTGCACCGGGGTGTTGTCGGCGAAGAGGGCCTCGTAGTCGGCGAGCACCTTGTCCAGGACGGGGTACAGCGTCCGGTCCTCGGCCAGGTTGGACTGGTGGACGTAGTGCGGGCGCGGGTCGCCCGAGACCACGTGTCCGAGAGCGGTGCGGGCCTCCTGCGGGACGATGTGCTCGTCGTAGCCGGTGGCGGTGTCCAGCGGTTCGGCCAGGCAGGTGGAGGCGGGGTTGGTCTCGCAGACGCCGCTGCCGCCGTCGGCCCTGGAGGTGTAGATCCAGTTGTACTCGTCGGCCATCTCCTCCTCGGTACCCACGTTGTAGTACACGTTCATCGGGTGCCGGGGGACGGTCAGCGCGGCGCCGACCGCACGCTGGGCGGGGTCACGGGAGTTGTCCGAGGCGATCCACTTGACGCCGCTGTCGGCGAGGGCGCCGGCCAGGTGGGGGTTGTCGTCGGGCTGCTGCGGCAGGGTCTTCAGGCCCGAGTGCTCGCCGGTCACGAGTTCCGTGCGGTCGAGCGGGAGCCCCTTGGTGACGCCCCAGTTGTGGTTGTCGCGGATCTGCGCCGCGATGTCCGCGCGGCTCATGTACCGCGTCGAGCCGTCGGCGTTCTTGGCGCACCTCCACGGGACGGTCGAGGTGTCCTGCTCACAGCCGAGGAACGGGTGCGTGTAGGTGTGGTTGATCCAGCGGTACTCGGCCCGGTCGGCGAGCAGCCGGTCGGTGAGGGCGTCGGTGCCGCCGTGCTCGTTCTTCCACGCCTCGCCGGAGCCGGCGTTGTAGACCATGTCGAGCGTGAACCCGCGCTCGCGCTGCCACCGCGCGGCGTACACCGCGTCCTCGGCCGTCATGCGGATCGGCGTGGTCCCCTCGCCGTCACCGCCCACGCAGTCGAAGTCGCCGGGGGTGCAGTTGCGTTCGGTGTCCCAGCGGCTGTCGGACGCGAACACGTCGTCGACGTGCACCGCGAAATAGTTGCGTGTCTGCCCCAGGTGGACGCCCTGGGTCAGCCATTCGACGATGCCGCGGGCGAGCACCCGGAAGTGCTGCTGGTGCTGGTTGTAGGCGAAGGTCACCACCAGCTCGCGGCGCCCGTCGTGCCGGTACTCGCCGACCAGGCTGCCGCGCCCGGAGCCGGCGGGCACGGGGAGGTCGACATAGCTGGTGAAGCCGGTGCGGGGCCTGGCGACGTAGCCGTAGCTCTCCAGGACGGAAGCGTCGTTGTCCTCGAAGGTGAGGGCGCCGTCGAGATAGCCGAAGTACCCCGCCCTGCCCGCCGCGGTGACGGACGCCTCGCGCCCGTCGAGGCCGCCGGCCCAGCCGCCCTCGCTCGTGTAGTCGAGACCGACGCCCGGGTGGGCCCAGGTGTAGGCGTCGACCTGCGGGATGCCGTAGGTCCGCTCGTAGTTCTCCAGCGCGGTCTGCTCGGCGGAGCCCGCCCCGAAGGGGGTCTCGTCGGGCACGACCACCCCCTGGTACTTGGCCCGGGGCCTGCCGTTCACCGTGTCGCTGAGGAACGCGGCCGTGATGGTCGGGCGGTCCGCGTCGTTCAGGTCGACGGTGGTGTACGGGATGCCGGTGCTCCTGAGTTGGGCGGTGACGGCCTCGACGGGGCTGTCGCCGTTGTCCACGACCAGCACCCTGAGATCGATGCGCGGTTCCTCGGCGGCCGCGGCTCGCGGGGCCGAGAGCCCCAGGGCCAGCAGGCCCGTCGCCGTCAGGGCGGCGACGGTGTTTCTGCGCATGGTCCAGCGCATGGTCCATCTGTGCGCACTGTGCGCCATTGAGCGTCCCTTCCCCCCAGAAGATCCCTCCGCGCCCCTGTGACGGATCGGCGGAGGATTCGTGGAAATCATGCAAAGCGGCAAGCTGATCGCTCACCGGAACCACACGAGTGTGACTCAGCTCACCGAGGCCGAGGATCAAGAAATGACCGGCACGCCACCGACAGGTGAACACCCGCAGGAATGAGCGAACGCTCACACGAGCGTAGGCTCATCCCCGTGTTCGCCGTACCGGGGAAGGCCCCGTTGACACCGCACCCGTAGGTCGGAAACCAGGGTCGGCCGTCGGGCCCGGTCGACCCACACCATTCGGCCATGCAACTTCACATCGGAAGCGAGATTTCACCACCGTGACTGCTCTCACTCTCAGCACCGCCGCGGCGCCCGGCCTGCGGGCCGACGCGATCGTGATCGGTGTCGCCAAGGGCGCCAAGGGACCGGTCGTGGCGCCGGGCGCCGAGGCCGTGGACAAGGCGTACGACGGCAAGCTCGCCGGCGTCCTGGAGACCCTCGGTGCCTCCGGCGCCGAGGGCGAGGTGACGAAGCTCCCCGCCCCCGCCGGCTTCAAGGCCCCGCTCGTGGTGGCGGTCGGCCTGGGCGCAGAGCCCGACAAGGACGCCGACTACGACGGCGAGGCGCTGCGCAAGGCCGCCGGCGCCGCCGCCCGCTCCCTCGCCGGCTCCAAGAAGGCCGCCTTCGCCCTGCCGCTCGCGGACGCCGCCGACATCGGCGCGATCGCGGAGGGCGCGCTGCTCGGGGCGTACTCCTTCGACGTCTACAAGGAGTCGAAGGGGACCGGCGGCAACGCCAAGGCCAAGAACGGCAAGGCGCCGCTCGCCGAGGTCGCCCTGCTCGGCGGCAAGCCCCGCGACAAGGAGCACAAGGCGGCGATCGAGCGCGCGAGCGCCGTCTGCGAGGAGCTCAACCGCGCCCGCGACCTGATCAACATGCCGCCGAACGACCTCAACCCGGCGTCGTTCGCCGCCGAGGCCCAGCAGGCGGCCAAGGAGCACGGCATCAAGGTGCAGGTGCTCGACGAGAAGGCCCTGACCAAGGGCGGCTACGGCGGAATCCTGGGCGTCGGGGGCGGCTCGACGTCGGCTCCGCGGCTGGTCAAGCTGTCGTACACCCACTCCAAGGCGAGCAAGCACCTCGCGTTCGTCGGCAAGGGCATCACCTACGACTCGGGCGGCATCTCCCTGAAGCCGGCCGGGCACAACGAGACGATGAAGTGCGACATGAGCGGTGCGGCGGCGGTCTTCGCCGCGGTGGTCGCCGCCGCGCGCCTCGGTCTGGAGGTGAACGTCACCGGGTGGCTGGCGCTCGCCGAGAACATGCCGTCGGGCTCCGCCGTGCGCCCGGGTGACGTGCTGCGGATGTACAGCGGCAAGACGGTGGAGGTGCTCAACACCGACGCCGAGGGGCGGCTGGTGCTCGCCGACGCGCTGTGGGCGGCGTCGCAGGAGAAGCCGGACGCGATCGTGGACGTGGCGACCCTGACCGGGGCGATGGTGCTGGCGCTGGGCAACCGGACGTTCGGTGTGATGGCCAACGACGACGCGTTCCGCTCCGCGGTGGTGGAAGCGGCGGAGGAGGTCGGCGAGCCGTCCTGGCCGATGCCGCTGCCCGAGCATCTGCGCAAGGGGATGGACTCGCCCACCGCGGACATCGCCAACATGGGTGAGCGGATGGGCGGGGGCCTGGTCGCGGGCCTGTTCCTGCGGGAGTTCGTGGGCGAGGGGATCACGTGGGCGCACCTGGACATCGCGGGGCCCGCGTTCAACGAGGGTGGGCCCTTCGGATACACGCCCAAGGGTGGTACGGGGTCCGCTGTGCGGACGCTGGTGCGGCTGGCCGAACTGACGGCTTCCGGCGACCTGGGCTGATGCTGTTCTGAAGGAGGGGGCTCCGCACGCGGGTAGGGCGGAGCCCCCTCTTCCCTGCGCGCTCAACTGAACGTGCTACGTCTCACACACCGGCCCGGCGTCTCGTTCGGTGTGGACAAGTGCGAAGATGGGGCTCGGCAGGACAGGGCCCCACCGAAGGGCCGAAGAACGAGCGGCCGGACACCAGCCGCCTGTCGGTCATGGACGACCGGCGCACGGCGCACATGCATGGAGGACGTGACGTGGCGAACGACGCCAGCACCGTTTTCGACCTAGTGATCCTCGGCGGTGGTAGCGGTGGTTACGCCGCGGCCCTGCGCGGGGCGCAGCTGGGCCTGGACGTCGCCCTGATCGAGAAGGACAAGGTCGGCGGCACCTGCCTGCACCGGGGTTGCATCCCCACCAAGGCCCTGCTGCACGCGGGCGAGATCGCCGACCAGGCCCGCGAGAGCGAGCAGTTCGGTGTGAAGGCCAGCTTCGAGGGCATCGACATCGCCGGGGTCCACAAGTACAAGGACGGTGTGATCGCCGGCCTCTACAAGGGCCTGCAGGGCCTCGTCGCCTCCCGCAAGGTGACGTACATCGAGGGTGAGGGCCGCCTGTCCTCCCCGACCTCCGTCGACGTCAACGGTCAGCGCGTCCAGGGCCGCCACGTGCTGCTGGCGACCGGCTCCGTGCCGAAGTCGCTGCCGGGCCTGGAGATCGACGGCAACCGCATCATCTCCTCCGACCACGCCCTCGTCCTGGACCGCGTGCCGAAGTCCGCGATCATCCTGGGCGGCGGTGTCATCGGCGTCGAGTTCGCCTCCGCGTGGAAGTCCTTCGGCTCGGACGTCACCGTGATCGAGGGCCTGAAGCACCTCGTCCCGGTCGAGGACGAGAACAGCTCGAAGCTTCTCGAGCGCGCGTTCCGCAAGCGCGGCATCAAGTTCAACCTGGGCACCTTCTTCCAGAAGGCCGAGTACACCGCCGACGGCGTCAAGGTCACCCTCGCCGACGGCAAGGAGTTCGAGGCCGAGGTGCTGCTGGTCGCCGTCGGCCGCGGCCCCGTCTCCGCCGGGCTCGGCTACGAGGAGCAGGGCGTCGCGATGGACCGCGGCTACGTCCTGGTCGACGAGTACATGCGCACCAACGTCCCGACCGTCTCCGCCGTCGGTGACCTCGTCCCGACGCTCCAGCTCGCGCACGTCGGCTTCGCCGAGGGCATCCTGGTGGCGGAGCGGCTCGCCGGTCTGAAGGTCGTCCCGATCGACTACGACGGTGTCCCCCGTGTGACGTACTGCCACCCGGAGGTCGCCTCCGTCGGCATCACCGAGGCCAAGGCCAAGGAGATCTACGGCGCGGACAAGGTCGTCGCCCTGAAGTACAACCTGGCCGGCAACGGCAAGAGCAAGATCCTGAACACCGCGGGCGAGATCAAGCTCGTCCAGGTGAAGGACGGTGCGGTGGTCGGCGTCCACATGGTCGGCGACCGCATGGGCGAGCAGGTCGGCGAGGCCCAGCTGATCTACAACTGGGAGGCGCTGCCGGCCGAGGTCGCCCAGCTCATCCACGCCCACCCGACGCAGAACGAGGCGCTCGGCGAGGCCCACCTGGCCCTGGCCGGCAAGCCCCTTCACTCGCACGACTGATCCCTCGGTCGACGAAGCGACGACACAGACTTCCGCACTTTCCGTAAGGAGCAACCGAAACCATGGCGGTTTCCGTAACCCTTCCGGCGCTCGGCGAGAGCGTCACCGAGGGCACTGTCACCCGCTGGCTGAAGGCCGAGGGCGAGCGCGTCGAGGCCGACGAGCCGCTGCTCGAGGTGTCCACCGACAAGGTCGACACCGAGATCCCCTCGCCCGCCGCCGGCGTCCTGGCCTCCATCAAGGTCGCCGAGGACGAGACCGTTGAGGTCGGCGCCGAGCTGGCCGTCATCGACGACGGCACGGGCGCGCCCGCGGCCGCCCCGGCCCCGGCCGTCGAGGACGTGGCCCCGCCGGCTCCCGAGCCGGCCCCGGCCGCCCAGCCGTCCACCGAGCAGGCCGCCCCGGCTCCGGCGCCCACCGCCGAGGCCGCGGCCGGCGGCGGCTCCGCCGAGGGCACGGACGTGGTCCTGCCCGCGCTCGGCGAGTCCGTCACCGAGGGCACCGTCACCCGCTGGCTGAAGTCGGTCGGTGACAGCGTCGAGGCCGACGAGCCGCTGCTGGAGGTGTCGACGGACAAGGTCGACACCGAGATCCCCGCCCCCACCTCCGGCACGCTGCTGGAGATCGTGGTCGGCGAGGACGAGACGGCCGAGATCGGCGCCAAGCTGGCCGTCATCGGCGTCGCGGGCGCCGCTCCGGCGGCCGCCCCGGCTCCGGCGGCTCCGGCTCCCGCCGCCGAGGCCCCGGCTCCGGCCGCGCCCGCGGCCCCCGCCGCCCCCGCCGCTCCGGCTCCGGCCCCCGCCGCTCCGGCGGCGCCCGCCGCTGCCGCTCCGGCTCCGGCTCCGGCCGCCCCGGCGGCTCCGGCTCCCGCGCCGACTCCGGTCACCCCGGCGGCTCCGGTCACCCCGGCTCCGGCCGCTCCGGCCGCGGCCCAGGCGACCGACGAGGGCGCCTACGTCACCCCGCTGGTGCGCAAGCTCGCCGCCGAGAACGGCGTCGACCTGGCCACCGTCAAGGGCACCGGCGTCGGCGGCCGTATCCGCAAGCAGGACGTCGTCGCCGCCGCCGAGGCCGCGAAGGCCGCCGCCGCCGCTCCGGCCCCGGCTCCGGCCGCTGCCGCCGCCGCTCCGGCCGCCGCGAAGAAGGCTCCCGCGCTGGAGGTCTCCCCCCTCCGCGGCCAGACCGTCAAGATGCCGCGCATCCGCAAGGTCATCGGCGACAACATGGTCAAGGCGCTGCACGAGCAGGCGCAGCTGTCCTCGGTGGTCGAGGTCGACGTCACCAAGCTGATGCGCCTGCGCGCCCAGGCGAAGGACTCCTTCGCCGCCCGCGAGGGCGTCAAGCTCTCCCCGATGCCGTTCTTCGTCAAGGCCGCCGCGCAGGCGCTGAAGGCCCACCCGGTCATCAACGCCAAGATCAACGAGGCCGAGGGGACCATCACCTACTTCGACACCGAGAACGTCGGTATCGCGGTGGACTCCGAGAAGGGCCTGATGACCCCGGTCATCAAGAACGCCGGCGACCTCAACATCGCCGGTATCGCCAAGGCCACGGCGGAGCTGGCCGGCAAGGTCCGCGCCAACAAGATCACCCCGGACGAGCTGTCCGGCGCGACCTTCACCATCTCCAACACCGGTTCGCGTGGTGCGCTGTTCGACACGATCATCGTGCCGCCGGGCCAGGTCGCGATCCTCGGCATCGGTGCCACGGTCAAGCGCCCGGCCGTCATCGAGACGGAGGAGGGCACGGTCATCGGCGTCCGCGACATGACGTACCTGACCCTGTCCTACGACCACCGCCTGGTGGACGGCGCCGACGCGGCCCGTTACCTGACGGCGGTCAAGGCCATCCTGGAGGCGGGCGAGTTCGAGGTCGAGCTCGGTCTGTAACGCCCTTCGCGGGTACGGCTGTACGGTGCCCCCGTCCGGAATTCTCCGGGCGGGGGCACCGCCGTGTGCGCGTGTAAGTCTCGTCTCACCTGCGCGAAAGCGCCCCCGTGCGCCCTTCCCGCGCGGCGTCCCGGCCGTATTGTCTAAACGTCAAAACGCCCCGGGGGCCTGTGGGCCCCTCCCTAAGGAGCCCTCATGACCGCGCCCGTCATCCACTCGCTGCGCGAACAGATCCGCGAGCACATCCTGGAAGGGATCATCAGCGGGCGCTGGCAGCCGGGCGAGCGGATCGTGGAGCGGCGGATCGCCACCGAGCTGGAGGTCAGCCAGACACCGGTGCGGGAGGCGCTGCGCGAGCTGGAGTCGCTGCGGCTGATCGAGTCCGCGCCCAACAAGGGCGTACGGGTGCGGAGTCTGACCGCGGCCGATCTGGAGGAGAGCTACCCGGTCCGGGCCGGTCTGGAGGCCATCGCCGCGGAGCTCGCGGCCGACCGCCTCGCGGAGGACTGCTCCGCCCTGGAACCGCATGTCGCCGCCCTGTACGAGGCCGACCGCAAGTCCGACGGCACGGCCCAGGTGCGGCACACGGTCGCCTTCCACCGCGAGATGGTGCGGGCGGCGGGCAACTCGGTGCTGCTGCACACCTGGGAGGGCCTCGGCATCGAGGTGTTCACGGCCCTGTCCATCCGGTGGCTGGGGACGGTGCAGCAGTCGTACGCGGAGGAGCACGAGGAGCTGGTGGCCGCGTTCCAGCGCCGTGACCCGAGGATCGCCGAGCTCGTCAAGGCCCACGTCCTGGGCTGCGCCCCGCGCCACGAGTCCTGAGCGCGCTCCCGCTCAGACGTGCCCCCACCTGCGAAAACCTCTCGAAAGTGCGGCACCCCGTGCCTGCCCGAAAGGCACCCCGTGCCTATTTTCTCGTGATCAAGAGGTTTTCGCCCTCAACCCTTTGATCGATCATCGATCAGGGAGTTACAGTCGCCGACGGACCTCCACCGAGGTCTGCCAGCCCTGTCCTGCCAAAGACCAAGGGCACCCCCGAACCCTTACCGATGAGGGAACCCCCTTCGACTGAGGAAGGCGGCGACATGACCGACCCCAACGCCATCCAGCCGAGCGCGCTCGACCAGCTCCCCGACCGCGACCCGGAGGAGACCGCCGAATGGCAGGCCTCGCTGGACGCGGTCGCCAAGGCGGCCGGGCCGCACCGTGCCGCGTACCTGATGCGCCGCACGCTGGAGCGCGCCGAGGGCACCGGCATCGCGCTGCCCAAGCTCCTGGAGACCGACTACGTCAACACCATCCCGACCGCCGCCGAGCCGAGCGTGCCCGGTGACGAGGAGATGGAGCGCCGTATCACCGCGTGGAACCGCTGGAACGCGGCCGCGATGGTGACCCGGGGCAGCAAACACGGCGTCGGCGGGCACATCGCCACCTTCGCCTCCGCGGCCTGGCTCTACGAGACCGGCTTCAACCACTTCTTCAAGGGCAAGGAGGCCGACGGCTCGGGCGACCAGCTCTACATCCAGGGCCACGCCTCCCCCGGCATCTACGCCCGTGCCTTCCTCGACGGCCGCCTGAACGAGACGCACCTCGACAACTTCCGCCAGGAGGCCGGCGGCGACGGGCTCCCGTCGTACCCGCACCCGCGCCGCCTGCCCTGGCTGTGGGAGTTCCCGACGGTGTCCATGGGCCTCGGCCCGCTGTCGGCGATCTACCAGGCCCGCTTCAACCGCTATCTGACGGCGCGCGGCATCAAGGACGTCTCGAACTCCCACGTCTGGGCCTTCCTCGGCGACGGCGAGATGGACGAGCCCGAGTCCACGGCCGCGCTCGCCCTGGCCTCCCGTGAGGGCCTGGACAACCTGACCTTCGTCATCAACTGCAACCTGCAGCGCCTCGACGGCCCGGTCCGCGCCAACTTCAAGATCGTGCAGGAGCTGGAGGCCCAGTTCCGCGGCGCCGGCTGGAACGTCGTGAAGACCCTGTGGGGCACGGCGTGGGACGAGCTGTTCCAGCTCGACACCACCGGCGCGCTCGTACGACGGCTGCGCGAGGTACCGGACGCGCAGGTGCAGACGTACCAGACCCGCGACGCCGCCTACATCCGCGAGGACTTCTTCGGCAAGGACCCGGCGCTCGTCGAGATGGCGAAGCTGCTGAGCGACGACAAGATCCTGGAGTGCTTCCACCTCTCGCGCGGCGGTCACGAGGCGCGCAAGGTCTACGCCGCCTACAAGGCCGCCGTCGAGTTCAAGGGCGCGCCGACCGTGATCCTGGCCCAGACGGTCAAGGGCTTCACGCTGGGCGAGGGCTTCGCGTCGAAGAACGCCAACCACCAGATGAAGAAGCTGTCGGTGGACGAGTTCAAGGCGATGCGCGACCTGCTCGACCTGCCGATCAAGGACAGCGACTTCGTCGACGGGGTCGTCCCCTACGGCCACCCCGGCGCCGACTCCCCCGAGGTCCGCTACCTCCAGGAGCGCCGCGCGGCCCTCGGCGGCCCGGCCCCGGCCCGCCGCGTCCACCCGGTGGCGCCGCTGCCGGCCCCGGCGGAGAAGGCGTTCGCCTCCTTCGACAAGGGCTCCGGCTCCCAGAACGTGGCGACCACGATGGCCTTCGTCCGCCTGATCAAGGACCTCGTCCGCGACAAGGAGACGGGCAAGCGCTGGGTGCCGATCGTCCCGGACGAGGCGCGCACCTTCGGCATGGAGAGCCTCTTCCCGTCCCTCGGGATCTACTCCCCCAAGGGCCAGACGTACGAGCCGGTCGACCGCGACCAGCTGATGTACTACAAGGAGGCCGAGAACGGCCAGATCCTCAACGAGGGGATCACCGAGGCCGGTTCGATGGCCGACTTCATCGCCGCGTCGACGTCGTACGCGACGCACGGCGAGACCATGATCCCGTTCTACATCTTCTACTCGATGTTCGGCTGGCAGCGCACGGCCGACCAGATGTGGCAGCTCGGCGACCAGCTCGGCCGCGGCTTCCTCGTCGGCGCGACGGCGGGCCGTACGACGCTGACGGGCGAGGGCCTGCAGCACGCCGACGGCCACTCCCCCGTCATCGCGGCGACGAACCCGGCCGCGCTGACGTACGACCCGGCGTTCGCGTACGAGGTGGCGGCGATCGTCAAGGACGGTCTGCGCCGCATGTACGGCGAGGCGGCGCCGGACGAGGACCAGAACGTCTTCTACTACCTGACCGTCTACAACGAGCCGCTGCCGCAGCCCGCGAAGCCGCAGGGCCTCGGTGTCGACGAGGGCATCGTCAAGGGCCTGTACCGCTTCAACACGGCGGAGTCGGCGGAGCTGTCCCCGGCGGCGAACGCCCCGCGCATCCAGCTCCTCGGCTCCGGCACCGCGATCCACTGGGTGCTGGAGGCTCAGAAGCTGCTCGCCGAGGAGTGGGGCGTGGCGGCCGACGTCTGGTCGGCGACGTCCTGGACGGAGCTGCGCCGGGACGCGCTGGAGGCCGACGCTGCTCTGCTGCGCGGCGAGGAGCGGGTGCCGTACGTCCGCCAGGCGCTGCAGGGCGCCGAGGGACCGGTGCTGGCGGTCTCCGACTACATGCGCCAGGTTCCGGACCAGATCGCGCAGTGGGTCGAGCAGGACTACTCCTCGCTGGGTGCGGACGGCTTCGGCCTCTCCGACACCCGCGAGGCGGCCCGCCGCCACTTCGGCGTCGACGCCCAGTCGATCGTCGTCGCGGCCCTGGCCCAGCTCGCGAAGCGGGGCGAGGTCAAGGCGACGGCGGTGAAGGAAGCGCGCGAGAAGTACGGGCTGTAAAGGGCCCGAGGGCCGCAAAGGGCCGAGGGCTGTAAGAGGCTGACGGCCGGTGAAGGGGTACGGCGACTGCCGTACCCCTTCCTGTCAGTGGCGACCGGCATCATGAACGCATGCGCGCTGCCCGGCTCATCAAGATGGTGCTGCTCCTTCAGTCCCGGCCCTCCATGACCGCCGCCGAACTCGCCCGCGAGCTGGAGGTGTCCGAGCGCACGGTCACCCGGGACGCGCAGGCGCTGTCGGAGGCGGGGGTTCCGGTGTACGCCGACCGGGGGCGGGCCGGCGGGTACCGGCTCATCGGGGGCTATCGGACCCGGCTGACGGGCCTCGCCCGGAGCGAGGCCGAGGCCCTGTTCCTCAGTGGCGTCCCCGGGGCGCTGCGGGAGATGGGGCTGGAGGACGCCGCCTCCGCCGCCCGGCTGAAGGTGTCGGCGGCCCTTATGCCCTCCCTGCGCGACGCCTCCCGCACCGCCGCTCAGCGGTTCCACCTCGACGCGCCGAACTGGTTCAAGGAGCCGAAGACACCCGAGCTGCTGCCGGCCGTCGCCGATGCGGTGTGGGACGACCGGCGGATCGTCGCGCGGTACCGGCGCGGCGAGGGTGAGGTCGAGCGGGAACTGGAGCCGTACGGGCTCGTGCTGAAGGCGGGGGTCTGGTACCTGTGCGCCCGCGTGGCCGGGCAGGGTCACGGGTCGTACCGGGTGTACCGGATCGACCGGTTCACCGCCGTGGACGCCGGGGACGAACGCTTCGAGCGGGACGAGGAGTTCGATCTGCCGGGCTTCTGGGACGAGCGGGCCGAGCAGTTCGCGCGGTCCATCCTGCGGGCCGAGGTGGTGGTGCGGCTCTCCCCGGACGGGGCGCGCGCGTTGCCGTACGCCGTCGATCGGCGGTCCGCGCGGGAGGCGCTGGAGACGGCGGCCGGGGCGCCGGACGAGGACGGCTGGGTGACGGTGACGCTCCCGGTGGAGTCCGAGGAGGTCGCCCACGCCCAGCTCGCGGGGCTCGGGCCGGAGGTCGAGGTGCTGGCGCCGGAGAGTCTGCGGGAGCGGTTCACCGAGGACGCGATACGGCTGGCGGCACTGTACGGCAAAGATTCCGCCGCACTGAACGTGCGCCCCACCCGCACAGGGCCGATGCTGGACCCGTGATGGACGAGACGGAGTTCTGGGAGCTGATCGACGCAACCCGCGAGGCCGCCGAGGGCGACCCCGAGGAACAGGCTGACCTGCTCCTGGAGCGTCTGCTGGCACTGGAGCCGGAGATGGTCCTGGACTTCGCCCGTCACTTCGAGGCCCGCTACAACCGCGCGTACACCTGGGACCTCTGGGGTGCCGCCTGGGTCCTGCTGGACGGGGCCAGCGACGACGCGTTCGACTTCTTCCGGTGCTGGCTGATCGGCCAGGGCCGTGAGGTGTACGAGGGCGCGGTGCACGAGCCCGACTCGCTCGCCGAGCTGCTGGCCGACTTCGACGAGGAGTTCGACGGCGACGGCGAGGAGCTCGGCTACGCCGCGGACGAGGCCTACGAACAGCTCACCGGCACCGTCGCCCCCGACCTCGGCATCGCGCCCGCGCCCCGGGAACCGGCGGGCACGCCGCTGGACTTCGAGAACGAGCGGGCGCTGGCGGAGCGGCTGCCCAGGCTGTGGGAGCGGTTCAAGGACTGAGCCGGTAGGAGCGGTTCAAGGACTGAGGGTCTCAGAGCTGTTCGGGCCCGCGTCGACGACCGTTCGCCCGGGAACTCTTGACCAGCCCGGTGATCCCCGGCTTAGGGTGGCCGCCCCGACCAGGAGCACCCTGCCCATGACCAGCCTGTTCGTGCGGGAGATACCGCGCACGGAACACCTCGCCCATCTGCGGCGGCATCCCGACGCGAGCCATCTCCAGATCCCGGAGTGGGGCGACGTGAAGCCCGACTGGCTGCCGGAGAGCGTCGGCTGGTTCGAGGGCGAGGCGCTGGTCGCGACGGCCCTGGTCCTGTACCGGCCGCTGCCGGGCACCCGGCGCTACCTGGCCTACGTCCCCGACGGGCCCGCGATCGACTGGCGCACTCCGCGCCTGGAGCGGTGGCTGGACCCGCTCGTCGCCCACCTGCAGAAGATCGGGGCGTTCTCGGTGCGGATCGGCCCGCCCCTCGTGGTACGGCACTGGGACGCGGCCACCGTGGCGGCGGGCATCGCCGACCCCGACGTACGGCATCTGCACGAGCTGCCGGCGGCCGGCATCGACGGATACGCGCTCGACGTCGCGGAGCGGCTGCGGCGGCTCGGGTGGCGGCGGTGCGAGGAGGACGACGGGAGCGGTTTCGGGCTCGGGCAGCCGCGCTACGGCTGTGAGATCCCCTTGGCGGGGCGCTCGATGGACGAGCTGCGCGGCGCCCTCGCACCGCACTGGGAGCAGTCCCTGCGCACGGCCGAGGAGGCGGGCGTCCGGGTCACCTGGGGCTCGGCCGCGGACCTGCCCGACTTCCACCGCCTTTACACCGCGACCGCCGCCCGCGACGGCTTCAAGGCCCGCCCGTCGGACTACTTCCGACGGATGTGGAAGGCGCTGAACGCCGAGGACGACGATCGGCTGCGCCTGTATCTCGCCGAGTACGACGGCGAGGTGCTCTCCGCGGCTCTCATGATCAACGTCGGCTCACGGGTCTGGCACTCGTACGCCGCGTCCGGTCCCCGGGGGCGGCACCTGCGGCCGAGCAGTGCGCTGGTGTGGCGCATGCTCGGTGACGCGCGGGCGGCGGGTGCCGAGACGTACGACCTGCGCTCCATCACACCCTGCCTCACCGAGGACCGCCTGCTCGGACGGCTCCGCTTCAAGACGGGGACCGGCGGCCGGGCGGTGGAGTACCTCGGGGAGTGGGAACTGCCGGTGGGCAGTCAGGGCAGGGTGTTGCAGCGGGCGCTGGGGGTCTACTTGGGGCGCAGGTGACCTGGCGGCGAGGCTGCCCGCTCGCTACGGGCTCCTGCCCTGGAGGCGTGCCGCCTGTTGCCTGATCTCGGGGAGGCGGGCGGTGAGGGCGGCTCCCGGGCAGCTGGTCATGTAGCCCTCGTTGTGGCCGGCGAGGGCGGGGAGGGCCGCGGTGGTGCCGGCGGCGTAGCGGCTGTGGCTGTTGCTGGAGGTCAGGCGGACCTTCGTGCGCGGGTCGGTGTCGGAGAGCCCCAGCTTCCAGGCGGCCAGTGCGGCGATCGCGTCGGTCATCGCCTTCGGCACGGGGACGCCGGCCGTGAAGGTGCCGAGGGCGGCGATGCCGGTGGTGCGGTGGTTGAAGCCCTGGGTGTGGGCTCCGGTGACGGGGCGGTCGATGCCGCCCGCGCGGCCCTCGTAGATGGTGCCGCAGCGGTCGACGAGGAAGTTGTAGCCGATGTCGTCCCAGTCCCGGGAGCCGGTCTGGCCCGCGTAGAGGTAGCGGATGATGCGGGGGGCGTCGGCGCAGTCGTAGCCGTTCGGTGAGTCGGTGTGGTGGACGAAGACGGCGACGACGCGGTCGTCGTAGCGCGGGGGCGGCTGGCCGTGCCGGGTGTCGTCGTCCAGCCAGGCCGACCTCGGCACGATGCGCGGCCGGGGCGCCTGATGCACGACGGCGGGCCGCACCGCGTCCGCCCGCGCGGCGGCCCCGACCGTGCTCTCGACCCCGTTGGCGCACAGCACCAGCGCGAGAACGGCGGCGAGACCGGGAACACAGCCGAGCAGCACGAGCAGGAGGGCGGGGAGACGCCGCCCGCCGACGCCCCACAGCCGGCCCCCCTGCCCGGCACCGACCACTCGCAGACCCCGCTCCCCTGGGCCGACCGCCTGCTGATCCCGGCCGACCGACGCCTCCGGCGCCACTGCCGGCTCCGGCGCCATGGCCTCGCCCCGCACCGCGGGCACGGTCGGCACGGCCGGCTCGGCCGGCTCGGCCGGCTCAGTGGGCTCGGTGGGCTCGGTGGGCTCGGTGGGCTCGGTGGGCTCGTCGGCCACAGCGGGCTCCGCCCATACTCCCGGCTCGTCCGTACGAGGCTGAGAGGTTCCGTCACGCCGCCCGGCATCGGCCGCTCGGACAGCCTGCCGATCCGGGCCGAGCGCCTGTTCCCGAACACCCGACGCCTCCTGCGGCACTGACTGCTCGGGCGCCACGGACCCGTCTCGCCCCGCCGGCACGGCCGGCTCGACCGGCACAGCCGGCTCGTCGGGCGCCGCAGGATCGGCCCGCGTTGTCGATTCGTCCCGCACCACAGGCTCTGCCCACGCCGTCGACTCGTCCCGCGAAGGCGGCCTTTCTCGCTGCACGGACGGCACAGGTGACCCGCCAGGCGCTCCCGCACCGGGTGGAGTGCGCCGGGCGTCCCGCGCCACGCTGTCCGCCGGTCCCCCACCCGCAGTGCCGTGATCCGGCGCTCCCGGATCCCGCAGCCCCGCCCGCACAGCCCTCGGCTCACGGTCCGGCCGTTGCACGCCGCCAACGCCGGGCCCACCGGCCGCCCCCTCGGCCCGCCCACCCGCGCCACCCCCGGCAACCCCGTCGGCCGCCCCCGGCACCCCCCGTATTCGCCCAGCCCACGGTATTCGTACGGCGCGAGGTCTTCGTCTCCCCCGTGTGCGTCGGAAGACCCTTCGGGTGACCCGTCGGAAGACACGCATGGTCCTACTGTCCGACGAATCCCGTCCGCCCGCGATGTGTGACGTGACACGTGGTGGAACCATCGTCCCGGTCGGGGACGTTTCTCCAGGTGCACGCAGCGTGGCCGGTTCCCTGCGGCGCGCGTGCGGGCGCTGATCAACAGGCGCCTTCCACGCGTACTAAGGGGTCCGAGAGAAAGGCGGCTCCGTGGACCTGTTCGACATCCTGCTGTTGCTGGTGATCCTGGCCTACGCCGCGTCCGGCTACCGCCGTGGACTGGTGGCCGGCTGCGTTTCCCTGGCCGGTTTCATCGGCGGTGCGGTGATCGGCGTATGGATCCTGCCCTGGATGATGGACCTGGTCACGCCCGGCACGACCCGGGCGACCGTGACCGCGGTGCTCACGGTGCTGGTCCCGGCGGTCATGGTGCACGAGCTGGCGGGCCGGCTGGCGCTGCGGCTGCGCCGGGAGCTGGACCGGGGGCCGCTCAGGGTGGCCGACGGAATAGGCGGGGCCGTGGCCAACTCCGTGGCCGTGCTGATCGTGGCCTGGGTCGCGGCAAGCGTCCTCGCGGCGTCCACCTCCTCACCGCTGCTCAGCTCGGCGATCCGGGACTCCCGGCTGCTCGGCACCGTGCAGGACACCATGCCGGACACGACGCCGGCCTGGTTCTCGCGGGCCACCTCCGCGCTCACCGAGGCGGGCTTCCCGCAGGTCTTCAACCCGTTCGAGAACGAGTCGACCGCCGAGGTCGCCAAGCCCACCGGCGACAGCGTCACCGCCGCCGCGACGAACGCCGCCAAGCTCAGCACGGTCAAGATCGAGGGCGTTTCGGGCACCCAGGGCCGCGAGGGCAGCGGCTTCGTCTACGCCCCGCAGCACGTGATGACCAACGCCCATGTCGTGGCCGGCATAGACGATCCCAGCGTGCGGGTCGGCGGCGTCGGGCGGTCGTACGAGTCGCGGGTGGTCCTCTTCGACCCGCAGCGGGACGTGGCCGTGCTGTACGTCCCCGACCTGCGCGCCCCCGTCCTGCGGTTCGACGACGACGCCACCCGCGGCGACTCGGCGGTCGTGGCGGGCTACCCGGAGGACGGCGACCTGAACCTCCAGGCGGCGACCGTCGCGAACCGTGTGCGGGCGACGGGCCAGAACATCTACAACGACGAGACGGTCACCCGCGAGATCTACTCGATCCGCTCCACCGTCCGCCCCGGCAACTCCGGCGGCCCGCTGCTGACCACCGACGGCAAGGTGTTCGGCGTCGTCTTCGCCCGCTCCACCTCCGACGCCGAGACCGGCTACGTCCTGACGGCGGCCGAGGTCGCCTCCGACGCCAAGCGCGCGGCGAACGCGACGGCGGCCGTGGACACGGGGGATCTCGTCACGTCGTGAGGTGAGGGGACCGGCACGGGGCCGGTCAGGTCAGGTCAGGTCAGACACTGCGTCCCATGAACACGTCGTCCACGTACGCTCCGCCCACGAAGAACTCCTCGGGCAGCACCCCCTCCACCACGAACCCCTCGGACTCGTACAGCTTGCGGGCAGGCGTGTTGTGCCCGAGGACGCGCAGCGTGAGGCGGCGCGCGCCCCTGCGGCGGGCCTCCTCGACGGCCGCGCGGATCAGGGCACGCCCCACGCCGCGGCCGCGGGCCTCGTCGGCGACCGCGAGGCCCTGGATCTGCCGTACGTGCGCGTTGGACGCGAGCGGGGTGGCGAAGGCGAGGCAGATGTAGCCCACGACGCGGCGGTCGAGCTCGGCGACCAGATAGTCGTCGGGGACATGACGCTCGTCGAAGAAAGGCCGGTACTGCGGCTGCGGTGGGGGCGTGACCGCGTGCAGCGGCGACCAGGTGAGACGGTCGAGGCGGGACAGCTCCTCCGCGTCGTCAGGCAGGGCGGCGCGTATGCGCGGCGGCTGGTGCGGTACGGACATGAGCGTCACCCTATGACCGGAGTGCGGGAATCCGACCGGGATTTTATGCGGCCACAGGCAGGATGAAGTCATGCAACTTTCAAGGATTGCGGTGGCCGGCGCCTCCGGTCTCATCGGCCGCGCACTGGTCCGTTCCCTGCTCGCCGACGGCCACGAGGTGGTGCGGCTGGTGCGGCGCGCGCCCCGGGCGGCCGACGAGGTCCGGTGGGACCCCGAGCGGCAGTACGTGGACGTGGCGGGACTCGCCGGGTGCGACGTCGTGGTCAATCTCGCCGGGGCGAACGTGGGCTCGCGCCGCTGGACGGAGGCGTACAAGGCGAAGCTCCGGGCAGGCCGGGTGCTGGGCACGGCGGCGCTCGCGGAGGCGATGGCCTCGCTGGACGAGCCGCCGCGGGTCTTCGTGAACGGCAGCGCGATCGGCTACTACGGCGAGACCGGCGAGCGGGCCGTCGACGAGAGCGCCCCGCCGGGTCAGGGCTTCCTGCCCTCGCTGGTCGTGGAGTGGGAGGGCGCCGCGGCGCCCGCACGGGAGGCCGGCGTACGGACGGTGTTCCCGCGCACGGGGCTGGTGGTGGCCCGCCACGGCGGGGCGTGGGGGCGGCTGTTCCCGCTGTTCCAGGCCGGGCTCGGCGGGCGGATGGGGGACGGGCGGCAGTACTGGTCGTTCGTCTCGCTGCACGACGAGGTGGCCGCCATCCGGCATCTGATCGACCGGGAGGACCTGTCGGGGCCCTTCAATGTGACCGCCCCCCACCCGCTGACGAACCGTGAGATCACCGAGGCGATGGGGCGGGTGCTGCACCGGCCGACGCTGTTCTCGGTCCCGGCGCCGGTGCTGCGGACCGTGCTCGGTGAGATGGCCGGGGACGTGCTCGGCAGCCAGCGCGTCCTGCCCGCGCGACTGTTGGAGTCCGGGTTCGCCTTCGCCTTCCCGGAGATCGAGGGGGCGATCCGGGCGGCCCAGTGAGTGCCCGTATGCGACCGCTGTGCGACCGTGCTCTGCCGATGCGCGACTGTTCCTGACCGATCGCGACCCTAACCTCGTTCCGAACTCGGGTATCCCCGGAGCCTGTTGGGGGCATGACGTCTCCACCGGCCGCGCAACCTCGAGGAGGGGCACGTGCTTGAGCCCGCGTACCAGGCGGACGTCGTCATCGTGGGAGCCGGGGTCGCCGGGCTCTCCGCGGCGCATCAACTGACCAGCGCAGGAGTAACGACCGCGGTCTTGGAGGCCGCCCCTTACACGGGCGGCCGAATGTCGACCGAGAAGATCGACGGGTTCCGGCTCGACCGGATCGGCCAGCTCCTGTCGACCTCGTACCCGGAACTACGCCTGACACCCGGGCTCGACGCACTCGCGCTGCGCCCCTTCGCGCCGGGCGTACTGCTGCACAGCGACGGGCGCCGGCATCGCGCGGGCGCGTTCGCCACCTCGGCGAGTGCCAGTCGCGCGAGGCGCACGAGGGGCGCAATCTACGCGGTGCGCGCTCTGGCGAGCGCCCCTCGGTCGTCGTCCGTGCGGGGTGTTCAGGGGCCGGCGTCCCCGCCACGGGTGCGCACGAGCGCCCCGCTGGGCACCGCGGTCGATCAGGCCCGGCTCGGCGCCGCCCTCGCCCGCCTCGCCTCCGCGCCCGTCGAACGGCTGCTGGCCCGGGCCGAGTTGCCGGCCGCGCAGGCCCTCGCGGCGCGGGGCGTCCCCGCGCGCACCATCGACGGCTTCCTGCGGCCGCTGCTCGCCGCACTGTTGTGCGACCCGGAGCTGACGACGTCCAGCCGCTGTGCGGATCTCGCGCTGCGCGCCTTCGTGAGCGGACGGCTGTGCGTGCCCGAGGGCGGCGCCGAGGCGCTGCCGGAGCTGCTGGCGCGGGCGTTGCCGCCGGGCACCGTGCACACCGGCGTGCGGGTCACGTCGGTCGCGACCACGTCGGTGACCACGGCGGAGCACGGCGAGATACGCTGCCGGGCCGTGCTGGTGGCGACGGACGCGCGCACCGCGGCCGAGTTGCTGCCCGGCCTGCGCGTACCGGACTTCCACCCGGTGACGGTCGTCCACCACACCACCGACGAACCGCCGACGACCGGCGCCTCACTGCTGCTCGACGCCGACCGGGGCGGTCCGGTCGCGCACACGGCGGTGCTCAGCCAGGTCGACCCGAGCCGCGCGCCCGCGGGCCGGGCGCTTGTCTCGTCGACCGTCCTGGGCGCACCGCCACCCGACATCGACACGGCCGTACGGATGCACCTGTCCCGCCTGTACGGCACGTCCACGACACGCTGGGAGACGCTCGCCGTGCACCACACCCCGCAGGCCGTCCCCGCGATGCGCCCACCGCACGACCCGCGCCGCCCGGTGCGGCTGCTGGCGGGCCTGTACGTGTGCGGCGACCACCGGGACACCAGCACGGTCCAGGGCGCCCTCCACTCGGCCCACCGAGCCGCGACGGCGATCCTGACGGACCTCGGGGCGGCCGGCTCGTTGCACAGGGCCGAGCCGTTACGAGCCGCGGCATAAGGCGTGCTGGGCCCCGCGCCGAAAAGGGGCGCGGGGCTCTATCGGTCGGAGTCGCGGCGACGTGCTACCCGAACGCCGCCACCTTGTCGCGATACCCCCTCACCGGCGCCGCGTCCCGATACGGCTCCAACCTCCGCTCGAAGTCCCTGACGTACTCGATCGCCCGCACCGACCGCATCTCCGCGGCAGCGCCCGCGGCCTCCGCGCCGAGCGCGCAGGCCTGGTCGAGTTCGCCGAGGCCGAGGCGGGCGGAGGCGAGGACGACGCGGCAGAAGAGGCGGCTGCGGGCGTACACGGGGGCGCGCAGTTGCAGGGAGCGCTCGGCGTGCTGGGCCGCCGCGCGGAACTGCTGCAGGTCGCGGTGGCAGTGGCCGAACTCGTCCGCGAGCTGCGCCTCGTCGAAGAAGCGCGCCCAGTACGGGACGTCGTCGCCGGGCCGGGCGGCTTCGAGGGCCCGTTCGGCCCGGACGAGGGAGGCCGTGCAGGCGCGCACCTCCCCCAGTACGCCGTGCCCGCGCGCCTCGCAGGCGTGCAGCAGGGCCTGCACGACCGGCGGCGCGCTGGTGCCCACCCCCTGCTGGGCCACCCGCGCCAGCTGGACGGCCTCGCGGCCGTGCCCGAGGTAGACGGCCTGGCGGCTCATCGTGACGAGGACGTAGGAGCCGTACGGCCGGTCCCCGGCCGCCTGCGCGAGGCGCAGCGACTGCACGAAGTACCGCTGCGCGAGACCGTGCGCGGCGATGTCGAACGAGGTCCAGCCCGCGAGCCTGGTCAGGTCGGCGGCCGCCGCGAACAGCTTGCGGCCGGTCTGCTCGCCGTACGTGCCGCGCAGCATCGGCTCGCACTCGTGCTCCAGGTAGCGCACGAGGGCCTGCCGGGCGTGGCCGCCGCCGTACATGTCGTCGAGGGAGCGGAACAGCTCGCCGACCGAGCGCAGCGCGGCGATGTCGCCCCCGGTGACCTTCTGCCCGGGGGAGCGCTCGGCCTGGCCGCGCTGACGGGCCGCGGCTCCGCCCTGTTCGAGCGCGGCCGGGAACTTGCCGGAGGCGGGCCGGCCCTGGGCCGGGATGCGGGCGACCGGCTCGCCCCGGGCGACCTTCTCGTCGGCACGGCCGATCAGCCAGTCCCGGCTGGGCACGACGAGCCCGGCCGGGGTGAAGGCGATCTTGCGCAGCTCGGCGTGGCTGCCGGAGTCCTTGCGCCACAGGCCGCTGACGATGTCGACGGCCTCCTCGGGGGTCGCGGCGAACTCCAGCCCGGCGTACACGGGCGCGCAGGCGTCGAGGCCGAGGTCCTGGGCGGAGAGCCGGCGTCCGAGCCGGCGGGTGAAGACCTCGGCGATCAGGGCCGGGGTCGTACCGCGTGGCTGCTGCCCGCGCAGCCAGCGGGTGACCGATGTCTTGTCGTATCTCAGATCAAGCCCGTGTTCGAGGCCGAGCTGGTCCACCCGGCGGGCGAGACCCGCGTTGGAGAATCCCGCTTCTGCGATGAGCGCGGCGAGCTGGCGGTTGGGAGTGCGCTGCGCGGGTCGTTCCGTCATCTGCGGTGCGGTCTCCTGCCTTTCGGGCCGCGCGGGGCCGGTGCGGCCGCCGCGGTGCCCGGATTGCCTGTGAGCAGCCCTTTTGGCATCTCGAACGGCGCGAATGTAGCGGAGAGTAAGCAGCCGATCGCACATTACGCCGCCCATTCATCCGATCGTGTGAGGATTGCCCTACCGGGCTGACGCGGGGCCGGAAGGCGTCACCCGAACGAGCCGGTCGTACAGTGGCGTGGGCGCGCTTTGTGCCTTACGACCTTCTAGGGCTTCCAGGGAGGCTTGCCGTGGGTGAGTTGCGGTTCGTGCGCATGGGGTTCGGCGCGGACGCCGTCGAGTACCAGGAGGCGTGGGACGAGCAGCGCCGGGTGCACGCGGCACGGTTCGCGGACGAGATCCCCGACACGGTCCTGCTGCTCGAACACCCTCCGGTCTACACGGCGGGCCGGCGCACGGCGGACAACGAGCGGCCCCTCGACGGCACGCCGGTCGTCGACGTGGACCGCGGCGGCAAGATCACCTGGCACGGCCCGGGCCAGCTGGTGGGCTACCCGATCCAGAAGCTGCCGCGCCCCGTGGACGTCGTGGCGCACGTACGGCGCCTGGAGGAGGCCCTGATCCGCACCTGCGCGGAGTTCGGCCTGGAGACCACCCGGGTCGAGGGCCGCAGTGGCGTGTGGGTCCTCGGCGACCCGGTGGAGCAGCGCCCGGCGCTCGGCGGCCTGTCCCTGGACTTCGACCCCCGCCTCACCGACGAGGAGTTCGACCCGCGCCTGAACGGCCCCGAGTACGCGCCCTCCAACGCCGGCCAGCGGCGCGAGGACCGCAAGATCGCGGCGATCGGCATCCGGGTCGCCAAGGGCGTGACGATGCACGGCTTCGCGCTGAACGTGAACCCGGACAACAAGTGGTTCGACAAGATCATCCCGTGTGGGATCCGGGACGCGGGGGTCGCCTCGCTCGCGGGCGAGCTCGGCCGGGACGTGACCATCGAGGAGGTGCTGCCGGTCGTCGAGCGGCACCTGAAGGACGTACTGGAGAACGCGGACCTGCAGCCGCGGGAGATCGAGAAGACACCGGCCGCGTCAGCCGGCCCGTCCGGCGTTTGAGGACGAGGCCCCTTCAGGGGCGAAGCGGGGTCCGGGGCAGCGCCCCACGCAGGAATGCACCGGCGTTCCGCAAGGTTGCCCGGCCCGGGGACGCACAACGCACGGGCGTACCCTGGTGTACGCCGAAGAATCGAAGCACAGGGAGCCGACGTGTCCGCAGTCTCACCGGACGGACGCAAGATGCTGCGCCTGGAGGTCCGCAACAGCCAGACCCCCATCGAGCGCAAGCCCGAGTGGATCAAGACCCGGGCGAAAATGGGTCCCGAGTACACGAAGATGCAGAACCTCGTCAAGAGCGAGGGCCTGCACACGGTCTGCCAGGAAGCCGGCTGCCCGAACATCTACGAGTGCTGGGAGGACCGCGAGGCGACCTTCCTCATCGGCGGCGACCAGTGCACCCGGCGCTGCGACTTCTGCCAGATCGACACCGGCAAGCCCGAGGCGCTCGACCGCGACGAGCCGCGCCGCGTCGGTGAGTCCGTGGTCACCATGGACCTGAACTACGCCACCATCACCGGCGTCGCCCGCGACGACCTCCCCGACGGCGGCGCCTGGCTGTACGCCGAGACGGTCCGCCAGATCCACGAGCAGACCGCTGCCCGCGAGGCCGGCCGCACCAAGGTCGAACTGCTCGCCCCGGACTTCAACGCCGTGCCGGAACTGCTCCAGGAGGTCTTCGCCTCCCGCCCCGAGGTCTTCGCGCACAACGTCGAGACGGTGCCCCGGATCTTCAAGCGCATCCGCCCCGGCTTCCGCTACGAGCGCTCCCTGAAGGTCATCACCGAGGCCCGCGACCACGGCCTGGTCACCAAGTCGAACCTCATCCTCGGCATGGGCGAGACCCGTGAGGAGATCAGCGAGGCGCTCAGGCAGCTGCACGACGCCGGCTGCGAACTGGTCACCATCACGCAGTACCTGCGGCCCTCTGTGCGGCACCACCCCGTGGAACGCTGGGTCAAGCCGCAGGAGTTCGTGGAGCTGAAGGAGGAGGCCGAGCAGATCGGCTTCTCCGGTGTGATGTCCGGGCCGCTCGTGCGGTCCTCCTACCGGGCAGGCCGGCTCTACCAGATGGCCGTCGAGAAGCGGGGTTCCTACGTCGCCTCGCAGGCCGTCTGATGGCACGGAGTGCCACTCGCTTCGTGTGAATCCGCGCACAAGCGACTACCCCTCGGTAGCGGCCGATTCGACGCGGTCCTGGACGTCCCCGCAGATGGGGGCACCATCAGGGCCGCGTCGAGCATTTCGGGCCCCACATCAAGGCTTCATGGGGGTTTGACCGGCCGGTCACGCCCTGGTAACACCATTCAGTGACCCTGGTTGTACACCCCGTGCACCACTCACCAAAGCCCATTCCCGAGGGGGGAACCTCCACCATGCAGGCCGCGCCCGTTCGCGCCACCGCCATCCCGTCGTTCACCGATGCACTGCGTGCCGTCGAGTCGCTGCTGATGAGCAGCGGCCACCGCACCGCCCGCCGCAACGCCTGGACGTCCGTGCTGGAGGACCGCCGTCGCGCCAAGGACCGGGTCGAGGCACAGCGCGTCCTGGACCAGGTCACCTCGGTCCACCCCTGACCGCTCTCGCCGCCCGCGCCGCCCTCCCACGGCACTGCCGTCGTCGGCGCTCGTGGGGCCACGTAGACTTCTTGGCATGGCGAGGAAGGACACGGCAGCGGACGCTGCGAACCCCGGGCGACTGAAGCAGATCGCTCTGACCTACAAGATGACCCGCAGGGCCGACAAGAAGATCGGTCTTGTACTCGCGGCAGTCGGAATCGTCACCTTCGGTGTCTTCCTCGCGATCGGTTTCTTGATCGGTCACCCCATCTATCTCGGCATCCTGGGCCTCCTGCTCGCCTTCCTCGCGACGGCGATCGTGTTCGGGCGCCGAGCCGAGCGGGCCGCCTTCGGGCAGATGGAGGGCCAGCCGGGCGCCGCAGCGGCCGTGCTGGACAACATCGGCCGGGGCTGGACGACGACGCCCGCCGTGGCGATGAACCGCAGTCAGGACGTGGTGCACCGGGCTGTCGGCAAGGCCGGCATCGTGCTGGTCGCCGAGGGCAACCCGAACCGGGTGAAGAGCCTGCTGGCCGCCGAGAAGAAGAAGATGAACCGCATCGTCGCGGACGTGCCGGTGCACGACCTGGTCGTCGGCGTCGGTGAGGGACAGGTCGAGCTGAAGAAGCTGCGGACCACGATGCTGAAGCTGCCGCGGGTGCTGACCGGCCCCCAGGTGACCGCCACCAACGACCGGCTGCGGGCCATGGGCGACCTGATGAGCAACATGCCGTTGCCGAAGGGCCCGATGCCCAAGGGCATGAAGCTGCCGAAGGGCGGACCCAAGGCCCGCTGACCTCCTCGTACGAGAAAGGGGGCGCCCGGTGATGCCGGGCGCCCCCTTCGTCGTACGAGCGTCGTCGTACGAACGTCAGATCCGCACCTCGACGGTCTTCGCCAGCCGGTCGTGCAGGCCGCGGCCGTCGCGGTCCCAGATCAGCGCCGGGATCGCCAGGCACAGCAGGGCCGTGCGCAGCAGCGCGCGCAGCGGGTTGACGGTGCCGGTCTCCAGGACGACCACACGGAGGCCGAAGAGGCGCTTACCCGGAGTGAAGCCGACCGTGCCGACGGTCAGGACGCTCATCAGGAAGAACAGGAGCAGGGCCCAGTTGCTGGTCGCCTGGCCGTAACCGTCGGTGATGAGACCGTATGCGATCAAGAGGCAGAGACCCCAGTCGACGGCGAGGGCGCCGAGCCGTCGTCCGGGACGGGCGACGGAGCCCGGCCCCTCCTCCGGCAGGCCGAGCTGCTGCCCCCTGTATCCGAAGTCGACACCGGCTTCCTCGGCGGCCGCGCGGGGCCCCGAGAGCCAGGATCCGATTGCTTGCCTCTTGTCCACGCGTCCACGGTACTGTGCCCGTTTTGCGATGTGGACAGGTGGGGTGAGGTACGGGATGTCCGGTTAACGTGTGCGAAACAAATGGGTCACGCCCGAGAAACCACCCGTCCCTAGGGTCGAGGTCAGCGTGTGCCACCGCACTGGCCGCACGAACGAACTACCACCCCGGCACGGACGGTCGGGAGTAGGAGGAGCTGGATGTTCCAGAACGCCGACGAGGCCAAGAAGTTCATCGCGGACGAGGACGTCAAGTTCGTCGACGTCCGGTTCTGCGACCTGCCGGGCGTCATGCAGCACTTCACGGTGCCCGTCGAGGCGTTCGACCCGGACGAGGAGCTCGCCTTCGACGGATCGTCGATCCGTGGTTTCCAGGCCATTCACGAGTCCGACATGGCGCTGCGCGCGGACCTGTCGACCGCCCGGGTCGACCCGTTCCGCCGCGACAAGACCCTCAACGTCAACTTCTTCATCCACGACCCGATCACCGGCGAGCAGTACAGCCGTGACCCGCGCAACGTGGCGAAGAAGGCCGAGGCCTACCTCGCCTCCACCGGTATCGCGGACACCGCGTACTTCGGCCCGGAGGCCGAGTTCTACGTCTTCGACAGCGTCCGCTTCAAGACGTCCGAGAACGAGTCCTTCTACCACATCGACTCCGAGGCGGGCGCCTGGAACACCGGTGCGCTGGAGGACAACCGCGGCTACAAGGTCCGCTACAAGGGCGGTTACTTCCCGACCCCGCCGGTCGACCACTTCGCCGACCTGCGGGCCGAGATCTCCCTGGAGCTGGACCGGGCCGGTCTGAAGGTCGAGCGCCAGCACCACGAGGTGGGCACCGCCGGCCAGGCCGAGATCAACTACAAGTTCAACACGCTGCTCGCGGCCGCCGACGACCTGCAACTGTTCAAGTACATCGTGAAGAACGTCGCCTGGCGCAACGGCAAGACCGCGACCTTCATGCCGAAGCCGATCTTCGGTGACAACGGCTCGGGCATGCACGTGCACCAGTCGCTGTGGCAGGGCGGCTCCCCGCTGTTCTACGACGAGGCCGGGTACGCGGGCCTGTCGGACACCGCCCGCTACTACATCGGCGGCATCCTCAAGCACGCCCCGTCGCTGCTGGCCTTCACCAACCCGACGGTGAACTCGTACCACCGTCTGGTCCCGGGCTTCGAGGCCCCGGTGAACCTCGTGTACTCGCAGCGCAACCGCTCCGCCGCCATGCGTATCCCGATCACGGGTTCGAACCCGAAGGCCAAGCGCGTCGAGTTCCGCGCGCCCGACTCCTCCGGCAACCCGTACCTCGCCTTCTCGGCGCTGCTGCTCGCGGGCCTGGACGGCATCAAGAACAAGATCGAGCCGGCCGAGCCGATCGACAAGGACCTCTACGAGCTCGCCCCCGAGGAGCACGCGGGCGTCCCGCAGGTCCCGACCTCGCTCCCGGCCGTCCTCGACTCCCTCGAGGCCGACCACGAGTTCCTCCTCCAGGGCGACGTCTTCACGCCGGACCTGATCGAGACGTGGATCGACTACAAGCGCACCAACGAGATCGCGCCGCTGCAGCTGCGTCCGCACCCGCACGAGTTCGAGCTCTACTTCGACGTGTGATCGGCACCTGACCGGTCTCGCACCGAGGCACGGCGCCCGCGCCCCCGCTGTCGTACCGACAGCGGGGGCGCGGGCGTATGTTCTATTCTGCCGGTGAGACGACACGGGGGTGGACCGGAAATGCCCGAGCGTGACCACGACGACCAGGAGCGCGAGTTCGACCTGAGGTGGGCGGACAGCGCCGAGCACAAGGAGCCCTCGGCGCGGGCCCGTATGCTCGCCGCGCGCTGGAAGGAGAACCCGCCCGGTCCGGTGCCGTTCCGGGCCGACCCCGACCATGTCGCACGACGGCACCGCCGGTCGGGCTGGGTGTCCACGGCGATCGTCCTGGGCTGTGTCGCCGCGGTGATCGTCCTGCTGGGCTACATCAACTTCCGTACGTACTGAGACCGAGGTCTTTGCTGGTCCTAGGGCCGATCACGACCCGTTCATGGGCGTCGCCGGGTGCACACTGGGCAGTGGGACGAGTGCCTGAGTGCGCGGGGTGATGCGAGATGCGGAGCCGCTTCCGGAGTGATCGCGGGCTGACCGCCCGTATGGGGATCACGCTGTTTCTGCTCGGGTTGTTGTACGTGGCCTTCGTCGCCGCGCTGATCGTGCTGCTGAAGTCCTGGGTCCTGGTCGTGGTGGTCGCGGCCGCGCTGCTGGGGGCGCAGTACTGGTTCTCGGACCGGATCGCGCTGTTCGCGATGCGCGGGCGGGTCGTGGAGCGGGAGGAGTATCCCGAGCTGCACGGGGTCGTCGACCGGCTGTGTGCCCTCGCCGACATGCCGAAGCCCGTCGTCGCCGTGTCGGACATGGAGATGCCGAACGCGTTCGCCACCGGACGGAATGCCGATCACGCCGTGGTCTGCGTGACCACGGGGCTGCTGCGGCGGCTGGAGCCGGACGAGTTGGAGGGTGTGCTCGCGCACGAGTTGTCGCACGTGGCGCACAAGGACGTCGCCGTGATCACGGTGGCCTCGTTCCTCGGCGTGATCGCGGGGCTGATCGTGCGGTTCGCCTTCTACTCGCAGCTGTTCGGCGGCGGGCGCCGCGACCAGAACACCGCGGTGGTCTTCGCCGCCGTGCTGGGTGTGTCGGCCGCCGTGTACGCGATCAGCTTCCTGCTGATCCGGGCCCTGTCCCGGTACCGCGAGCTGGCCGCCGACCGGGCCGCGGCGCTGCTCACCGGACGGCCCTCCGTGCTGGCCTCCGCGCTCACCAAGGTCTCCGGCGACATCGCCCGGATCCCCACCAAGGACCTGCGGACCGCGCAGGCCTTCAACGCCTTCTACTTCACGCCGGCGCTGGGCCGGGAGCCGAGCGTCTCGCGGCTGTTCTCGACCCACCCGAGCCTGGAGCAGCGGCTCGACCAGCTGGGGCGGATCTCCGCCGAGCTGGGTGAGGCGGCGGCTCCCGGAGGGGCGTGAGCATGGGACTGCTGGACATCCTGCTCGGCCGTACGAAACCGGTCGCGCCCGATCTCGACCAGCTTTTCGGGCTGCCGTCGGCGGCGGTGACGCTGGAGGCGACGGCCGGGTTCCGGCCGACCGGGAGCGGGGCGGTGTGCTTCGCGGCGGTCGAGGGCGCGGCCTTCGAGCAGACGCACCGCGAGGTCCAGGCGCTGCTCGACGCGGACGCCGATCGGGAGGGCCGGCCGGTGGAGCTGACGCGGGACGGCTACGGCTACTCGTGGCTGGTCTCCCGGCGCACACCCGAGCAGCTCCCGGAGCTGGTCAACGACCTGCACGCGGTGAACAGCGCGATGGAGGTCAACGGCTTCGGGCCGCAACTGCTGTGCTCGCTGGCCGGGTTCGCGGACGAGGCGGGCAGGCGGCTCGCCCTCGTCTACCTCTACAAGCGCGGCACCTTCTACCCGTTCGCGCCGCTGCCCGGCACCACGGAACGGCGTGACAACCCGCTGGAGCTGCGGGTGAAGGCGGCCCTCGCGGACGATCTGCGGATCGAGCAGGACCTCAACCGCTGGTTCCCCCTCTGGGGCGCCCCCGGCCTGTGACCGGGGGCGCCTCGGACTACCGGCGCGGCTGGTCTCACCTGCTTTTCTCGCGCTCCTGACGACGGGCCTCCAGGGGACGCTCGCGGCGGTAGCGGCGCTCCCACTTTGCCTGTGTGTCACGGCGGTTGCGGTAGGCGCGGTAGTCCGCGGGCATGGCCCCTGACGACGAGGCCCCTCCCCCGGCCCCGCCGCTGGACGCCGCGGAGTCCCGGCCGTAGCGCAGGTACAGGAACAGCACGGCGACCGCGGCCAGCCAGTAGAGGTGGTTTCCGAATCCGAGGATCACCAGGACGACAGTCCCGGACATGACGATGGTGCCCATCACGGGCCTCCGTGAGCGTGGGTCGATTCTGGATCTCGAGCGGTGACCGATGTCCCGACGGGGCGCTGGGGAAGGACGGCCGTCCGTCGGTACGCAGTAAGCCGCCCCGAGTCCGCAGGGCGGCGCCTGCCCTGCGCGAAGCGGCGTGAGCTGCTCCGTTACGCGTGTCCAGCGTAGGGATCCGGTCACCGGGCGTGCACCTCCTTTTCCCGTGGCCCAAGTGCCGTGAATGAATGGGCGCATGACCGAGCTCTCCTCCGTGCTGTCCTCCTTCGCATACGCCCACGACGGTGAACTGCTCAGCGGTGTGTACGCCGGTGACGCCGAAGGCGCCGGGGCGGCCACCGTCGTTCTGCTGCACGGCGCGGGCAACGGCAGCAAGGAACGGCTGCTCCCGCTGCTCGCCGAGTTCGTGTCCCGCGGCTGCCGTGGGCTCGCCTTCGACTTCTCGGGGCACGGCGAAAGCACCGGGGAGCTGAGGGAGTTGAGCCTGCGGCGACGCTTCGAGCAGGCGGTGGCCGTCATCGACGCGCGCGTGCCGGCGGACGGCCCGCTGATCCTGGTCGGGTTCAGCATGAGCGGGCAGACGGTGTCGGACCTCGTCGCGCACTACGGGGAGCGCGTGGCGGCGGTGGGGCTGTGCGCGCCCGCGGTGTACGCCGAGGAGGCGTGGGACGTGCCCTTCGGGGCGGGCGACGGGCGGTTCAGCGAGATCATCCGCAGGCCGGACGGCTGGCGCGGGGCGCCCGCGCTCGACGTGCTGCGGGCGTACGAGGGCCGGGCGGTGCTCGCGGTGCCGGGAACGGACGCGGTCATCCCGCCGGCCGTGACGGAGGCGGTGCAGGACGCGCTGGCCGCCCGCGCCCGGTTCACGCGGTTCGAGGTGCCGGACGCGGAGCACAGGCTGGGGCTGTGGTTCCAGGAACACGCCGAGGACAGACGGGAGTTCGTGACGACCGTACTGACCGGCCTGGGCGACGGGGGCTGGACGGCCACCCGGTCATGGCTGGCCGAGCGGCTTCCCGAGGGCCGGACGGTCACCGGCACGGCCTTCGCGACGGGCGGTTGGAGCTCGCAGATGCGGCGGCTCACCCTCGACGACGGCACTCAGCTCGCGCTGCGCACCTTGGTGAAGCCCTTCTTCCGCCGGCACGCGCCGGGCCTGCTGACCCGGGAGGCGTCGATCCTCACCCTGCTCGCCGGCCAGGAGCGCGTCCCCGCGCCCCGGTTGGTCGCCGTCGACGCCACGGCCGAGCACTGCGACCACCCGTCGCTGCTGATGACCCTGCTGCCGGGCCGGGTGCGGGTCGACGAGGAGGACCTGGACCGTCGCCTGGACCTGCTGGCGGGCCAACTCGCCGCGGTCCACGGGGTCGTACCGGACGAGCGCCCGCGTACGTATCAGGCGTGGACGTCCCCGGAGCAGGTGCGCACTGCCGGCGGCGCGCTCTGGGAACGGGCCGTGGACGTGATCCGCCGCGAGCCCCCCGCCTACGAGGGGTGCTTCCTGCACCGGGACTTCCACCCGGGGAACGTGCTGTTCAGCGGCGCGGGCGGGCGGCTGCGGATCAGCGGTGTCGTCGACTGGGTGGAGACCTCCTGGGGCCCGGCCGACCTCGATGTCTCCCACTGCTCCACGGCGCTCGCGCTGCTGCACGGCCCGGAGCACGGGCTCGGCTTCCGGCAGCGGTACGAGGCGCACGGCGGGCGCCGCCTCGCCGACGCCGGCGACCACCTGTACTGGCGGCTGCTCGACGCCCTCGCCTACGCCCCCGACGCCGCGAAGCTCGCGGGGCCGTGGCGGGAGCTGGGGCGCACGGAGCTGACACCCGAGGTGCTGGGCGAGCGGCTGACCGCGTACGTGGGCGGGCTGCTGGAGTGGTACGGCTGACGGCGGTCAGATCCCGGGCGCGGCGCTGACGACCCCGGCCGCGACGGCCGCGCCCAGGACGGCGTGGTCGGCGGCGGTCTGGTCGGCGTAGGCCAGCGCGAAGTCGGTGACCGCGCGGTCGAAGGTGTCGGCGCCGCCGAGGCCGCCGGCGATGGCGATGCGGTCGCCGGAGCGGGCGTGGGCCCGGGCGAGGGCGGTGCCGCACAGCCGGGCGTAGGTCAGCAGGTCGTCCGGGCTCATCCCGGCGACGTCCGCGGTGCCCTTCATGTCGCGTAGCTGACGCCAGTAGAAGTCGCGGCCCTGCGGCCCGGACATCCAGCCGAGGAAGATGTCACCGGCGGCCTGCAACAGACGCTGGCCCGTGACCACGCGCCGGCCGTGGTGGACGTGCGGACCGCTCGGCAGGTGCTCCTCCAGGACGGACTGCCGCGCCTCCTTGATCTGGAGGAACAGCGGGTCGTCGGTGTCCCGTCCGGCGAGCAGCACGATGAAGCAGCGCAGGCCGACGCTGCCGACGCCGACGACCTTGCGGGCGGCGTCGACGAAGCGGTAGCGGTCCAGGAGCAGGCGGCGTTCCTCGGAGAGCGTCGAGCGGTAGTCGCTGAAGATCTTGCGCAGGAAGGCCATGTCGGAGGCGCCCGCGGGTTCCAGGAGCGGCGGGTCGTGGATGATGCGCCGACGTCCGTCGACCACGTCGGTCAGCTTGTCGAAGGCTTGCAGGCTGGTGCGGCGGCGGGCGCGGCCGAGGGTGGACGCGGCGCGGCGACGGTCCCGGGCGGTGCGGGCAGGCGGCAGGAGCTGCTCGGCCTCGACGCGCGTGTACCAGACCTCCAGCTCGCCGCGCCGGGCCAGCCTGCGGATCGCGGTGCGGTACGCGGTCACGGCGGCCAGGGTCGCGCGGCCGGCCTTGGCGTCCGGGTGGCCGCTCTCCCGGGCGGCCACGGCGACGGAGGCGGCGAGCCGTTTGACGTCCCACTCGAACGGGCCGGGAAACGTCTCGTCGAAGTCGTTCAGGTCGAACAGCAGGGTCCGTTCCGGGGAGGTGTACAGGCCGAAGTTGAGCAGGTGGGCGTCGCCGCACAGCTGGACGGTGAGCCCGGTGTGCGGGGCGGCGGCGAGGTCGGCGGCCATCACGGCGGCCGCGCCGCGCAGGAAGGCGAACGGGGACGCCGCCATGCGGCCGTATCTGATCGGCAGCAGCTCCGACAGCCGGTCGCGGCCCTGGCGTTCCAGTACGGCGACGGGGTCGGGGCGGTCGGCGGAGGGGACCCAGGCGGCGTGCGCGGAGCGGGCGACCTGTTTGCGGGCGGCCTTGCCGCGCAGGGCCCGGTCGGCGGGGGTGGCGGAGGCGCCGGGGGCGGTCATGACAGGCCGGCTCCGCGTCGGTGCGGCCCGTGCGGCGGCTGTGGCTGTCGTATGCCGTGCGTGTCCTGGCTGCCCATCGTGCCTCCCGCTGCCGCGCCCGCTCGGGCGGGTCGCCACCTCCTGATCGCAGTGAACGGCGGGACGGGCGAGGTGCGCATGCCGGGTACGGCAATCGGGTGACGGGGCCGGTGGCCGTCCGGCGGCGGGCCGTTGTCAGTGGCGTCCGGGAAGATGCGAGGCGACGGGGAAACCGTGTGACGGCATGACGGGTGGAGGCCGGGATGGGTGAGGGACCGCGGTACATCGGTGTGGCGGAGCGGCGGGCCCGGCTGGGGCTGCGGCATCGGCTGGCCGGGGCGGCGCGAGCGGCGCACCCCGTGGAGGTCGCCGATTCCCTGGTCGCCCTGCACGGCACCGATCCGGCGACCGTGTACCTGGCCGTGGGCGCGCGGCTGGCGGAGCCCGCGAAGACCGTCGCGGAGACCGAGCGGGCGCTGTACGAGGACCGGGCGCTGGTGCGGATGCACGGCATGCGGCACACGGTGTTCGTGTTCCCCGCCGGGCTGACGGCCGTCGTGCACGCCTCGACCGGCCTCGCGGTCGCCGCCCGGGAACGGGCCACGCTGGTCAAGCACATGGCGGCGGCGGGGGCGCCGGACGCGGCCTGGCTGGCGGAGGTCGAGCAGTCGGCGCTGGCCGCGCTGGCGCGGCGCGGGCAGGCGACGGCGGCCGAACTCGCCGAGGACGAGCCGCGGTTGCGCGAGCGGTTCGTGTACGGGGTCGGCAAGAGCTACGAGGGGATGCACACCGTCTCGACGCGGCTGCTGCGCGTGCTGGGCGTCGAGGGGAAGGTGGTGCGGGGCCGGCCCCTGGGCTCCTGGACGTCCTCGCAGTTCCGTTGGGCGGTGGCGCCCGAGCATCCCGAGCTGGACGTGGCCGGGGCCCAGGCGGAGCTGCTGCGCCGCTGGCTCGCGGCGTGCGGACCGGCGACGGAAGCCGACCTCAAGTGGTGGACGGGGTGGCGGGTGACGGAGGTGCGCCGGGCCCTGGCGGCGATCGGCGCGCAGGCCGTCTCGCTGGACGACGGGACGGGGTACGTCGCGGAAGGCGATGCGGACCCGGTACCGGAGCCCACCGAGCCGTGGGCGGCGCTGCTGCCCGCGCTCGACCCCACGGCGATGGGGTGGCAGCGGCGGGAGTGGTATCTGGCGCCGGAGCTGTGGCCGTCGCTGTTCGACCGGAGCGGCAACGTGGGGCCGACGGTGTGGTGGAACGGCCGGGTGGTGGGCGGCTGGGCCCAGCGCGGGGACGGGGAGGTCGTCTGGCGGCTGCTGGAGGACCTGGGGGGCGGGGAGCGGCGCGCGGCGGAGGCGGCGATCGCGGCGGAGGCGGAGCGGTTGCGGGGGTGGGTGGGGGCGGCTCGGGTGACGCCTCGGTTCCGGACGCCGTTGGAACGGGAGTTGGTGGGGTAGGGCGGGCGGCGGCCCTCGGCTCGACGGCGACGACAGCGCCGGGTGCCCCCCGGCAAGAGGGGGCACCCGGCGCCACGGCTTACCGCGCGTACCGCATCAGCGCCCGCACCATGTGGCACGTCGTCTCCGACGGCGGATGCACGCCGATCATCTGGGCGGTGCTCCGGATCGTCTCGTTACGAGCCTGGTTCGGCATGTAGACGCCCGAGTCGAGCAGGGCGATCGCCAGGCGCATGGCCTTGAGGCGGCGGTTGTGGGTGACGTACCACTCGCGTGGACGGCCCGGCGGCAGCGGCCGCTTCTCCACGGGCGCGTACGGCAGGTCGAGCAGTACCGGGTGCTTCGCGGTGGACTGGGTGGGCAGCGGCTTGCGGGTCGGCTTCGGCTTCAGTGCGGCAGCGGGCACAGGCATCCTCCTGTCGCGGTCGGAGCGCCGGCCGGCCTCCCGGCGACGCCCTTCGAACACTACGTACAGTCTACTGCCCGCCACTGACATTCGAAGGGCTGACGAGACGCCCAAATCGCCTGGTCAGAAAGTAAATTGTCACCCTGTCACAGCAGGTCCCGGAGGTGCGCGTGAGACCTCGTCAAAATCGAACACAGCCCTGCTGTCCGAGCTCGTGGGGACTGCGCGGGATACCGTGAGGCGCATGGAGATCTGGATCAACCCGGCCTGTTCCAAGTGCCGCAGCGCCATCAGCCTGCTCGACGCCGAGGGGGCCGACTACACCGTCCGCCGCTATCTGGAGGACGTGCCGACCGAGGACGAGATCCGGGACGTGCTCGACCGGCTGGGGCTCCAGCCCTGGGACATCACCCGGACCCAGGAGGCCGTCGCCAAGGAGCTCGGCGTCAAGGAGTGGGCCCGGGACGCCAGTTCACGGGACCGGTGGGTCAAGGCCCTGGCCGAGCACCCGAAGCTGATCCAGCGGCCGATCATCACCGCGGACGACGGCACGGCCGTCGTCGGGCGCACCGACGAGGCCGTACGGGACGCCCTGTCCCGCGAGAGCTGAGCCCCCGCTCGCTGCCCCCGCTTGATGTGACGCACGTTACTTCGGCGACCTCGGCAACCGCTGAGTAACCTCGTTCGGTATCTCGTACATAACGACGTTCGCTCCCCTACCTCTCAGGAGGCGCGCATGTCGCGTAGGAGAACTCTCGGTACGAAGAAGAAGCTCGCGCTGCTGGTGAGTGCGGCGACGGTGGCCGGAGGCGGTGCCTTCGTCATGGCGAGCACCTCGAACGCCTCGCAGACGCCGACGCTCAAGTCCGCCGCGGATTCCAGCGTCTGTCAGGGGCTCGCCACCGCCCTCGGCAACAACCAGCGGTTCATCGAGGGGCAACGGGCCAACCCGGACGCGCAGTCCGCTGCCCGGATCGCCAATCGCGAGGCCGTCATCGAGCAGATCGAGGTCCAGCAGGAAGCGTCCGGATGCGCGGTCGGGGAGTCGGCTCAGGGCTCCCAGGCTTCGCAGCCGGCGCAGGGCGGTCAGCAGGGCGGCGGCCAGCAGGCGGGGGGCGCCGCGCCGTCGCAGAGCGCCCCTGCGGGGAACGGCAACGCGGGGAACACCGGCGGCGGGGGCGCGGCCTCGGGCGGGCAGGTCTGCAACGGCTCGACGGTCACGCTCTCCGGCGAGGGCGGTGCCCCGGCCGCGTCCAGCAACCAGTTCCCGGCCGGCACGAAGCTGAAGGTCACCAACCTGGACAACGACAAGTCCACGACGGTGGAGGTGACGTCGGTCTCCGGTAGCTGTGTGCTGCTCAACGACGCCGCCTTCGAGCAGGTCCGTGAGCCCGGCAAGTTCCTGATCCGCCGTGCGGTGATCGAGAAGGTGGGGTGACGCCCGGCTGATGACGGCGTACGTGTCATGATCCTGTCGCTCGCGCGCGGCCCCGGGCGAGCGACAGGATCGACGCGTGAAACGCACCACACCACCCCCAGGTAACACGGGGTTCACATGCGAGCAATGACCGGGAAATCGCCTGTTGACAGGCTCGCGGACATCAACAGCGGCGCCTCAGTGCCGCAGCGCCGCAGCACCCGCAAGTGCGCCTGACCCACCCCCGAAGGATGTGGCCCGTGACCTTCAAGGCTGAGTACATCTGGATCGACGGCACCGAGCCGACGGCCAAGCTGCGTTCCAAGACCAAGATCATCGCGGGCTCGCCCGCCGGTCTCGACGCACTGCCGATCTGGGGCTTCGACGGGTCCTCCACCAACCAGGCCGAGGGCCACGCCTCGGACTGTGTGCTCAAGCCGGTCTTCACCTGCCCGGACCCGATCCGCGGCGGTGACGACGTGCTCGTGCTGTGCGAGGTCCTGAACATCGACCTCACCCCGCATGCCACCAACACCCGTGCCGCGCTCGTCGAGGTGGCGGAGAAGTTCGCCGCCCAGGAGCCGATCTTCGGCATCGAGCAGGAGTACACCTTCTTCCAGGACGGTTACCCGCTCGGCTTCCCCAAGGGCGGCTTCCCGGCCCCGCAGGGCGGCTACTACTGCGGTGTCGGCGCCGACGAGATCTTCGGCCGTGACGTCGTCGAGGCGCACCTGGACAACTGCCTGAAGGCGGGTCTGGGCCTCTCCGGCATCAACGCCGAGGTCATGCCCGGCCAGTGGGAGTTCCAGGTCGGCCCGCTCGCCCCGCTGGAGGTCTCCGACCAGCTGTGGGTGGCCCGCTGGCTCCTCTACCGCACCGCCGAGGACTTCGGCATCGCGGCGACGCTGGACCCGAAGCCGGTGAAGGGCGACTGGAACGGCGCCGGCGCGCACACCAACTTCTCCACGAAGGCCATGCGCGAGGGCTACGACGCGATCATCACCGCCTGCGAGTCGCTCGGTGAGGGCTCCAAGCCGCTCGACCACGTCAAGAACTACGGCGCCGGCATCGACGACCGGCTGACGGGCCTGCACGAGACCGCCCCGTGGAACGAGTACTCCTACGGCGTCTCCAACCGCGGCGCCTCGGTCCGCATCCCGTGGCAGGTCGAGAAGGACGGCAAGGGCTACATCGAGGACCGCCGCCCGAACGCCAACGTCGACCCGTACGTGGTGACCCGCCTGCTCGTCGACACCTGCTGCTCCGCGCTGGAGAAGGCCGGCCAGGTCTGATCCGCCCAGCGGCTCCATGAGGGGCGCCCGCCGTCTTGGCGGGCGCCTTTCTGCGTATCGTGCGCCGCATGGGGACCGACGGGGTGGACTGGGCCGCGCTCACGCACGCGCACGGTTCGGCGGAGGACGTACCGGGGCTGCTGCGCGCGATGGAGTCCGAGGACGCGGACGCGCGCGAGCGGGCCATGGACGCGCTGGACTCCGCGCTGTGCCGCCACGGGGACGTGTACGCGGCGACCGCGCCCGCGGTGCCCCACCTGGCCCGGCTCGCCCTGCACGGCCCCGGCCACCGCGTCGAGCTGCTGCGGCTGCTCGCGGACATCGCGGACGGCTACGGGCGGCCCGACGAGCGGAACGCCGCCCGGCGGGCCGTGGCGGTCGCGCTGCCGTCCCTGCTCTCCTTCGCCCACGACGCCGACACGCGCGTACGGGACACCATGCTGCTCCTGATCGCGGCGTGCGGCCGGCCGTACGCCCTGCCGCTGCTTCCCCTGCTGCGGGCCCGGCTGGACGCGGAGCCCGACCCGGCGGTGCGGAGCCGGGCGGTGACCGCGCTGGCGCTGCTCGGCGCGGGGGACGGCCACTGGCGGCACGGGCTGCTCGGCGACCCCGAGCCGCGCGTGCGGCTCGCCGCGGCCGAGGATCTGCTGCGCACCTGCGAACCGCCCCTGCCCGGCGCGCTGGTGGACGTCTGCGCGCGGGCCTACGCCGCCGATCCGCACCCGCGCGAGCGCGGCTACTGGCCGCTCCCCCACCTCCCCTTCACCGAGCGCCTCCTGGAGGATCCCGAGGCCGCGCTGCGGGCCCTCGCCACGGGCGTGCCGCGTACGGGCCGCCCGCGGGATCCCGACGACGAGGTGGCGTGGGTGACGCTCGCCCACGGGATCACCGATCACTGGCGGGGCCGCGAGGCGGACGTGCTCCCCTGGGCACTGCGCGCCATGCGGGGCGACCCGTGGGAGGTGAACTGGCTGGCGCAGATGGCCTGCGCGCTGCCGCCGCGGCAGCGTGCGCGCGTACGCGACCACGTGCTGCCCCACCTCGCCTCGGAGGTCCCGGACACGCGGGCGACGGCGGTCACCGCGCTGGCACGCGCGCGCGTACCGCAGGCGGTGGCGGAGACCGTACGACTGGTCGAGGAGCAACCGGGTGCGTACGTCACCGTCCGCGCCGTCACGGCGGTGGCCGAGGTGTTCGGTGCCGACGCGCGGGCGGCCGCGCGGGCCGTGGTCCGGCGTCTGGCAGACGCTCACTCGGAGCTGGTCAGGGTGCTGGCACGGTTCCCGGAGGTGGCGGTGGACGTCGTGGACGAACTCGCCGCGCTGCTGACGCGGCAGGGCACCGGATACCCGCCGGTCGCGGTCGAGGTGCTGGGCCGGCTGGGCCCCGCCGCCGGCGCCGTGGGCGAGCGGGCGCTGCGGACGTGCGTGGTCGAGGGTGTCCACTCCTCCGTCTCGGCGGTGGCGGCGGTGGCGCACTGCCGGGTCGGCGGGGACCCCGGCCTGGCGCTGTCCCACCTCCGGCGGGAGCTGAGCGACGGACCGTCGGCCTGGTCGGCGCACCTCGCGGGCGAACTCGGTCCCGCGGCCGTGCCGTTGCTGCCGTTCATCGAGCCGTACCTGGCACCCGATGCCGGCCTCGGCGCCCGCGCGGAGGCCGCACAGGCCGTCTGGCGCATCACGGGCCGGACCGAGGACACCCTGGAGCCGGTGGCCCTGCGGGCGCTCGCGTGGGAAAAGGTCTACCCCGGCCGGCGCCACCCCGTGGAGACCCTCACGGAGATGGGGCTCCTCCCCCGCTTCGCGGTGGCCCCGCTGCGGAGCGCGGCCGAGTCGCCACGACGGATCATCCACGACGGCCTGAGTCTCGGCGACGACCCGCATCCGGACTATGTCGTACGGGACGCCGTCCGAGAGCTGCTGGCCACCGCGCAGATCGTCGAAACCGCCGGCTGATCGCGTTGTCAGTGGGGCGTGTCATGGTGGGGGCATGGAGATCGACGGGGGCCTGGCCATCAAGGTCGAGACGGAGAACTGGCAGACGCACGCGCGGATTTCGGCGGGGCGGCTGCGTGAGCTGGTGGAGCGGATCGGGAGTCGCGGGGACCGGTTCCTGATCCTGCAGCGGATACCGGACCTGCCCGACGTGTTCGCCCAGGTGTGGCACGAGGAGGGCGGGGACTACCGGCTGGAGCACCGGCTGGGCGAGGACGCGTTCCACGGCACGGATCTCGCCGACGCCGGACGGGTGGCGGAGCTGCTGACCGGCTGGGCACGGCAGGACCCCGGTTGGGACACGGGCGTGGAGTGGGAGCCGATCGACCTGGGGCCGCAGGAGGAGGTGCCGGAGCTGCCCGACGACGTACGGCAGAAGGTCGAGGAGCGTGTCCGGGCTCGGTTGCGCTGCGGGTACGACAGCCGGGCCGTGCTCGTCGAGATCGCCGAGGATCACCTCGTCGACGGTGACCTGCGGCCGGTGTCCACGGCCCAGGCGTGGCAGCTTGTGGACCGGCTGTGGTGGGAGCGGCTCGCCGAGCAGGAGGCGTGGGAGGGCGTCACCGACCCGGAGCGGCTCAGCAGCGCCTTCGAGGCGCTGGAGGCCGGCGGCATCACCGCCCGGGAGAACTTCGCGTGCTGCCGGGGGTGCGGCATGACCGAGATAGGCGCGGAACGCGCGGACGCGCGGGGATTCGTCTTCTTCCACCAGCAGGCCACGGAGCACGCCGCGGACGGGCACGGGCTGTCCCTGTACTACGGCGGGTTCGACGGCTCCGAGGAGACCACCACCGCCGTCGGACACGAGGTCGTCGCCGCGCTCGCCGGCGTCGGACTTTCCACGGAGTGGGACGGTTCTCCGGGCAGAGCGATCAACGTCACGCCGCTGACCTGGCACAAACGGCTGGAGGGATGAGACGCGGGGTCCCCTCCGGGGCGGCTGTCTGCTTCAATGGGGGCATGTTCGGCATCCAGAAGCACTCCGCGACAGGTCGCCATGACCTCGAGCCCTTCTGGCCTTCCCGTCAGCACCACGACTTCGACCGGGTGTGTTGCCGCGCGGTGACCGCGCGGGCCCGGTAAAGCCGTATTTTCTCGGCCTTCGGCCGGCGCGAAACGACGTACGTCTCCCCACGGACCTCTCGCGCGAAAGAGCTGACCTCTCATGGCGACCACTCGTTCTCTGCCCACCGCCACGCTCGACTCCCCCGACTCCCCCACCCCGAACGGTGCACGGCATCATCTGCGTGCCGTGGACCGGGACGAGGTGCTCGACGTGGCGGACCTCCTGCCGCCGGGAGCCACCTGGCTGCCCGCTCCCCAGCACTCCCTGCCCACACTGCCGGGACAGCCGCCGATGATCGGCTACCTGGTCCTCGTCCCGGCCGACCAGCGGCCGCCGGTCGCGCCGGTGCCGTCGCCCCGCGCCGGCGACGACCCGCTCGTCAGCGTCGACACCGTGCGGCGCACCGCCGCCGTCGACGGACGTGAACTCGACCTCACCTACCTGGAGTTCGAGCTCCTCGCCCACCTGGTGGCCAACCCCCATCGCGTGCACACCCGCGACCAGCTCGTCACGACGGTGTGGGGCTACGGCCATGTCGGGGACGGCCGTACCGTCGACGTCCACATCGCCCGGCTGCGCCGCAAGCTGGGCGCCGAGCACCGGGACACCATCCGGACGGTGCGGAGGGTGGGCTACAAGTACGCCCCGCCGGCCGGACGCTGATCCTCCGCCGGCCTTCTGCTGTCGGCAGAGTCCCGTTACGTCCCGCGTCGGCGCCGGGCACAGTCAGGGCATGAAGCTACTGATCCTGGGTGGTACGGAGTTCGCGGGACGGGCCGTCGCGGAGGCGGCCCTCGGGCGCGGCTGGGAGGTGACCGTCTTCCACCGGGGGCGGCACGAGCCCCCGGCCGGGGTGCGGTCGCTGCACGGTGACCGCACCGCGCCCGACGGGCTCGCCGCCCTCGCGGAGGCGGAGGGCGACTGGGACGCCGTCGTCGACACCTGGTCGGCGGCGCCGCGTGCCGTACGGGACTCGGCGCGGCTGCTGCGGGGCCGCGCCGGGCGGTACGTGTACGTGTCGAGCTGCTCGGTGTACCGGTGGGCGCCGCCCGCCGGGCACGCCGAGGACGCGCCGCTGGTGGAGGGCGCCGAGGCCGACGCGGAGCAGACCGAGTACGCGCAGGACAAGCGGGGCGGGGAGCTGGCCGCGGTCGAGGCCTTCGGTGCGGACCGCTCGGTGCTGGTGCGCACGGGGCTGCTGCTCGGGCCGTACGAGAACGTCGGCCGACTGCCCTGGTGGCTGAACCGGATCGCGCGCGGCGGCCCGGTGCTGGCGCCGGGACCGCGCGACCTGCCCCTCCAGTACGTCGACGTCCGCGACCACGCGGAGTGGATCCTGGGCGCGGTGGAGCGGGAGCTCAGCGGGCCGTACAACCTCGTCAGCCCCCAGGGCCACACCACCATGGGCGAGTTGCTCGACGCCTGCGTGGCCACCGTCGGTGGGACCGCCGAGCTGCGCTGGACCGACCCCGAGGTGATCCTGGACGCGGGCATCGAGCCGTGGACCCAGTTGCCGGTGTGGGTGCCGCCGGGCAGCGACCTGCATGACGCCCTGCACGGCGCGGACGTGTCCAGGGCCGTGGCGACGGGGCTGCGCTGCCGTCCCGTCGCCGAGACCGTCGCCGACACCTGGCGCTGGCTGAGGGACGCCGGGGGCACCGCGCCCCAGCGGCCGGACCGGACCAGGAAGGGGCTCGACCCGGAGGTGGAGGCGAAGGTGCTCGCGGAGGTCATGGAGGGTGTACCTGGCACCACCCCCTGATCCGGGGGCTCGGCCCCGTGACCTCCGCCCGCGGCCTCGGCGAGACTGACGCCATGACCAACGACAGGAAAAGCGGGGGCGGTTCGAGGGCACGGGGCATGGGGCTCGCCGCACTGCGGGGGCTGGCGCTGGCACTGGTGTCCCTGCCGGGGGCCGTCCTGTGCTTCACCCTCTCCCTCGTGTCCCTCGCGCTCATCCCGATCGGCGTCGGCCTCGTCACGACGCCGTATGTGCTGAACGGCGTCAGGGCGTTCGCGAACTGGCGGAGAGTCCTCGCCGCCGAGTGGGGCGGGGTGCGGATCCCGTCGGCGTACCGGCCGTTGCCGTCGCCATGGGTCGCCAATCCGTGGACGCGCACCTTCGGGATGCTGCGCGATCCGGCGACCTGGCGGGACCTCAGGTGGCTGCCGGTCGACATGACGGCCGGGTTCCTCACCGCGCTGCTGCCGGCCGTACTGCTGTTCTACCCGCTGGAGGGGTTCGCCATCGCGGCCGGGCTGTGGCGGGTGTTCACGGACTCAGCCGGCGGCACCTACTGGTACGGCTTCGTGCCGGTCACCGGACAGGCGTCCGCGCTCGGCGCCGGCGCCCTGGCCGCCGTACTGCTCGTGTTCGCCCACTTCTACACCCCACGCCTCCTTCTGACCCACTTCCGGCTCACCCGGGCGGTCCTCGGCTCCCATCAGGGCGAACTGGCCGAGCGGGTAAGGGTGTTGACCGAGACCCGACGGGACGCCGTCGACACCTCCGCCGCCGAACTGCGCCGTATCGAACGCGACCTGCACGACGGGGCACAGGCCCGCCTGGTCGCGATGGGAATGGACCTGGGCACCATCGAGATGCTGCTCGACAAGGACCCCGAGCAGGCCAGGCAACTGCTCGCGCAGGCCCGCAAGTCCTCCGCCGACGCGCTCGCCGAGCTGCGCGACCTCGTGCGCGGCATCCACCCGCCCGTGCTCGCCGAGCGCGGACTCGGGGACGCGGTCAGGGCGTTGGCGCTGCGCCTGCCGGTCACCACCGAGGTGAACGCGGAGCTGCCCGGGCGTGCGGAGGAGCCCGTGGAGTCGGCGGCGTACTTCGCGGTCAGCGAGGTGCTCACCAACGCGGTCAAACACGCGGACGCCGACCGGATCTGGATCGACCTGCACCACAGGGACGACATGCTGCGCGTCACCGTCACCGACAACGGCAGGGGCGGCGCGGTGATCGGGGCCGGCTCCGGACTGTCCGGAGTCGAGCGGCGACTGGGTACATTCGACGGCGTCCTGGCCGTCAGCAGTCCCGCGGGCGGCCCCACCATGGTCACCATGGAGATTCCTTGCGCGTTGTCCTAGCCGAAGACCTGTTCCTCCTGCGCGACGGACTCGTCCGGCTTCTTCAGGCCTACGACTTCGAGATCGCGGCCGCCGTGGAGACCGGCCCCGAGCTGACCCGGGCACTGGCCGAGCTGGAGCCGGACGTCGCCGTCGTCGACGTCCGGCTGCCGCCGACGAACACCGACGAGGGGTTGCAGTGCGCGCTTCAGGCCCGCCGCAGGAAGCCGGGGCTTCCGGTGCTCGTCCTCTCCCAGCACGTGGAGCAGCTGTACGCGCGTGAGCTGCTCGCCGACGGCAGTGGCGCGGTGGGGTACCTGCTGAAGGACCGGGTGTTCGACGCGGACCAGTTCGTGGACGCGGTACGACGGGTCGCGGCCGGCGGCACGGCGATGGACCCGCAGGTGATCCAGCAGTTGCTGACCCGGCGCGCGGCCGACGACCAGCCGCTGGCCCGGCTCACGCCCCGCGAGACGGAGGTGCTGGAGCTGATGGCGCAGGGGCGGTCGAACGCGGCGATCGCCGACCGGCTGGTCGTCACGGAGCGGGCGATCGCCAAGCACACCGCCAACATCTTCGCCAAACTCGGCCTGGAGGTGTCGGACGACGACAACCGTCGCGTGCTGGCGGTTCTCGCGTATCTCGACCACGGCCGGTGAAAACGGACCAGCCCATTCACCCGCCGTGCGGGATCAACAACTGCCGGTGTTTCCGGGGCGGTTGAGGACACGGCGTCCTCACGAATCCGCCGACAATTTCCGGGACGGCTGAACACCCCTGGGACGCGCTCCGTATGAGAAGGAGCCGCTTCACTCCTGTCGGGCGCCTCGATGCCCCGAAAAAGGAAGTCAGAGGAGTTCCATGGGACGCAACACAAGAAAACGCCGTACGCCGCTGGCCACCAAGGCCATTGCCGCATCGGCGGCCCTAGCGCTCGGTGGGGGCGGGCTTGTCTGGGCCAACTTCTATGCTTCGGCTCACGAGGACGACAACTCTGGGTGGAACCGGACGAGGTCCGCGAACGCCCAGGTCGCGACCATCAACTGCCCGGACGTCGGCCAGCAGCTGACGGACGTTCCGCAGAGCGCGCGCAACGGCGTCGCCAAGGAGCTGGCGCTGCTCGACAAGCAGATCACGGACGCCTACGCGCGCCTCGCGGACACGCGTCAGGCGCAGGCAGGTGACCCGGGCTTCGTCAACAACGCCATCCTCGGCCCGCTGAAGTCCAAGCGGGTCGCCACTCTGGACCGGATCCGCATCAACATCAACCGCGTGGGCGGCGAGGCTCCGGGGAGTCTGCAGGACCTCGCCGAGTGCCAGGGCGTCCCGGCCGAACAGCCGGAGACGAACGACGGCAACGGTGACGGCGGGCAGAACAACGACGGCCAGGACCAGAACAACGACGGTCAGGACAACGGTCAGGACAACGGCCAGGACCAGGGTCAGGACCAGGGCCAGGACAACGGCCTGGATCCGGTGCCCGAGGGCAACGGCGGCCAGGCCGGCAACGGCCCGGTGGCTGCCGACTTCGTCAACATCGAGGACGTCCAGCCCAACTCCCGCAACCTGCCGAACGGTCTGGCGGCGAACGGGGACACCGGCTCCACCGGCTCCTTCACCACGGAGTGCGGTACCAACGGCAACGACCTGTTCAACACCGACAACCTGATCGTCGCCCCGGGTGTGGACAACGGCGCCCACCACACGCACGACTACGTCGGCAACCAGGACAACGACGCCTTCTCCAGCGACGAGGACCTCGCCAACGCGGACACCTCGTGCCAGAACCCGGCGGACAAGTCCACCTACTACTGGCCGGTGCTCCGGCTCCAGGACGGCTCCGACGAGTTCGACGCCGATCAGGCCGGCGGTGGCGCCGAGGGCAACGTCGGCACGATCCTGGAGGCCAGCCAGGCGGAGATCAAGTTCGTCGGCAACAAGCAGGGCGACGTCGTGGCGATGCCGAAGTTCCTGCGCATCATCACCGGTGACGCCAAGGCCTTCACCAACGGTCTCGCCAACGCCAACACCTCGTTCAGCTGCACCGGCTTCGAGGACAGGCAGGTGACGGACAAGTACGTGATCTGCCCCGAGGGCAGCCAGGTGGTGCGCACGTCCAACTTCCAGAGCTGCTGGGACGGACAGAACATCGACAGCGCCAACCACCGTGACCACGTGGCGTTCGTCCAGGCCGACGGCAGCTGCGCGAACGGCTTCCAGGCCATCCCGCAGCTCCAGATCCGCCTGGTGTACGACGTACCCGCCCCGACCGTCGAGAACGGTCAGGTGCAGAACCCGTACGCCGTGGACGGCTTCCCGGAGCAGCTGCACAAGCCGATCACCGACCACAACGACTTCATCAACGTCATGGACGAGGACCTGATGAACCAGGTGGTCGAGTGCATCAACTCCGGCCAGGACTGCCAGTGACGCCCTAGGCGGGCGGGCATGCGAGAGCCGGCGGTGGATCTCCCACCGCCGGCTTTCGCGTGCCCCGGGTCTGTGTGGTCAGCTCTTGTGGTCGGCAGTGTGGCCGTCCGAGTGACCGGAGTGGTCGGTCCCTATCTCTATGTCCCCGCCCAGCTCGCCCCGCAGCGCCGTCACCACGCTCTCATGACCGACGGCGACCCACTTGCGGCCCACGAGGTAATAGCCGCCGTAGTCCTTGGCGGTGTTGATCCACTCCCGCTGGCCGCGGTCGGTGGCGAAGGTGGCGAGGATGTACTTCTCCTTGCCGGTTCTGCAGATGGCCTGGCGGATCTCGTCGGCGTCGGTCTGCATGTTCGGGTCGCACTTCGCCCTGGCTGCCAGAGACTCCAGGCTGCCGGTCGCCGTCTTGGGCACGTCGGCCTCCTCACCACCGCCGGAGCCGCAGCCCGCCAGCGCGAACACCGCGGCCGTGCCGGCCAGCGCGAGCCTCGGTCGGGTCAACCTCATCTGTTCCTCCGGTCCCTTCCGGCGACATGCCGTACGGGGCCCCGGCGAGGGGCCCTCGTGTTCGATACGGCTGCGGCGCCCGGAGCGCTCAAAATACCGGTGCGCTCCCTGATACGCCTGTGCGAGGGTGAGCCGGTGAACCGGGACTGGGAAGATCGCGTCACCGCCGCGTGGGCGGCCTTCGACGACTACGCCGAGGACGAAGGGGCGGACTTCCGGGCGGTGATCGACGCCCTCGTCGCCGAACTGCCCGACGACAGCCCGCTGGGCCCCTTCGAGCAGGCGTGCGCCTGGGACTCCACCGGGCACTCCGACAAGGCGGTACCGCTGTACCAGGAGGCTCTCGACCGAGGGCTGACCGGCTACAGGGGCCGGCGGGCCAGGATCCAGATGTCCAGCTCGCTGAGGAACATCGGCCGGGCGGAGGAGGGCGTCAAGCTGCTGACCCCGGAGCTGGACGCGCCCTCCGACGAGCTCGACGACGCGGTACGGGCGACGCTCGCCCTGTGCCTGTCGAGCCTCGGGCGGGACCGCGAGGGCCTGTCCCTGGTCCTGGGCGCCCTGGCGCCGCATCTGCCGCGCTACCAGCGCTCCATGGCGAACTACGCCCGAGCGCTGGTGGAGCCCGAGGGCTGAGTCGGGCCCCGGAGAACGCGTCCGGGGGCTCCGGGTGACGGTGACCAACCGACGATTCGCTCGTTCTGCTGAACGTGCAGTCACAGGATGTCGCCCCGCGCCCCGCCCCCGCCCCGGCCGACCCGGTCGTCGACGTCGAGCGGGCCGAGGCCGCGCTCGTCGAGCACTACCCGCGTCTGGTCCGGCTCGCCTACCTGGTGCTGCCGCCGAGCCTCGGCCGCAACCGGCGCGTGGTGACCGCGCACTCCCTCACCCAGCGCGCGCTGCCCCGCGGCCGGGCGACCACGGCACCCGTGATCCCGGCCCAGCAGACCGGCCGTGAAGGCGACCTGGGATACGCCTTCCTGCGCCTGCGCGTCCTGCGTACGGCGCTGGAGGCGGGCCGGCCGCTCAAGCGCCTCGCCTGGCCCAGGCGCTCCCAACTGCCGCCCGTGCTGCCCCAGGTCTGGGGCCTGCGCCTCTTCCCCACGTCGGGCGGCGCCGACGAACTCGCCCTGGACCAGCGGCTGTCGGCGCTGTCCGGCCCGGCGCGGGCCGCCTACGTCCTGCGCGGCCTGGAGAAGCTCCCGGACGACGACGTACGCGAAGTGCTGTCGGCGGCCGGCGTCGAGGACGTGGACGACGCGCTGGAGGAGGCGGACACGGTCGAGGCGCGGTACGCGCTGCTCGACTCCCCGGAGTTCGACCCCTGCTCGCTGCACGCCCGGCCCACCGACCTGATGCGGCGCAGGCAGCACGCCAAGGCCGCGCTCGCCGCCGGGGCCGCCCTCCTGGTGTGCGGGGCGCTGCTCGGCCTGCCCGGCGAGGGCTGGAGCCCGGACGGTCCGGCCGCGCCCCCGTACGCGCAGAACCCGGCGGCCGAGGCCGCCCTCGACCCGGCCCAGTTGACGAAGGTCCCCGCGCTGGCCTGGCAGTCCGCCGCGCGCACCGACTTCTCGGTGTGGCCGGCGCGCGGCGACCTCACCGACGACTCGGCCCTGCTGCGCCGCGCCCTCGCGGTGTGGGCCCGCCCCGGCGAGACGGTCGCGGTCTCGGCGACCCCCGGCACTCCGTCGGGCGGCCCGCCCGGGGCGCCCCAACTGCTGTACGCGGGCAACGTCGACAACGCCCGCGTGGTGATCCTCTACGACGGCCTGCGCATCGCCCGTTACGCCGAGCCGAAGGACGGCACGGCCGGCGCCGCCCTGGACTTCTCCCGGGTCGACGGCGCGACCAGGACCGAGGCGAGCGCGGTGGTGCTGAGCCGGGCCGACGGCAACGTCCGCTATCTGATGGCGCCGTGGGTGAAGAAGGCGGCCGAGCGGGACCTGCTGAAGCCGCGGACCGGGGCGATGGGCCTGACCATGACCGACGGCGTCACCTCACCCATGGCGAGCCCCGCCACCCAGCGGTCCGGCACCTGCACGTCCTGGAACGCCCTTCAGGTCACCGACAGCACCGGCACCCGCCTGCTGACCGACCTGGCCGAACTGGTCCCGGCCCGCCTGACGACGGGCCGTCCCGGTGCGGTCGCGGACGTGTCCGGACCGGCGGCGCTGCGCGCCTGGGCGCCGTACTCCTGCTCGCTGGGCTCGCTGCGCTCCGCGGGCGTGCGCACGGTCAACGCCTGGACGTACGCCCGGCATCCGCTGCCCGACGGGACCGGCACGGGGGACTGGGTGTGCACGCGTGCCGAGACCTGGCGGGGCGGCGGCGAGCGGGTGCTGGCCCAGTTCCGGACGCCGGGCACGACGCAGGCGGCGGTGGTGGCGAAGGCGCAGAACGTGTCGGCATGCGGGGCGCGGGATCCGCATGTGCTGGCCGGCGTGCTGTGGAAGGCGCAGCCGGGCGACTGGTACCTGCTGGCGGCGGGCGCCCGGGACACGGAGTCGATCCGGGCCACGGGCGGAGTCCAGGGCACCTCCCAGGGCAGCCTCTTGACCGTACGGGCCAATCAGGGCGCCCAGGCCGAGCTCAAGGGCACGCTGGAGAGCGGACGCTCGATCAACGGGCTCGGGTGAGATCGGCGGCACGGCGAGGAACGCCTTGCTGACAGTCATGTAAACAAGGTCGCGCACAGGGGTTCACCCGCGGGCTACCCGTCAGTACATTGACGCCATGTCGCATACGCGGGAGCGGGTGCCCCTCAAGGCCCGCAAGGTGTCCTTCTCCTGGGACGGCACCCCGTTGCACTGGGTGCCCGGGGATCCGTTCACGACCCACACCATCAACGTGCTGCATCTGCTCCTGCCCGCCGGTGAGCGGTGGTTCGTGCACGTCTACAAGCAGGTGCTGCCGTACATCCGGGACGAGCGGCTGCGCGAGGACGTCCTCGGGTTCATCGGGCAGGAGGCGATGCACTCCCAGGCCCATGACGAGGTGCTGCCGCATCTGCGGGAAAAGGGCCTCGATCCGACGCCGTACACCGCGCAGGTGGACTGGCTGTTCGAGAAGCTGCTGGGCGACCGCACCCTGCCGCCGGGCCGGGCGCGCCGCTGGTGGCTGATGGAGCGGGTGGCGCTCATCGCGGCCATCGAGCACTACACCGCCTTCCTCGGCGACTGGGTGCTGAACGCCGAGGAGCTGGACCGGCGCGGTGCCGACCCGACCATGCTGGACCTGCTGCGCTGGCACGGTGCCGAGGAGGTCGAGCACCGGTCGGTCGCCTTCGACCTGTTCACGCACGTCGACGGGAGCTATCGGCGGCGCGTGCGGACGTGGGCCACGGCCTTCACGGCACTGGTGTTCCTGTGGCAGCGCGGGGCGCGTTTCTTCATGGAGAACGACCCGACGCTCGTCGACGGCAAGGCGACCTTCAAGGACTTCTACGTGCGCGGCAGGCGCGGCACGCTCCCCGCGACCGGGGACATGCTCAGGTCCGTCCCGCGCTACCTGAGCCGCGCCTACCACCCCTCCCAGGAGGGCTCCACCGAACAGGCCGTCGCCTATCTGGCCTCCTCCCCCGCCGCGACGGCGGCGGAGAAGTCGGAGAAGGGTGCCGCCTGATGCCGAAGCTGCGGACCGTGACGGTCGTCGCCGGTGCCGCCCTGCTCGCCCGGCGGGCGATGCGGCGCCGGATAAAGGCGTCGCCCCTGTGGCCGATGCCCGCCCTGGAGGAGCCGATCTCCGGACGGCCGCGCTCGCGGGCGCTACGGCTGCTGGTGACCTCGCGCGAGCCGGTCGCCGAGGGGGTCGTACGACTGCGGCTGGAGGGGCACGACCTGCCGCGCTGGGAGCCCGGTGCGCATCTCGACCTCGTGCTGCCGTCGGGGCTGGTGCGGCAGTACTCGCTGTGCGGCGACCCCGCGGACACCTCGTCGTACACCGTGGCCACCAGGCTGGTCCCGGACGGCCGGGGCGGCTCACGGGAGGTGCACGAGCAGGTGCGGGAGGGGATGGAGCTGGAGGTGCGCGGGCCGCGGAACCGCTTCCCGCTGGTCGAGGCCGAGTCGTACGTGTTCGTCGCGGGCGGCATCGGGATCACCCCGGTCCTGCCGATGCTGCGGGCGCTGCCCGACGGCGTCGAGTGGCGGTTGCTGTACTGCGGACGCGACCGCGCCTCGATGCCGTTCGTGGCGGAGGTCGAGAAGCTCGGCGAGGACCGGGTGACCGTCGTCGAGGGGCTGCCGGATCTCGACGGGCTCCTGGCGGACGTACCCGGCGGTGCCGCCGTCTACTGCTGTGGGCCGGAAGGGCTGATGGCCTCGGTGGAGGAGCGGTTCCCGGGCGTCCACCTGGAGCGGTTCGCGCCCCGCGCCTCGGGAGGCGGCGCCTTCGAGGTGGAACTCCGGCGCAGCGGGCGGACGTTGACCGTGCCGGAGGACTCGACCGTCCTGGCGGCGGTACGTGCCCAGCTGCCGGACACCGCGTACTCCTGCGAGCAGGGTTTCTGCGGGACCTGCCAACAGCGGGTGCTGGAGGGCGAGGTGGAGCACCGGGACGAGCTGCTGACGGACGCGGAGCGGGGCGACTCGATGCTGATCTGTGTGTCGCGGGCGCGAGGTGATCGACTCGTTCTGGACATGTGAACGCCGCTGACCGGTCCGGGTCCGTTCGGGGCCGGAATCGATCGGTAAGGTGTTCGCATGACTACCGGGGTACGGCGAAGAATGGGAGTCGAGGAGCGGCGCCAGCAGTTGATCGGCGTCGCCCTCGAACTGTTCAGCCAGCGCTCGCCCGATGAGGTCTCCATCGACGAGATAGCGTCGGCCGCGGGCATTTCGCGCCCCCTGGTCTACCACTACTTCCCCGGCAAACTCAGCCTGTACGAGGCCGCGTTGAAGCGTGCCTCGGAGGACCTGGCGGGCCGTTTCGTCGAGCCCCACGACGGCCCGCTGGGGACGCGGCTGCTGCGGGTGATGCGCCGGTTCTTCGACTTCGTCGACGAGCACGGCCCCGGTTTCTCGGCGCTGATGCGGGGCGGCCCGGCGGTCGGCTCGACCGCGACGAACGCGCTCATCGACTCCGTACGGCAGGCCGCGTATGTCCAGATCCTTTCGCATCTGCGGGTGGAGAACCCGCCCGCGCGACTGGAACTGGTCGTCCGCTCCTGGATCTCGCTCGCCGAGTCGACGGCACTGATCTGGCTGGACGGCCGGCGCATCCCGCGTGCCGAGCTGGAGAAGCAGCTCGTGCACGACTTCGCCGCGCTGGCCGCCGTCAGCGCCGCCTACGACGACGAGATGGGCGCGCTGCTGCGCCGCATGCTGAAGGACGAGCCGGCCGACGGTCCCTTCAGTGACCTGGTCGGCCGGCTGATCTCGCTGGCGTCCTGAGGCTCAGGCGTCGAACTTCCGGTACGACGGATCAAGGTCCCGCACCTCGGCGGACGCGTGCAGCGCGGTGCCGTCCGCGGGCTTCACATGGGTGCGCAGCAACTCCAGTACGGCCTCGGTCAGGCGTGCCTTGGTCTCGTCCGTGCGTCCCGCCAGCAGACCCAGGGTGACATGGACGATGGCGTGGCCCTCCGCGTCCCGCCCGACGGTCGTGTCCTCGCCGGGCCGGAACTGCGTCTTGCACGCCTCGTACTTCGCGGCCGCGATCTCGACCACCGCGTCATGCAGGGCGAGCGCGAAGCCGCGCCGGTCGAAGCCCTCGGCGAGCGGGGCGGAGTAGTCGACGGTGATCTGCGGCATGAGCACTCCTGTTCTACGGCGACAGGGCTCACCCTAACCGCAGCGCCAGCATCGCGATGTCGTCCTCCTGGTTGTGCCCGAAGCAGCCCAGCAGGGTGTCGCACAGCTCGTCCACCCCGGGCGGGGCGTCGGCGGCGGCCGTGCGCAGCTGCTCCATGGAGGTGTCGAGGTCGATGCCGCGGCTCTCGATGAGCCCGTCGGTGACCATGAGGAGACGCTCCTTGCCGGTCAGGACCAGCTCGCTCGGCTCGGGCCGGTCGAGGCCGAGCCCGAGCAGCGGACCGTCCACGTCGACGTACTCGGCGTCGCCCTCGTCCCGCACGACCAGCGGCGGGATGTGGCCCGCGTCGGCGATGCGGGTGCGTCCGGTCCCCGGGTCGACCAGGGCCAGGCAGACCGTGGCGGTGACGTCGGGGTGGTAGTGCTGGAGCATCCGGTCGAGCCGTTCGGCCAGCGCGCCCGGGTCGCTCTCCTCGACGCAGTAGGCGCGCAGCGCGTGCCGGATCTCGACCATGACGGTGGCCGCGTCCAGCGAGTGCCCGACGACGTCCCCGACCGCGGTGAGCACACCGTCCGGGGTGCGCAGGGCGGCGTAGAAGTCGCCGCCGATCTCGGCCTGCCGGGACGCGGGCACATACCGGACGACGACCTCCACGCCGGGCAGCGAGGGCAGACGGTACGGCTGGGGCAGGAAGCTGTGCTGCAGGGTGAGGGCGACATGCCGCTCGGCCTGGTACATCAGCAGGGGTTCGGCGGCGAGCGCGGTGGCCTGCGCGAGCCGGGCGAGGAGGCCGTCGTCGGCGTGGCACACCGGTGTGGCCACACACACGGGGGTGCGGCCCGCCTCGGAGAACGCCAGCACCCGGCCGGCGTCCTCCTGGACGCCGGGGCGGAACAAGCCGGCGGGCCACAGCGCGGCGGGCACGACGGTGCTGTGCGCGCCGCCCCGTCCGGGCCGGCCCTTGGCGAGCCGCGTGATCAGCCGTGCCGCCGCCACGTGCGGGGCCGTGCCGGGCAGGCCGGTCCCGGGCAGCCCCGCGTCGGGCAGGGCGGTGGGGGTCCCCGCCGCGCGGGCGACCCCGCGCCCCGGGGGCGGGTGCGGGGAGCTGCCCCAGTGCGGTCCGCCGTCCGGGCCGATCACGAACACGACGGCGGGGGTGCCGGTGAGCCGGGCCGCACCGGCGGCGGCCGCGTCGGCCAGCTCCCCCAGGCAGCGTGCGGTCTGCACGTCGACGATCGCCTCGGACAGCAGCGTCAGCCGGTGGGCGAGCGTCTCGGCCGCGGTGCGCCGGCGCGCCCCGCGGACGGCGGCCCGTACGACGGCCTGGATCTCGCTCGGCTCGGCCGGCACCGTCAGATATGCCTCGGCGCCCGCGTCCAGACCCCGGCACCGGTCCCCCGCCTCCACGGCCCTGGCGGAGAAGTGGACGACGGGCAGCGCGGCCGTGGACGGCCGGGACTTGACCCGGCGGCACAGCTCGAAGCCGTTCATGTCCGGCAGCCCCACGTCGACGAGGGCCACGTCGGGCAGGGCGCCCGCGCGCAGCCGCACGTCGAGTTCGCTCAGCGCCTGGCCCGCGGTCGCGACGGGCACGACCTCGTGGCCCGCGCGGCGCAGCACGGCGCCCATGGCATAGCGGTTGGCCGATACGTCGCCCACGACCATCACGGTCGTGCCCGGCTGCCTGCCGTAACCGTCCATCGTCGCCAGCCCCTGGGTACACACACGGATGGGGCGGGCCCGGCGCACCGGGTCCGCCCCACTCAAGCTAGCGCCGCGTCAGGGGATCCGTGAGAAGACGGCGACACTACGCCCCGGAACGGCGAACGTGCCGGAATTCTGCTCATAGGACGATGACTTGACGATAGAGTCCGCCCCCGCGGCCTGTACCGGATGCAGCTCATAGCCCTCGCCGGCCAGCGACCCGATCCGCTGTTCCCGCTTCTCGGGCGTCGCGTTGAAGACGACGACGAGGTCACCGAGCCGCATGGTGATCACGCCGGGCGTCTCGTCCGGCCCGGACAGCGGGAAGGACAGCTTCGACTGCACCTGGGCCGCCGTGCCGAGGGAGAACGCCGACTCCGTCGACCGGATCCTCAGCAGGTCCCGGTACGCCGCCGAGGCCCCCTCGATCTGCTCGCAGCCGACCTTGACGCTGCCCAGCAGGGGCTTGGCGTACGGCCACTTGGACGCGTTGTCGGCCGCCATCGGCAGGCCCCGGCCGAAGCCGTTGCCGTCGGCGCAGTTCCAGTGGATGGCGTTGAACCAGTCGCCGCTGTCGTAGGAGTTGCGGTCCAGGGACTTGGAGCGCAGCAGGTCGGTGCCGGCCTGGGAGAGCGCCGGGCCCTGCGAGAGGGTGGCCGTGGCCATGGCGAGGACCTGCATACGGGCGCGGTCGGCGGCGCTCACCGTCGCGGGCAGCTTGAAGGCGAGGGTGTCGAACAGCGACTCGTTGTCGTGCGCGTCGGCGTAGGCGAGGGCGTCGCCGGGGGCGTCCGCGTAGCCGGCGGGTGCGCCGTTGTAGTCGACCTCGGAGCCCTTGACCTCCTTGCCGCTGGTGTCGGTGAAGCGGTAACCGGCGAGATTGCCGGACAGCCCGACCTTGATCAGGTCCTGGTAGTGCAGCAGCCGCGCCTTCTGCTCCTGTGCACTGCCGTTGTTCTGCGACGCGTTGGGCTCGTTGAACAGCCCGGACGCGAAGCCCTGGACGCCGGGGTCCTCGTCGAAGGGGCCGCCACCGCGCACGGCGTCACGGGCGCGGTCGGAGAAGGTCGCGATACCGGTGCCGGCCATGTTCTTCTGGGTGGCCTGCTCGAAGCGGGCGTCGTCGGCGACCTCGCCGAAGTTCCAGCCCTCGCCGTACAGGATGATCTTCTTGCCGTCGACGCCGTCCTTGGCGAGGGTCAGCTCGTCCAGGGCCTTGCGGACCGCCAGGATGTTGGCCTTCGGGTGGTGGCCCATGAGGTCGAAGCGGAAGCCGTCGACCTTGTACTCCTTGGCCCAGGTGACGAGCGAGTCGACGACCAGCTTGCCCATCATGGCGTTCTCGGTGGCGGTGTTGGCACAGCAGGTGCTGTTCGCGACCGAGCCGTCCGCGAGGAGGCGCTGGTAGTAGCCGGGGACGATCCGGTCGAGGACGCTGGTGTCCGCCTGGCCGCTCGCGGCGGTGTGGTTGTAGACGACGTCCATGACGACGCGGAGGCCGTCCTCGTTGAGGGCCTTGACCATCTTGCGGAACTCGACCGTGCGCGCGGTGCCGTCCGGGTCGGTGGCGTACGAGCCCTCGGGGACCGTGTAGTGGTACGGGTCGTAGCCCCAGTTGTAGGCGTCCTTCGCGGCGATCTTCGCCACGCACTCCTGCTGCTTGTCGGAGTCGGCCGGGAAGGAGGCCAGGTCGCAGTCGACGGTCGCCTGCTCGGACTTCTTCTCCGGGATGGTGGCGATGTCGAAGGCGGGCAGGAGATGGACGTACGAGGTGCCGGCCTTCGCCAGCTCACGCAGGTGCCTGGAGCCGTCGCTCGCCTTGTCGGTGAAGGCGAGGTAGGTGCCGGGGTGCTCGGCGGTCTTGTCCTCGACCGAGAAGTCCCGGATGTGCAGCTCCTGGATCTGGGCGTCCTTGAGCGGTACGGCCTTGGGCTTGGTGTACGTGGACCAGCCGCCGGGGGTCAGGGACTTGTCGTTCAGGTCGACGACCAGGCTGCGCTGGGAGTTCGCGGTGAGGGCGACCGAGTACGGGTCGGTGACCTTGTTGGTGACGACCTTCCGGACGCTGGGCGCCCAGACCTTCACGACGTACCGGTACGGCTGGTTCTTCCAGGACCTGGGGCCGGTGGCGGACCAGACGCCGGTGCTGTCGTTCCGCTTCATGGCGACGGTGGAGTCACCGATCTCCAGCTTGACGGACTGCGCGGTGGGCGCCCAGACGGCCAGGGTCGGCCGGCCCTTGTCGAAGGTCGGGCCGAGGTCGGACTTCGTCGCCCCGGAGTACAGGTCGTCGAGCACGCCCGCGATCTGGACACCGGTCGCGGCCAGGACGGCGCCGTCGGCAGCGCGCTGGGAGGCGACGATCTGGCCCCTGACGGCCTCGCGGACCCGGTCGCGGTCACGTGGGTCGACCGACCAGGCTGCGTAGTCCTTCAGGTGCGGGAACTTCGCCTTCTGGGCGTCGGTGAGGGAGGTCCTGGACAGGCGGAGCCAGCGAGCGTCGTCACCGGTCAGCGCGCCGTCCTTCACCTCGATCGAGCCGTCGCGCGAGTACAGCAGCTGGGTGGAGGCGGCGCCCTCGGAGCCGTTCCAGGCGAGGGTGTCGCGGTCGATCCAGACCGCCTTGGAGGTGGTCAGGTCGAGCGCGGCCGCCGAGCCCGCCGGCTGCGGGAGCAGGTACTTCTCCTGGCCGCTCACCAGCCACACCTCGTGGCCGTTCGCCGTGAGGTCGAGCGACTGGTCGGCGGGCAGGTCCTTCTCGTCGCCCTTGTGGATGATGTAGCTGAGGCTGGTGGCACCGTCGGTGAGCGGTACCTCGAAGACCGCACCATAAGGGTCAGTCTTGACCGGCTTCAGGGGGTTCGACCAGTCGGTGGGGTTCGCGGCGCCCGTCCAGACGTGCAGGCCCCAGCCGTCGTAGTCGCCGTCGGCGCGGTGGTAGTGGAGGGTCGCCCTGGTCTTGTCGGGAGCCGGGTAGTCGGCCGCGGGCTTCTCGGTGCGTACGGCTTCCTCGCCCTGCTCGATCCAGATCTCGCCGGTCTTCGTGAGGTCGATCGTGCGGTCGGCGGAGATGTCCTTGTCGCCGTCCTTGTCGATGACGAGGAAGCTTATGTTCGAGGCGCCCGGCTTCAGCTTGACGTAGGCGAAGGCGCCGTAGGAGTCGCGGCCGACGAAGGGGTGGCTGTCCGGCCATTGGGTGGACTCGCCGTCGGCGACGTCGCCCCAGGCGTACAGGCCCCAGTTCGCGTAGTCGCCGTCGGCGCGCTTGTAGTGGACGATCGCGTGGTCGCGGGAGGCGGCCGTGGGGGTCTCGGGCGCGGGCGGGGTGCCGGTGGCGGAGGCCGCCGTGGCACTCGCCGTACGGCCCGCCGAGTCGATCACGACCGCCTTGTAGCGCAGGGCGGTGCCGGGCGGCACGTCCTCGCCGATGGTCTGCGTGACCTTGTACGGGGCGTGGTCGGCGGAACCGAGGGTGCGCCACTTGCCGTCGCCGACCTGGGCGGCGAAGACGACGCGGTTGAGCTGACCGCCGTCGACGTCGGCGGAGAGTTCCACGGTGCCGGTGGCTCCGGCGGCCGGGGCCTTCAGGGTGAGCGTCGGCTTCGTGGCGGGCCCGGCGAGCTTGCCGGCCGCCTTCAGGACGATCGCCGAGCCGGCCGGGACGGTGACGGTGACCTTCTTGTCGCCGTCGCTCCTGACCGAGTCGCCGGTCCCGTAGATGCCCTTGAAGACCATGCGGGCCGAACCGGTGGCGAAGGTCGCCGACTTCGCCTCGTCGGCGTTGTTGAAGGCGACGACGTACTCGGTGCCCGTCCTGGCGTCGGTGCGGGAGAAGGCGTAGACGCCGGCGCCGTCGGCCGCGTAGCGCTCGGTCTGGATCCCGTCGGCGAGGGCCGGGTGGGCCTTGCGGAGCTTGGACAGGGCGCTGATCTGCCGGTAGAGCGGGGCCTTGGTGTCGTAGGCGTCGCTCGCGTGGGTGCGGTCGGTGCCGAGCTGGTCGTCGTCGAGGTAGTCGGCGGTCTTCGAGGCGAACATGCTCTGGCGGGCGTCCTTGTCGCCGCCTGCGCCGGTGAAGCCCTGCTCGTCGCCGTAGTAGACGACGGGGTTGCCGCGGCTGAGGAACATCAGCTCGTTGGCGAGCCGGTCCTTCTTCAGCAGTTCGGCGTCGGTGGCCTTCGGGTTGTCCTGGTTCAGGAAGTACCCGATGCGGCCGATGTCGTGGTTGCCGAGGAAGGTGACCTGCTCGTAGGCGTTGGCCTTGTCGGTCGTGTACTTGTAGTCGGCGCCGAAGACGCCCGCGAGCTTGCGTGCGCTGCCGCCCTGGGAGGCGTACTGGCGTGCCGCCTCCTGGAAGGGGAAGTCGAGCGTGGCGTCGAGGCGGCCCTGGGTGACGTACGGGGACGTGATGTCCGTGTCGGCGGAGTAGACCTCGCCGAACATGAAGAAGTCGTCGCGGCCCTTCTTGGCGGCGTAGGCGTCGAGGGCCGTGGCCCACTGGGTCCAGAACTCCATGTTGACGTGCTTGACGGTGTCGATGCGGAAGCCGTCGATGTCGAAGTCCCGCACCCAGCGCTGGTAGATCTTCTCCATGCCGCTGACGACCTCGGGGCGCTCGGTCCACAGGTCGTCGAGGCCGTTGAAGTCGCCGTGGGTGGAGCTCTCACCGGCGAAGGTGGAGTCGCCGCGGTTGTGGTACATCGTCGGGTCGTTGAGCCACGACGGGACCTTGTTGTTCTTCCTGACCTCGGGCGTGCGCGGGAAGGAGTCCGAGTCGACCGCGGGGAAGCGCTCGGTGCCGTCCGCGTAGTCGGCGTCGTCGAAGGGCTTTCCGTCCTTGGTCAGGTACGGGAATGCGCCCTTGGAGAGGTAGTCGTAGGACTTCTCCTCATAGTCGACGACGTCCGCGGTGTGGTTGGTGATGACGTCGAAGAAGACCTTCATGCCCTTGGCGTGCGCCTTGTCGATGAGGGTCTGGAGGTCCTTGTTGGTGCCGAAGTGCGGGTCGACCTGGGTGAAGTCGGTGATCCAGTACCCGTGGTAGCCGGCGGAGGCGTTCGAGCCGGTGCCTTGTACGGGCTCGTTCTTGAAGAGGGGGGCCATCCAGATGGCGGTGGTGCCGAGGCCCTTGATGTAGTCGAGCCTCTTGGTCAGGCCCTTGAGGTCGCCGCCCTGGTAGAAGCCCTTGTCGGTGGGGTCGTGGCCGGTGGTGAGACGGGATCCGGTCAATCCGCCCTTGTCATTGCCGCGGTCGCCGTTGGCGAAACGGTCCGGCAGGACGAAGTAGAACTGCTCGCGGGTGGCGTCGTGCCGGGCCGGCTCGGCGGCGAGCTTCGCGTCGGACGGGGGCGCCGGCGGGGTGGCCGCCCCGGCGGCGAGGGGCTGGACGAGCGCTGCGGCCAGCGCGGTCACGGTGACCGCAGCGACCCGTCCGGCATGTGCGGTACGGCGCCATGGCGGCGCCGGCCAACTCGGTATCACTGACGTGGACTCCTTGCGATGCGGCTCTCTTGGGTCCGACCCCGCGTGACCGTATCGCCGCCGAAAGCTTTACAGCAAGAGTCCTGAAACGATCGGTAAGAATTTTCAGCAGGGGGAGTTCGTCTGCGTCAGCAGTCCCAGCCGCCAGGGCAGGGTGTTGTAGGGGCCGCCGGCCGCCGGGTCCTTGCCCTGGTAGAGGAACTGGAGGCGGCACGGATTGATGGTGAGGGTCTGGTTGTTGAAGTGGCGGACCATCTCGCCGTGGCTGATGTCACGGGTCCAGGGCGTGCCGCTGAACGTGACGTTGTTGGCCCGTGCGAAGGGGTTGGACTCGGTGTCGGCCAGCGGGGTCCACCTGCCGGTGATGCTGGTCGACGTCCAGGACCGGAAGTACCGCCTGCCGGTGCCGTCGATCGCCTCGACGAGCAGCAGATAGGTGTTCGAGTCCTTGAGTTTGTACACGTTGGAGGCCTCGAACAGGCGGAACTTGTCGGCGTCCTGCATGGCGATGACGGTGTTGCCGAAGCCGTTCGGGTAGTTGGCCATCGTGGTCTCCGACCGGTACAGGTGCCCGTTGTCGTCGGAGGAGAACAGGTAGCACTTGGCGCTGTCGCAGATGACCCAGAAGTCGACCCAGTAGCCGCTGCCGATGTTGTCCTTGACGATCTGCGGCATGCCGTTCGCGTAGAACTTCTTCGGAGCGCTCCACGACCTGGGGTTGCTGATGTCCGTCGTGGTCGAGTAGGCCGCGTTGTCGCCGGTCTGGAAGACGAGGTACCACCGCTTCTGCGGCTCGAACCAGAACACCTGCGGCGCCGCCTTGTACCCGGAACCGATCGCGGTCTGGTCCAGGTAGTGGTGCTTCGCGGAGCCCGCCTGCTGCCAGCTGGGGAAGGTCACGTACACCATGCTGTACGAGCCGCCGGTGGTCGTGGTGCTGGCGAACACGTGCCAGGCGCCGTTGTGGTAGACGACCGACGGGTCCTTGATGCCGCTGAGCTGGTGAGTGGAGTCCGACTTCGGGGAGATGAGCACCCCGCTGGAGTTCCACTTGTAGCTGCTCGGCAGGGCGGCGGCCGCCGCCTCCGACGACGCGGAGGTCGGTGCCACCAGGGCGCCGAGCAGCAGGGCGAGTCCGCCGACGAGGACTCCCAGGAGTCTTGTCAGGCGCATCGTGCCTCCTATCGCTTGATCGTGTAGGTGACGAGCGAGCGGGCCGGGACCGTGGCCTTCAGCGATCCCCCGGTGACCGGCACGGCCGACTGCCGGGCGGTGCTCTGGGAGCCGTTGGTCAGATACGGCGTCGCCGTTCCGGTGGTGAAACCGACGTTCCGCAGGCTGAACGACACCGGGGTGGCGGTCGCGGCCGCGTTGAGCGCCACGACGGTGACGGATCCGTCGGTGTCGCGAAACGCCGACAGCTTGAGGGCGGCGTCGGACGCGGTGGCGCCGATGCGGGTGGCACCGGGCCGGATGAAGCGGCTGTAGTTCGCCAGCGCCCACAGGCGTTTGGAGACGCGGTAGTTCGCGCCGTCCATCTGGATCAGCCCTCGGGTGGTGCCGACCGAGGCGCCGTACCAGTAGACATAACCGCTGGTGTTGCCCTTGGTGAGGGCGTCGTGCACGGCGGAGGCCACGGTGAACCCGTCGTAGCCGCTGCCGTCGTCCCATGCCTCGTTCCAGGTGGAGCCGTCGGGCGACCACTCCGACATCCAGGTCCGCTTGCCGGTCGGCAGCGGGCTGTCGACCGGGCTGGCGTAGGGGTGGCCGGCGTGGGTGTCGACGTAGCCCCGGGCGGTCGCGTCGGCCTCGATGGCCCTGGTGTACTCCTTCTGCTGCTTCCAGCCGAGGGAGTCGCAGCACACGACCTTGTACCCGCCCGCCCTGGCCACGGGCCCGAAGACCTTGGTGAACTCGACCGCTTGGGCGTGGGTGAACCGCATCGAGTCGTAGGTGGTCGTCCAGTCGGGCTCGTTGGTGAACCCGAGGTCGGTGATGCGGATGCCCTCCTGGGCGTAGAACTTGGCGTACTGGACGAGGTAGTTCGCGTACGCCTTGCGCCAGTCGCCGCTCGGGCAGGAGGCACCGGCCAGGCCGCACAGGGTGCCGCCGTTGACATCGCTGCCGTTGGTCTTCATGTAGCCGGGCGCGGTCCAGGCGTCGGCGTAGAAGCGGTTCACGCCGTACGCCTTGGCCTGCTGGGCCAGCCACACCTGGCCGTTGTCGTCGCGGTCCCACACGTACTCGGGGGTGGCGTTCGGCCCGCCGGGGTCGGTCGGCTGGATGCCGGAGTCGATGCCGAGGCGCAGGATGCTCAGCCCGACGCCGCTGGTTCTGCTGAACAGCAGGTCGAGGATCTCGCGTTGCCGTTGTGCGGGCAGACCCTGTGAGCCTCGCATGATGTCGGCCCGCCCGAAGTGCTCGGAGATGCCGAAGCCGTCGATGGGCTGGTGCCTGGTGGACCCGTCGATCGTCGCCGAGGCGTCCGCCCGGACGGCCTCCCGGGTGTCCGCGGGTGAGGCCCCCGCGGCCCCCGCCGTGATTCCGGCGGTCGTCAGCAGCACCGCGACGGAGGTCACTGTCCACTTCCTGAGGCCGCGCAGCGTGATCCGTCCCGTCATGGGAGCGCTCCCAGTGGTATGCGGTCGCCCCTCGGGACACCGAGGGGCGATTGTTCGAAATGATGAACAGCGTTCAGGGAGTTGCCACTGTGAAGGAACGTAAGGCAGCGTTCCGGAAGCGTCAATCCCTCCCGCACCGCATCCGTGCGCTCCTGCTCAGCAGTTCGATCTGCCCACGTGGAGGGCGAGCGCCGTGTGCGCGCCGAGCGTGGCGGTGAACCGGCCGCCGGAGTCGACCGTGACCGCGGTGTTGTTCTGCACGTTGCAGTAGGTCCCCGCCGGCAGGGAGGTCTGGTAGGTCCTGGTCAGGGAGGCGGACTCGTGGTTGATGGCCACGAAGCCCTTGCTGCCGCGCCCGAAGGCGATCGCGTCGCCGCCGTTGTCCCACCAGTCGGTGACGGCCGCACCGCGGGTGGCGTTGCGGAAGGCGACCATCGACCTGATCTCCGGCCAGTTGTGCTGGCACTTCCAGCCGTTCTGCCAGCAGGCGTCCACCTGGCCGCCGTTCGGCGGGCCGGCGTCGTGGTCGGTGAACTCGTAGCCGGAGTTGATGTCCGGGGCGCCGTAGGGCCAGGCCAGCATGAAGACGTTGGCCAGCGTGTAGGTGGCGCCGTCCTTGTAGTTGAGGGTGCTGCCGTTGCGCTCGGTGTCGTGGTTGTCGACGAAGACGCCGGAGACACCGCTGTTCAGGTAGCCCCAGCCCTCGCCGTAGTTCTTCAGATAGGCGAGGTTCTCGTTGGTGAAGACGCGCTTGAGGTCGTAGGCGTAGCGGAACTCCTGGACATCGCCGTTGCCCGTGTACTCGGTGGGCTGGACGGCCTCTCCGCCGCCGTAGATGACCTCCTGCTTCCAGTACACGGACGGGTTGCCCAGGCGGGACTTGATGTTCGCGAGGTCGGCGGCGTCCATGTGCTTGGCCGCGTCGATGCGGAAGCCGTCGACGCCGAGCGAGAGCAGGTCGTTCATGTAGCCGGCGATGGCGCCGCGGACGTAGCCCTCACCCGTGTCCAGGTCGGCGAGGCCCACCAGTTCGCAGTGCTGGACGTGCCAGCGGTCCTGGTAGTTGGAGATCTGGCTCGTGCAGTCGTCGAAGTCGAACGACGAGTACAGGCCCGGGTAGGTGTACTTGCTGTACGACGAGCCGCCGGTCCCGGTGCCGCCGCCCGCCGACATGTGGTTGATGACGGTGTCGACGACGACCTTCACACCGGCCGCGTGGCAGGTGTCGACCATGTTCCGGAAGGCCGCGCGGTCACCGAGGCGCCCGGCGATCTTGTAGCTCACCGGCTGGTACGAGGTCCACCACTGCGAGCCCTGGATGTGCTCGGCGGGCGGGGAGACCTGGACGTAGCCGTAGCCGGCGGGGCCGAGGGTGCGGGTGCACTCCTTGGCGACCGAGGCGAAGTTCCACTCGAACAGGACGGCGGTGACGTCCTTGCCGCCGGGCGGGGAGGCGGACGCGGGAGTGGCGGGGGCGATGACGGCTGCCGCCGTGGCGGCGAGCACGGTCGCGGTCACGGACCATCTCGATATCACAGGCGTAACTCCTTGCGATGACGGCCAGGCGTCTTTGCCGGGCGCCGGCGCGACCGTATCGCCACGAAAGGTTTACAGCAAGAGAGTTGAAAGTCATAGCAAGTACTTTCATCCGCAACCTTGACGTGCCCTCCTCAACCCCCTCACGAACTCCCTCACGAACTCCCTCACGCTCACCCGTCGTTGAAACCCGGACCCGCTGCTTCCCCTCCCCTCCGGGTGAACGCAAGCGGCCCGGCTCACCGCGGAACGGTGGGCCGGGCCGTTGCTTCGGTCCGTCAGGCCGTCGTCCACCACACCGTGGTGTCCGACGGGACCTTCGCCTCGCCGTCCGCCTCGGTGATCTCGCCGCTGGTGAGCAGCACGCGGCCGTACGCCGGCAGCGTCACGGACTCGCCGCTCGTGTTCACGACGCAGACGAACTCGCCGCGGCGGAAGGCCAGGACGCCCTCCGGGGCGCGAAGCCACTGCACCGAGTCACCGGCGCCGAGGTCGGGGTGTTCGCGGCGGGCGGCGAGAGCGGCGCGGTAGAGCTCCAGGGTGGAGTCCGCGGCGCCGCTCTGAGCCTCGACGCTCAGCTCCCCCCAGCCCTCCGGCTGCGGCAGCCAGCTGCCGCCCGTGCCGAAGCCGTACGACGATCCCGTGCGCGTCCACGGGATCGGCACCCGGCAGCCGTCGCGGAAGCCGTCCTGACCGGCGCCGCGGAAGTACGCCGGGTCCTGGCGCACCTCGTCGGGGAGGTCGACGACGTCCGGGAGCCCCAGCTCCTCGCCCTGGTAGACGTACGCCGACCCCGGCAGCGCGAGCATCAGGAGCGTGGCGGCGCGGGCGCGGCGCAGGCCCAGTTCGCGGTCGCCCGCGGTGCGGATCTGCGTGCCGAGGCCGGGCGGGTTGGCGAAGCGGGTGGCGTGCCGGGTGACGTCGTGGTTGGACAGCACCCAGGTGGCGGGGGCGCCGACCGGGCGCATCGCATCGAGGGTGCGGTCGACGACCTCGCGGAGCTCGGCCGCGTCCCAATCGGTCGACAGGTACTGGAAGTTGAACGCCTGGTGGAGTTCGTCCGGGCGGACGTAGTTCGCCGTGCGCTCGACGGTCGGGGTCCACGCCTCCGCGACGAAGATCCGCCCGCCCGTCTCCCACCACCGCCCTTCCGACGAAGGCCCTTCGGGCCCCTTCTTCTCGGCGTACTCGTCGAGGATCGTGCGCCACTGCCGGTAGATCGCGTGCACGCCGTCCTGGTCGAAGAACGGCATGACATCGTTGCCCAGCAGTTTGAGCTGCTCGTGGGAACCGAGGTCGGGCAGGCCGTCCGCCTTCACCAGGCCGTGGGCCACGTCGATGCGGAAACCGTCGACGCCGATGTCGAGCCAGAAGCGCAGGATGGAGCGGAACTCGTCGCCGACCGCCGGGTGTTCCCAGTTGAAGTCGGGCTGCTCGGGGGCGAAGAGGTGGAGGTACCACTCGCCGGGAGTGCCGTCGGGCTCGGTCACCCGCGTCCACGCCGGACCGCCGAAGATGGACTCCCAGTCGTTGGGCGGGAGTTCGCCGTTCGCGCCCTTGCCCGGGCGGAAGTGGTAGCGCTCCCGGAGCGGGGAGCCGGGGCCGTCGGCGACCGCCCGCTTGAACCACTCGTGCTGGTCGGAGGAGTGGTTCGGGACCAGGTCGACGATGATCCGCAGGCCCAGCTCGTGGGCGTCGCGGATCAGCGCGTCCGCGTCGAGCAGGTTGCCGAACATCGGGTCGACGGCCCGGTAGTCGGCGACGTCGTAGCCGGCGTCGGCCTGCGGGGAGGCGTAGAAGGGGCTGAGCCACACGGCGTCCACGCCGAGGTCGCGCAGGTACGGCAGGCGGGAGCGTACGCCTTCCAGGTCGCCCATGCCGTCGCCGTTGCTGTCGGCGAAGCTGCGCGGATAGACCTGGTAGATCACCGCGTCCCGCCACCAGTCACGGCGCTTGGCGACGGTGGCGACGGCGGAGGTTTCGGCCCGGGCGGTGGGGTGCTGGCTCATGGTGTCCTTGGTGCGTAACGGATGTGAGGTCGAGGTCATGGGGGTGCGTCTCCGGCGAGCGGGGATGATGAGGCGGCCGCGGTGACAGCGGGGTCGGATGGACACCGCGGCCGCCACCCGCGCGACCAGGCGCACGGGAGTCGAGATGAGCCTTGGCTCAGCCCTTGGTGCCGCCCGCCGTGAGTCCGGTCACCAGGTTCTTCTGCACGAAGTAGAAGAACGCGGAGACGGGTATGGCGATCAGCACCGCGGTCGCGGCCATGAGGTTGCGCTGCGCGTCGTGCTCGCTGACGAAGGTCTGCAGACCGACCGCGAAGGTGTACTTCGTGTCGGACAGCATGAACGTCGACGCGAACGCGACCTCACCGAAGGCCGTGAGGAAGCTGTAGAACGCGGCGACCGCCAGACCCGGTTTGGCGAGCGGCAGGATCAGTCGCGCGAACGTGCCGAAGGGGGTCAGCCCGTCGACGCGTCCCGCCTCGTCGATCTCGAACGGGATCGTGTCGAAGTATCCCTTCATCAGCCAGGCGCAGTACGGCACGGTCGTCGAGCAGTAGACGAGGATGAGACCAAGGTAGTTGTCGATGAGCTGGAGCTCGGACAGGATCTGGTACATCGGCACCATCAGGACGGCCACCGGGAACATCTGGGTCACAAGCAGCACCCACATGAACTTCTTGTAGCCCGGAAAGCGCATCCGCGAGACCGCGTAGCCGGTGGTGGCGGAGATGATGACGCCGATGACCGTGGTGCCCAGCGTGACGATCAGTGTGCTCGTCAGCCAGTCGAAGAACTTGGTCTCCGTCAGGACGAAGGTGTAGTTGTCCAGCGTCATCTTCCCCCAGATGCCGCCGGGGTGGAGATAGTCGTCCTTGTCCGGTCCGAGGGACAGGAAGACCAGCCAGGCGACGGGGAACAGCGCGATCAGGCTCGCCATGATCAGGATGCCGTGGGAGACGAGGGACGTACCGAGGCTGTTCTCGCCGCGGCGCACCTTGCGCGGGCCTGCGGTGGTCACGGAGTCCTGCTTGTTCACCGGGGTCTCAACAGTGGTCGTACTCATGGGGACTCCTGCCTCAGATCGCGAGCTGCTGGTCGTTGCGGTTCAGCCAGCGGCGGTAGAAGGAGGTGAAGACGATCAGGATGGCCAGCAGCAGGATGCCGTAGGCGGCCGACTGCGCGAAGTCGCGCGGCTGCTGTCCGAAGCCGAGGTAGTAGGCCCAGGTGACGAGGATCTGCGCGTCGGGGGCGGTGTCGCCGAACAGCAGGAAGATGATGGCGAACTGGTTGAAGGTCCAGATGACGCCGAGCAGGACGACGGTGGAGCTGACGGACCTCAGGCCCGGCAGGGTGACGTACCGGAACTGCTGCCATCTGCTCGCGCCGTCCATCTCGGCGGCCTCGTACAGCGAGGAGTCGATGGACTGCAGTCCGCCGAGCAGGGACAGCATCATGAACGGCACACCGCACCAGGTGTTCACCATGATCGCGGCGAACCGCTGCCAGAAGGTGTCCTCCAGCCACAGCGGCGTCGGCAGGTGGAGCGTCTCCAGGAACGAGTTGATGATGCCGCCGTCGGCGAGCATGAACCGCCAGCCGAAGACGGTGACGAAGGTCGGCACGGCCCACGGCAGGATCAGGATCAGCCGGTACAGGGTGCGGCCGCGCAGCTTCTGGTTGAGCAGCAGGGCGAGGCCGAGGCCGATGGTGTAGTGCAGGGTGACGCAGGCCGCCGTCCAGAAGATCGTCCAGACGAAGTGCGACCAGAAGCGGTCGTACGCCGTCTCGCCCCACAGGATGTCGGCGTAGTTGTCGAAGCCGATGAACTTGTAGGTGGCCTCGATCTCGTTGACGCCGATGGTGCGGGCGCTGTTGAGGCTGGTGGCGTCGGTGAGGGTGAGGTAGAAGCCGTACGCCAGGGGGTACAGCACGAGGACGCCGAGGACGACCACCACCGGGGCGATCATCGCGTAGGCGTACCAGTGCTTCTGGTAGCCGTGCTTCAGGCGCCGGCCCAGCCCGGGGCGCGGCGCGCGGTCACCGCGGCGCTTGCCGGTCGCGCGGTCGATGGCGACTGTCATGGTTCGACAACCTTCTCGAAGATCAGCAGATCAGGGGTGTACGGCACACAGGCCGATGGCCGCCGGGTCCGTCCCCCCATGTCCAGGCGGACCCGACGGCCACTCGGGGTCACTTGCTGAAGTCCGGCACCAGCTTGGCGATGGCGGTCTCGGCGGTGCTCAGCCCCTTGTCCAGGGACACCTTGCCGCCGGCGATCTTCAGCAGCTCGGTGTCCAGCGGCCCCCACAGGGAGCTGTACTCGGGCAGGGCCGGTCGCGGCTGGGCGGAGGACAGGACCGTCTGGTAGCCGGCGATGCCCGGGTCGGCCTTGACCGCGGCGGTGTAGGCGTCGTCACGGGTGGGCAGCGTGGAGTTCTTCAGGGCGATGGTCTCCTGGGCCTTCGCCGAGGTCATGAACTTCACGAACTTCAGGGCCGCCTTCTGGTGCGCCTCGTCGGAGCCGGCGTACACGGAGAGGTTGTGGCCGCCGGTCGGGGCGCCCGCCTTGCCGGAGGAGCCGGCCGGGACGGTGGCGATGCCGAGGTTGTTCTTGTTCTTGAACGCCGAGCCCTTGTAGAAGTTGGTGATCTCCCACGGGCCCTGCATGATCGCGGCGACCTTGCCGTTGACGAACGCCTCCTGGATGTGGGCGTAGGCGTCGGCGGTGGTGTCGGCCTTGTGCAGGCCCTTGCCGTCGAAGAGGCTCTGCCAGGTCTGGTAGCCCTTCTTGGCCTCGGCGCCGGCGACGGTGATCTTCTTGCCCTCGACGTCGACGGTGTCGGTGCCCTCGCCGTAGAGGAACGGCTGGGCGTAGTAGGCCTGGGTGGAGCCCCAGTAGCCGTCGACGCCGGTCTTGTCCTTGATCGTGGCGGCGGCCTTCTTCAGGTCGTCCCAGGTCTTGGGCGCCTCGACGCCGGCCTTCTCGAACAGCTCCTTGTTGTAGACCAGGGCGAGGGTGTCCGTGGTGAACGGAACGCCGTAGACCTTGCCCTCGTACGTGGCCTGCTCGATCAGGTTGGGCTTGAACTTGTCCTGCTCGGCGAGGGCCTCGGTGCCGTCCAGCGGCAGGAAGTAGCTTTTCTTGGCGAAGGCGGGCGTCCACCCGACCTCGGAGCGCAGGATGTCCGGGGCGCCCTTGGAGCCGGCGGCCGTGTCGAACTTGTTCTGCGCCTGGTCGAACGGGACGTTGACGTACTTGACCTTGATGTCCTTGTTGGCGGCCTCGAACTCCTTGACGAGGGCCTGGTACGTCGGTGCCTCGTTGGTGGCGTTGGAGGTGTCCCACCAGGTGAGGGTGACCGGCCCGTCGGCACTGTCGCCGCTGTCACTTCCGCCGCAGGCCGTCGCCGCGAGGGCGAGGGACGCCACCAGCGCGGTGGCCGCTATGCCACGCCGCATGAGATCTCCTTGAGGGTGAAAGCCCGTGTGGTGCAGGGGCGGCCCCGTCTGCCTGCCCTGCTGTCGTGCCGACCGCGCCGTTGCCGCCGCCGGGCGTCGTGAACGTAACAGCGATGCAATCCCCGCCGAAAGTCCTTGCAGCAAAAAAATGCAAGAGATCTCCGAAGTTATCCGGGCGTGACCTCTTGGCGACCGTCGTGAGACGCTTCTTTTCAAGGGTGGAGCGGCACATCGGGCAGTTGTGCAAGACTCTGCAAGCTCTTGCCATCACTTTCACGAGGGAGCGCGATGACGCAGCAGCCCGGGCCAGGCCGGTCAACAGGTCGCCCACGGCGTCCCCTTGGTGTGCACGGCGACACACGGCCGGTACAGTCCAGTGGCGTGACCACACGGCTTGCCGACATCGCTGCTCAGGCGGGGGTGAGCGAAGCGACCGTCAGCCGCGTCCTCAACGGGAAGCCGGGCGTCGCCGCCACCACTCGCCAGTCCGTGCTGGCCGCACTCGACGTGCTCGGCTACGAGCGCCCGGTGCGGTTGCGGCAGCGCAGCGAGGGCCTGGTGGGCCTGATCACGCCGGAGCTGGAGAACCCGATATTCCCGGCGCTGGCCCAGGTCATCGGCCAGGCCCTGACGCGCCAGGGCTACACGCCGGTGCTGGCCACCCAGACCCCGGGCGGCTCGACGGAGGACGAGCTGACGGAGATGCTCGTCGACCGCGGTGTGGCCGGCATCATCTACGTCTCCGGGCTGCACGCGGACACCACCGCGGACATGCAGCGCTACGAGCGGCTGCGCGCCCAGGGTGTCCCCTTCGTCCTGGTCGACGGCTTCTCCCCCAAGGTCCAGGCCCCCTTCATCTCCCCCGACGACCGCGCGGCGATGACCCTGGCGGTCACGCATCTGGTCTCCCTCGGCCACACCCGCATCGGTCTCGCCCTGGGCCCCAAGCGGTTCGTCCCGGTGCAGCGCAAGATCGAGGGCTTCGTCCGCACGATGCAGGACCAGCTGAGCCTGCCGGCGGACGTCATAGAGACCGAGCTGATCCAGCACTCCCTGTACACCCTGGAGGGCGGCCAGGCCGCCGCCACGGCGCTCATCGGCCGCGACTGCACGGCGGTGGTCTGCGCCAGCGACATGATGGCGCTGGGCGCGATACGAGCGGCCCGTCAGCACGGTCTGGAGGTCCCGAAGGACGTCTCGGTCGTCGGCTTCGACGACTCCCCGCTGATCGCCTTCACCGACCCACCCCTGACGACGGTCCGCAAGCCGGTCCCGGCGATGGGGCAGGCCGCGGTACGCACGCTCCTGGAGGAGATCGGCGGGACTCCGGCCCCCCACAGCGAGTTCGTGTTCATGCCCGAGCTGGTGGTGCGCGGTTCGACGGCTTCGGCGCCCGGCAACCGACATCACCCCTGAGTCCGCCAAGTCCTCCCCGAGGCGGAGAATTCCCCTGTCCGCCCCTTCGTCGGCAGGAGGACGGGACGGTCCGCCGACCGTAGAACGTGCGCGCTGAACCCAACCGGAGGATGATCGGTCGGGGAAGTCTTTTCTGGCAGACTCTGTGCCCATGGGTGACAGGACCGTGACGACACTGGAAGGTCTGGAAGCGGCCGTTCCGCCCCCCGTCGCGGAGGAGACGGGGCGGGGGCTCCTGCGCCGGTTGCGCACCCCGCGTCGTCCCCGCCTCTGGTTCGAGATCCTGCTGATCGCGGTGAGTTACTGGACGTACTCACTGATTCGCAACGCGGTACCGGAACAGCGGGCCGAGGCACTGCGCAACGCCGACTGGCTCTGGAACCTGGAACACCACCTGGGCATCGCCGTCGAGCAGACGGTCAACCACGCCGTGAACTCGGTGACTTGGCTCATCGTCGGCATGAACTACTACTACGCGACGCTGCACTTCATCGTCACCCTGGGCGTCCTGGTCTGGCTGTACCGCAGCCACCCCGGCCGTTACGCGGCGACCCGCCTCGTCCTCTTCGCCACGACCGGCGTGGCGCTGATCGGTTACTACCTGTACCCGCTCGCTCCCCCACGGCTGATGACCGACGGCGGCTTCATCGACACGGTCATGATCCACGACACCTGGGGCTCCATGGCGTCCGGCGACCTGAAGAACATGTCGAACCAGTACGCCGCGATGCCGTCCATGCACATCGGCTGGTCCGTATGGTCCGGCCTGACGATCTTCGCCCTCGCGAGGCTCCCCTGGGCCCGGGTCCTGGGCCTGCTCTACCCGGCGGCCACCCTGGTGGTGATCGTCGCGACGGCCAACCACTTCTGGCTGGACGCCGTAGGGGGTTTGGCCTGCCTGGCGTTCGGCTACACGCTGGCACGCCTCTGGTACGGAGCGCTCCCGCACACGCTGCCGAGGCGAGTGCCGCACCCACGCACCCACCCGCACCCGACCACGGCGAGCAGGGGCCGTGCCGGGGGGCTTGCGCCCGCGGCGGCGGGCGTCGGCGAACAGCGCCTCGTGCCCGACGGCAACCGCCCGACCGAGGACGCACACCCCCCGGCACGGCCCCGACTCACCCGCCGGCCGTAGGTGCTACGCGCGCCACCACCACCGGCACGGGCCGCGCAGGCACCGACAGGCACCCCCGCCACCCGCCCCGTCACCCCCCGTAGAACAGCTCCTCCACCACACCCCGGGCCCGCCGCGTGGTCCGCCGATACGCGTCGAGCATGTCCCCCACGTGACCGGGCTCGTACCCCAGGTAGCGCCCCACCGCCGCCAGCTCACGGCTGTCCGACGGAAACGTGTCACCGGCCCGCCCCCGCACGAGCATCACCGCGTTGCGCACCCGCGTGGCCAGCACCCACGCCTCGTCCAGGATCGCCGTCTCCTCGGCCGGGAGCAGCCCGGCCGCACAGGCGGCGGCGAGGGCCTCGCGCGTACGGGTCGTACGCAGCGACGGCTCGGCCCAGCCGTGCCGGAGCTGAAGGAGCTGAACCGTCCACTCGACGTCGGAGAGACCGCCGGGCCCCAGCTTGGTGTGCAGCTTGGGGTCGGAACCACGCGGCAGCCGCTCGGACTCCATGCGTGCCTTCAACCGGCGGATCTCGCGAACGGCGTCCTCACCGAGACCGTCGGCGGGATAGCGCAGGGGATCGATCAGCTCCATGAAGCGGCGCCCCAGCTCCTCGTCCCCCGCGACCGGTTCGGCCCGCAGCAGCGCCTGCGACTCCCAGACCAGGGACCAGCGCCGGTAGTAGGCCGCGTAGGAGTTCAGCGTGCGGACCAGCGGCCCCGACTTGCCCTCCGGGCGCAGGTCGGCGTCGATCAGCAGGGGCGGGTCCGAACTCGGGATCTGCAGCAGCCGGCGCATCTCGGAGACCACGCGGTTGGCGGCCGCGGCGGCCTCGTGCTCGTCGACGCCGTCCCGCGGCTCGTGCACGAACACGACGTCCGCGTCACTGCCGTAGCCCAGCTCGTGCCCGCCGAAGCGGCCCATGCCGATGATCGCGAACCGGGCGGGCAAGGTGTCGCCCCAGCCCTCCCGCACCACCGCACGCAGCGTGCCCGCCAGGGTCGCCGCCGTCAGGTCCGACACCGCCGCGCCGACCCGGTCCACCAGGGCGCCCTGGTCGGCCTCGGCGGGCTTCGTCTCGGTGCCGTAGGAGTCGACGATGTCGGCGGCGGCCGTACGGAAAAGCTCCCGTCGCCGCACACCACGCGCCGCCGTCACCGCCTGCACGGCTCCGTCCGCGCGCCCCACCGCGGCGAGGATCTCCTGCTCCAGATGCCCACGCGAGCGCGGCTCCAGCCCCGTGCCGCCGTCGCCGTCCCCGAGCAGCGCCACCGCCTCCGGTGCCCGCATCAACAGATCCGGGGCAAGACGCCCGGCCGACAGAACACGAGCGAGGTTCTCGGCGGCAGCCCCCTCGTCGCGCAACAGCCGCAGATACCAAGGGGTCTTACCGAGCGCGTCGGAGACCTTGCGGAAGTTCAGCAGGCCCGCGTCCGGGTCCGCGGAGTCCGCGAACCAGCCCAACAGGACGGGCAGCAGGGTGCGTTGGATCGCCGCCTTGCGGGTGACGCCGGAGGCCAGCGCCTCCAGATGGCGCAGGGCGGAGGCCGGGTCGGCGTACCCGAGCGCGACCAGTCGCTCGCGCGCCGCCCCGGCGCTCAACCGGGCCTCACCCGGGGAGAGTTGGGCGACGGCGTCGAGCAGCGGGCGGTAGAACAGCTTCTCGTGCAGCCGCCGTACGACGCTCGCGTGCCGTTTCCACTCGCGGTTCAGCTCGGCCACCGGGTCGGCGCGCAGGCCCAGGGAGCGGCCGATGCGGCGCAGGTCGGCGTCGTCCTCGGGCACGAGGTGCGTGCGCCGCAGCCGGTAGAGCTGGATGCGGTGCTCCATGGAGCGCAGGAAGCGGTAGGCGGCGTCCAGTTGGGCGGCGTCGGCCCGGCCCACGTAGCCGCCGGCGGCGAGGGCCTGGAGCGCGTCCAGGGTGGTGCCGCTGCGCAGCGAGGCGTCGTCGCGGCCGTGCACCAACTGGAGGAGCTGCACGGCGAACTCGACGTCCCGCAGACCGCCCGGACCCAGCTTCAGCTGCCGGTCCAGCTCGGCCACGGGGATGTTCTCCACCACCCGGCGGCGCATCTTCTGCACGTCGGAGACGAAGTTCTCCCGCTCGGCCGCCTTCCAGACCAGGGGCTCCAGCGCGGCGATGTAGTCCTCGCCCAGCTCGATGTCGCCGGCCACCGGGCGGGCCTTGAGCAGGGCCTGGAACTCCCAGGTCTTGGCCCAGCGCTGGTAGTAGGCGAGGTGGCTGCTGAGAGAGCGCACGAGGGGGCCGTTCCTGCCCTCGGGCCGCAGATTGGCGTCCACGGGCCAGATGGACCCCTCGACGGTCGTCTCGGAGCAGATCCGCATCATGTGCGAGGCGAGCTTGGTGGCCGACCTGAGCGCCTTGCCCTCGTCGGCGCCGTCCACGGCCTCGCCGACGAAGATGACGTCGACGTCGGAGACGTAGTTCAGCTCGTGGCCGCCGCACTTGCCCATCGCGATCACCGCGAGCCGGCACAGCGCGGCGTCCTCCGGGGCGGCCGCGCGGGCGAGGGCGAGCGCCGCGCGCAGGGTCGCGGTGGCGAGGTCGGCGAGCTCGGCGGCCGTCTGGGCGACGTCGGTGGTGCCGCAGACGTCACGCGCGGCGATGGACAGCAGGCAGCGCCGGTAGGCGACGCGCAGCGACACGGGGTCGGTGGCCTCGGCGAGTCCGTGCTCGAACTCCTCCACCTCGGGGTGCAGGTCCCGCGGCTCGTACATGACCAGCGCCTGCCAGTCGCTCGGGTGCCGGGAGAGGTGGTCGGCCAGGGCCGCGGAGGCGCCGAGGACGCCGAGCAGGCGGTCGCGCAGGGGCTTGGCCGCTATGACCGTGTCGAGCAGTCGCCGCTGGGCGCCGGAGTCGGGCTGTGCTTCGAGGAGCCGTACGAGACCGTGCAGGGCGAGGTCGGGGTCGGCGGTGGCGCCCAGGGCTTCCAGCAGCACCGGGTCGTTCCTGATCGGCGCGAGTTCGGGGCTCTCCAGGAGCCGCTCGGCGGCCGACGGGTCGGTGAATCCGTGCCGCAGCAGCCGCGTGAAGGTACTGCTCCTGCGCCCCGGCGCCGTCATGGTCGGCCTCCCGTCCGATCAGGGTCGTACGCACCCGATCAAGGTCGTACGCGGTCGAGCCTAGCCGGAGTGCCTGGGAGTGGCGCCGATGAGTTACGACGGCCCGCGCGGTCTGCACTGTGAAGCACATGTCTGGAGGACGTCCGATGACCGACAAGCAACCGCGGACCCGGCTGGACGCGCGCTACAGCGACGAGACGGCCACGGCGACCGACTGGGCCGAGGCCGAGAAGATGCTGGCCGAGGCCGAGCTGTTCTGGATCTCGACGGTACGGCCGGACGGGCGCCCGCATGTGACCCCGCTGCCGGCGGTCTGGTCGCGGGGCGCGCTGCACTTCTGCACGGGGCCTGAGGAGCGCAAGGCGCGGAACCTCGCCGAGAACCCGAACGTCGTGCTGACGACCGGCACGAACACCTGGAACCGGGGCTACGACCTGGTGGTCGAGGGCGAGGCGGTGCGGATCACCGACGACGCCCGGCTGCGCGAACTGGCCGCGGGGTGGGAGGCGAAGTACGGCAGCTTCTGGCACTTCGAGGTGCGGGAGGGGTATTTCCGGCACGGCGCGGGACACGCCGCCGTCTACTCGGTGGCGCCGCGCACGGTTTTCGGCTTCGGTAAGGGTGAACCGTTCAGCCAGACCCGTTGGCGATTCCCCTTGGAGGAACAGCAATGGAGTTCACGCTCGAAGTGATCCCGCTGCCCGTGAGCGACATCGACCGGGCCCGCGACTTCTACCGGGACAAGGTCGGCTTCCACGTCGACATCGACACCGAGGTCATGCCGGGCATGCGGATCGTCCAGCTGACGCCTCCGGGCTCCGGCTGCTCGATCGCCCTCGGCGACAGCATCTGGGACATGACCAAGGGTGAGACCAAGCCCGCGCCCGGCTCCTACCAGGGCCTCCAGCTCTGCGTCGCCGACATCAAGGCGGCGCGTGCGGAGCTGGTGGAACGCGGCCTGGACGTCTCGGAGCCGGTCCAGTACTCCCCCGACGACGGCGCCACGTTCATGTACTTCACGGACCCCGACGGCAACGGCTGGTCGATCCAGGAGTACCGGCGCCGGGCCACGGAGCCCCTGCACGAGGTCCTGACGAAGCTCGCGGGTCGGTAGCCGACCCCAGGGGGCGGGGGCACGAGGGCGCGAGCAACTCGCCAGCGGGCCGCACCCGCCGGCGAACCCGCGCCCCACGGCGACCAGGCGCTAAAGAACCGGCAGGTTCTTCCGCAGCTCGAACGCGGTGACCTCGCTGCGGTACTCCTCCCACTCCTGCCGCTTGTTGCGCAGGAAGTGGTGGGGGGCGGGAGCGACCTCGCGCGAGCGGCGTCGGTGCAGCGCCGGCTCTCTGCAGAGGGGCCGTTGGTGGTCGTCGTTGGTCGCCCTGGGCCGCCCTTCGACGGCCCACAGACGGCCCGGCTTTGAAGCGGGGCAGACCGTTGAACACCGCTTCAGGAGTTCGATCGTTGATCGGCTCAGTTGCGGATCTGACTGGCCGCGTCGGTCGTGCCAGGGCGCGCAGTGGTGTCGGCGTCCGTTGCTGTTGATATCAGCCATGGATGCCAACGGGACTCAGCGCTCGTCTCTCAGGGTCAGCCTCGACGAACTCACGGCCCCGGTGAAGACCCGGCTCAAACGGATGCAATACCGCCCCGGCCGCATCAACCGTCTCCTCGACAAAACCGGACTCGACCTCCAACCGCCGTAACCTCAGCCGTTGAAGATCTATAGAACAGAGACCTGAAGGCCGCGGATTTTTTATGAGGGTCGATCCCCGGCCTTCATCGTCTGACTACTTTCGGCTGATGTATCGAAAGCCGAGCATCAGAGGCTGGCGCTCGACTCCTTGGCCTTTTGCAGCAGAGCCTCCTGGTTACGGCGGCTCCGCACATCGTCCTTGCGCAAACTCCTGCCCTCGTTCAAGACAGACTCAAACTGCTCGGCGGCAAGCTTGACTGCAGCAGTAATTGCTGCTTCAATCTTCTCCGATTCGGAAATCTTGAACCTCAGCTTCTTAGCGCCCCTCAGCTGCCGTTTTGCTGTCTCTACCTCAGAGGTTTCGAAGATAGGCACAAGTTCCGGCGTGATCAGTGCGGACACCATCATCGCGATGTGATATTTCGCGGCCTTGAGAGTGGCCGAGTCGGGTGTTCGGGCGAAGAACCTGTCTACTCGATACAAGATCCAGGCCGCGTAGTAGTAAGCCTCAACGGAGTATTCACCCCAAACAAACGAACCCTCAGCTTCTAGCTCCTTCGGAGCACCGATCGCTCGGTAAGAATCACCGAACAGTGTTGCAGCGACCGCTCGGTTGAGTTCAGGAGTCGTGACAACGCGAGTCCGCGGGAAATCAAGAGACGCATGCTGGTTCTGCCGCAGATAACGTAGGCCATTTACGCCCGACTGGTTGAAATACTCTTCCACGTCTTTCGCCATCTGGGAACTTGCCTGAATGTCAGTTGAGCCGATGGGGGTTTGCAGGTTAGTGGCGATCGCCACGCTCGTTCGCACCCCAGCGTCACCTGAGCTGACGATCTTCACCGGGATCCAGAGGTTAGAGAGGAGGGTCGGATTGGCCTTGACGGCTTCGCTTGCTGCCCACCTAACGAGCTGGTGACTCGTCTGCCCGCCATTTACGATCTGATACCCGGAGATGAAGAACCTGTCCCCCGACCCCCGGAGAGATGTCGCAATGATTGTGAGTCCATTGTTAAGGAAGGGGAAGTGCTCGCGGTCGTCGCTCTGAAGGGTTCTCGTGATCCGAGTATTCACTGGGTTGTGACTACCGAGATCGAGACGCACGTTGTCGTCGAAGATTCCTGGTCGTACGGAGCCAGTTTCATCCGTCAGCAATTTCATCACCGCCGTGCCGGACAAGAGCCCAATGTAAGCCTCACTCACCCGCTCAGTCGCAGGGATGGTCTGCCGCTTCTCAAAGTTGAATTGAATATTCTGTGGCCCGTGACGCTCTTTCAGCTTTGCAGCTAGTGCATCGTGGCCATGAGTGTTGAGGTGCAAAGGTTCTGAATAAATGCCGAGAGATCGAATGCGTTCGATCGCTTCTGTGACCTGAAGTTCTTGCTGCGCGCTCTTCCCGTCATTGCCGCTGGTGGTGACGTAGAATAGCTCGCACGGGATTCGCGTGTCTTGAAATTTGTCGCCGCTCTCTGCGATCCGATCGATCAAAGCAGCCAGGTCGACCAGGGCCGGAGGAAGCTTGACGCTCTTGGCCTTGATCGCGTACTTTGTCACGGCCTCGACGCCATGGAGGAACTTCGCGATGAGCTTAGAGTCGTAAGACTCGCTTGTCTTTGCCTGGATGAAGAATACCCTCGCTGAATTAGACGCCTGGTCTGAGATAAGGTCGTCGATTTCTGAGGGTTCGAAGACGATCTGTCCATTGACTACGACGGCAGCGATGTCGATGCCCTCGTCGGTCCCGCCGCCGAGAACAGTGCGCTCAATCTGCTCGACATCGTCCCGTACATAAGGGAAGAGGTAGTTGGCTGCGACGTACAGCTCGAACTGCTTTGCCTCGCCCCCCTCGAAGCCAAAGTCTCGTGCAAACTTGGCCACTCGCTTTCCCGTGAGCGTGTGCACTTCATCCCCCTAGCTAGCGCGAGCGCTGATCGTCATCACGGTGTGTTTGTCAGTGAGCGTAGCGTCTGGGGTGCCTTTGGGTGAGTCAGTTCTAAGCGCCGACGGCGGTCCGCTTCAGTACCGGGTGGACCGCCGCTTCACGAAGACCGTGATGGTGCGCAGTCGGTAGCTTCAGGGCGTCCAGGTGGCGCGCGCCACTGTACGAACGACGTGGACGCCCTGGGCCGCGTCTGCTCGGCTCTGCCTGGGGCGGCGGTGGACGGGATGGGAGCTCCCCGCGCACGCCACAACGTGCCCGCGCCCGGCAACGGCGCCCCCTCCATCCCGGTGTCGGCCCATCCCCGCCGGAGGCACTGGCTCTGACCGCAGCCTCGATCGTGCGGTGCCGGCCACCCATAGCCCGGCCTCTTCCCATTCGTGTGCGCGCGTCGGCGCAGTGCGGGCGGAACGGGCCGAAGGCAGGAGCGGTGCCCGTAGCGCAGCCGAGGCTTGATGAAGTAAAGAGACTTTCACCGCGCTATGGGAGCATCCGGCTTCGCTGTCACCGATCTGGGCCCTCCGGCCCTTGTAGGGACGGCACGCTGGCTCCTGACTGCGGGGCGGCCACGAGGTCTTTTAGTCGCGTGCCGCGGTCGTCGGGACGAGACGGCTCGTGAAGCCGTCAGCAACGAGACGGCGATACGCCGTCTCAACGTCCGCAGGGATCTCCTGGCGAATCATGAACCCCTCGTCCGGGTAGATCATGAGCCGCTGCTGCGCTCCGACCAACATGTCGATGACCAGGCGCTCGTCGCCGATTGTGGTGATGTACTCCGCGAAGCTCATCGGCGCTGAAGCGCAGATCCACTCCACCTCGGGCCACAGCTTCCGCGCCGTTGCGTACGCTCGCCTCTCTTCGTACGGCTTGCAGACGAGCAGGACAGACGACACTTCAACGCCCTGGTCAGCAAGCAGCGCACGCGAGAACGTGATGTTCTCACCGGTGTTCCGGGCGTTCGGTTCGACAAGGATGGCGTCCGCCGGCACACCGAGTTCCAGGGCCCGCTCCCGGTAGTGCTCTGCTTCGCCGCGCGGCATCCGGTCACGGGTGGTTCGGCTGGTCGCTCCCGTGAAGACGATCAGGGGAGCCATGCCGTCGCGATAGAGGGCCGCCGTAGTGTCGGCGACCCCGAGATCATGGCTCCCTAGGCCGATGGCGACCGAGCACAGGCGTACCTCGTGGCCCATCTGCTGGAAGTCCCAGAGTCGTCGCGCATCCGCCCATGACTGCTGCGAGATCACTTCTTGTCTCCGCCTTCCGCTGCCGAGTCGGGCACCTTGAAGTCGTACGTCCATGAGAAGCGTGTGGCTGCGTGCACACCCAGCGCGAATTCGACCACCGTGCCGTCGGCCGTGAACGTCGTTCGGTGCAGCTCTACGACCCACTCACCGGGGGCGAGCTGCAGGAGCTGGACTTCGTCATTGGTGGGGACTCGGGCGAACAGCGTCTCTCGCATGTGGTCGATCTCGTACCCCGCGTCGTACAGCACGCGGAACCCGCCGCCCCTGCCGGCCGGGCCCGGAGTCGGGTCGACGATGCGCGTTCCCTCGACGTGTTCCGGGCGGTAGTAACTGGTCAGAGTGTGAGTGGGCTGCGCCCCTTCCTTGACCAGTCGCGCACGAGCGTAGACGTCGGCTCCCTCGGGCAAGCCGTGCGCTGCCGCGACCACAGGTGGTGCAGGGACCTTGCTGACCGTCTGCGTCTGTTCGTTGCGCCGGTAGGCGCGGCCGGACGCCACCCGGTCCGCGATGAAGGCGACTTCGTCGCCGTCCCTCCACTTGGCCTTGTCGTACCGCTCGATTCCGAGCCGCTTGAGCGGCGGCCGGTCGCGTACGACCGTGCCGTGGCCACGGGAGGACGTCACCAGCCCCTCGGCTTCCAGCGCCTTGTAGGCCGCGTGAACAGTGGACTTGGAGCCCTCACCGGCCTCCACCAAGTCCCTGATCTGCGGCAACTGCTCACCAGGCGCGTATTCGCCAGACCGGATCTTCTCTGCGATCCGGTCCGCGAGCTCCCGCCACTTCGGTGCCATCAGAACCTCCCGTCGACTTCGACCAGTGAAACACAGTCCCAGGACTGTTGACAGTCCTGGGACTGTGAGCCATGGTCTTCTCAAGTGCCTCGCAGTCCCAGGACTGCAGCGCTCCGCGGGGCCTTCTTTGGGCTGCGCACATGCACAGGCGGGGACGCTGCAATCCCGCTAAAGGCCAGGTGGAACAGGGCTTCGGCCCGTACTGGCGAGGTGGCCCGGTGACCGCGAGCAACGGCCGGAGAGTGGGGACGCGATCCCCCTTGCAGTGCTTCACCCCTAGTGATCTCGGCTGAGAGGAACCCCGGTGTACCGACGAAATCCGTGGGGCGCCGCCGTGCTGGACCGGCCGGCGTCGCCCGTCGAACTTCCCGGTCCGCTCTCTTCCTGGCATCGCAGCGCCTAGTGCTGCGGCCGGCTGCCTCTCCCGCCCGTCGACCGCCCTCACGCGGCTGGTCGACGGACGGGAGCGCGGGGAGCCGGAACCTCCGACTTCAACGGCGCGCGGCCCCGGTGCTGGAACACCGGGGCCGCTGTCTGGGCCGTATCACCCTGAGAGGAACCACGACCCATGAAGCAAATCGGTGCTGTTCAGGCGGTTGTTACCGCTGACGAGTTCGACCGCGAGCCGACCGCTGCCGAGCTGGACGCCATCGCCTGCGAGACGCCGCTGATCGTGGCGGAGGTCGAGTTGCTGGACGTGCAGATTAGCCTGCTGGACCGGCCCGCGACGGAGTGGGACACGCGCCGGCTGCGGCGGGCCCGGCGCAGGGTGCTGACCGCGCGGCGTGAGCTGACCAACCGCGGCGCCACGGTGCCGGGGGTGGTGGCGTGATGGCCGGCGAGTTCACGGCGCAGATGCCGACGCGTCGGGGCCGGTGGCACCTGTACGTGGTGCTGATGAACACCACCGCGCGGTGGCCGGAGTACACCTTCGACCGCGGCGGGCCGGTGCCGACGCTCACGGACCGCGTGCACGCGCTCAGCGTGCTCGGCTTCGAGCCGGTGCCGGACGCTGAGTGGCATTGGACCGAGGACAGCGAAACCCCTTCGACCCGTCCTCGCCGGTGCTGCTGATCGCCGCGATCCGGGTGCGTTCACGAGCGGAGGTGGGCGCGTGAACGGCGTTCAGATCCGTTCAGCCGAGCGCGCGCTGTCGGCCGGTACGTGGTTGATCGTGGCGGGCGCGATGCTGTACTCGATCCTCACCGTCACCCCGCTCGCAGCGGAACACACGCCGGATGAGTGGGACTGGACGGCGCCGATCCTGCCGCTCGTGGTCGACGCCGCCGTGGTCATCGTGGTCCGCTTGGACGCGGCGCTGGCCCGTCTCGGCGGGCACGGCGGAGGGTGGCCGGTGGCGCTGCGCTGGATGACCGGCTGCATGACCCTGGCCCTGAACGTCGCAGATTCCGCCCTGGCCAAAGACCTGGTGGGCGTGGCTGTGCACGCGGTCGCGCCGCTGCTGCTGATCGTCACCGCCGAGACCGGGCTTGCCTACCGGCGGGCGATCGCTGCCGCCGTCAGCGCGCTGGAAGACAAGCAGCGAGCCGAACGTGAGGCGCGCGAGAAGGCGGCTGCAGAGCGGCGTGAGGCTGCCGCGCAGCGGGCCCGTGAGGAGCGCGAGCACGCCGCGATGCTGGCGCGTGAACAGCGTGAACATGAGGCCCAGTTGGCCCGCGAGCAGGCCGAGCGGGAAGATCGGGCCCGGCGCGAGGAACAGGAGCGGGCGCAGGCTCGCGAGCGGGCAGAGCGCGAGGAGCGTGAACGCGCTGAACGCGAGCGTGAACGGCTCCGGCTGGAGCGTGAACGCCGTGAGCGCGCTGAGGCCGAGCGCCGCGAGCAGGACCGGCGAGAGCGGGCCGAGCGTGAGCGCCGTGAACGGGCCGAGCGCGAGGAGCGGGCCGAGCGTGAACGCGCCGCGCTGCTGGCTGCCGGACCGGCCGCGGACAAGCTCCCCGAGGAGCGCGCCCGCCAGATGGTGCGGGCCGCGTTCGAGGCCGGGTTGCCAGTGCGGGCCGCCGCCGAACTGTGCGGCTGGTCGGTCCGGTGGGTCTCCGCCCGCTACGCCGAGCACCGTGACCCCGGCAACGGCGGGGCTGAGCTGGCCATCGCAAGCCGCTGATGACCGCCGTCCCGGTCTACCCCTGGCACCTGGCGCCGGACGGGTTGGCCACCCGTCGGCAGCTGCGCGCCCGCGGGCTTCGGCCCGGTGGTCAGGACGTGGCCGCCCAGCTCGAACGTCCCCGCCGCCGGCGGGGGCCGCTGGTCGCCTACCTCTACCGCATCGAGCAGGCCCAACCGGTGCGGCCCATGACCCCGGCCCGCTGGGCGGCCCTGGCCAAAGCCAACGCCGCCCGCCGCACCTGCCCGCAGTGCCACAACGACGCCGGATACGTCATCCCCGCCGCACTCGGGATGTGCGTGTCCTGCGCCTACCCCGACGACGAACAGCGCTCCGCCTAAATCCCTCGAATGCCCTGGGAGTTTCGCTGTGTCCAGCCGTACCCGTACCCGCACCGTGAAGACGGCCGCGGGCACCCACACCGTCCGCATCCCCCGCCAGCGTGGCCGCCGCTCCGACCCGTTCGTGATCGTCGTTCCCGAGCGCCCGTCGCTGACCCGTGAAGTCATCGGTTTCGTGGGCCGCGGCCTGTGGACGTTCCGCCGGGCCCTCGCCCCGACCGGCCTGTCTGTGTTCGCGTTCCTGGTGGCCGGGCTGTTGCACGTGATCGCCTGGTGGTCCTCCATCGTCATCGCCCCCGTAGCGGCGGTCCCGCTGGGGTGGCTGCTGGTCATGCAGCGCCGCCGCCCGGCCCGCAGCACCGCGCTCGCCTGGCGCATCGGTCTGGCCGCCCTCGCCACGCTCGCCGCGGTGTGGCTCGCACTGGCCGCCGGGTTCGGCCCGCTCGCAGGGCCGCTCGCGCTGCTGTGGCTGCTCATCTGGCTCACCGCGCAGACCGCCTGGCTCATCATCCGCCCCTCCCGCTGACCTGAAGAGATCGTCTGATGGCGCAGAACACCAACGGCCAGCGTCGTGCGCGCGGGCCCGTGAACGACCCCAAGACCGGCAAGTTCGCCAACGCCGGCGCCGCCGCCGGCGGGTTCGTCGGAGCCCTGGGCGGCTCGATCGTCCCGCCGATCAACGTCACCGTGAACAACACCAAGCAGACGGGCGGCTCCAGCGGGCGCCGCCCGCACGCCGAAGCCCTGCTCCCCGCCCCGGACTTCACCTCCCCGGCTCAGGTGCGCAACTACTGCAACACCCTGCGAGCCGCGGCCGTCACCCTGTCCATCGAGGTCGCCATGGGAACCGAGATCCTCAAGGGCGTGCTCGCGGCCGTGCCGGACCCCGAGGGACGGCCGTTCGGCTCCCGGATCCGTGCGGCGAAGGTCGCCCGGAAGATGAACCGCGCCGCCGAGGACCTGCGCAGCGCCGCGAAGAACGCCGCCGCCTGCTACGCCACGTTCCAGCAGGAGTTCGAGGAAGAGATCAACCGCGTCCGTCACCGCGCCCGCAAGCCGCAACAGCCCGTCATGAACTGGACCCAGCGGTAAGGAGGTCGACCCATGACAAGGAGCAGCAACAGCCGCATGCGGCGCACGGACTTCCTCGACAACGGCCGGACCACCGACTACACCGGCCCCGGTCTCTTTCCCGGCCAGGCCACTGGCGGGGTGGGCGGCTACCTGCTGCAGCGCGCGATGCCGCACCTGCCGCCGTGGGTGGCCGCCGCCGGTATCGGGATCGTCGGCGGGTTGGGCAGCCTCCAGTGGGCCGAGAGCGCGGCGGCCGGGGTCGGCCTGACCCTCGCCTCCGTCGGACTCACCGGCGCTACCTGGTGGATGGGAAAGGCCACCACTCCCCAGCGGCGCCTGCACTCCGCCATCACCGTGGCCGCGGCGTCCGCGTGGACCACGGCCGCGTGCCTCGCCGGGCCTACCGCAGGCCCGCTGCCCGACCTGTACCTGATGGGCGCCCCGGCGCTGGCGCTGTCCTGGAACATCCGCATGATCCTCCGCCGCAACGACGCTCCCAGCGCCGAGGGCAGAGACAAGGGGCTGCTGGAGAAGGTCGGCCTGGCGCGAGCGCAGATCGGCAACGCCAGGGTGGAGCCGAACCGGGTCACCGCCCCGCTCGCGGTGGAGGCCGGTGAGCAGACCAACGACGACGTGTCCAAGGCCCTGGGCCGGATCGCCTCCGCGCTGGACCTGCCCACCTCCGCCGTGCGCTACCAGCCCGACCCCGACTCCTCCCGGCGCGGCGAGCTGGTCATCGTGCCTGAGGACATGCTCGCTGAGGCCGCGTACTGGGAGGGTCCGTCGAACCTGGGCGGCTCGATCGCCGAGCCGCTGGTGATCGGCCGCTACGACGACGGCTCCCCGATGTTCCTGTGGCTGCCCGGCGACCCCGACGCCGGCCGCAACGGCACCCACGTGCTCATCGCGGGCGGCACCGGGTCGGGCAAGGGTGAGACCGCCCTGAACCTGCAGACGGAGATCCTGTCCCGGCGGGATGTGCTGCTGTGGCTGTCGGATCCGAAGATGTTCCAGGACTTCCGGCCGCTGCTGCCCGGCATCGACTGGGCCGCCGAGGGCGGCACTCCCACCGAGGTCATGGTGGAAGCGATCCAGGCCGTCATCCCCGCCCGCACCCGCTGGCTTGGACAGCACAACTACCGCCAGTGGGTCCCCGCTGCTGCCCAGGTGCAGCACGACCCCGCGCACACCTGCCGCACGGACGGCCGGGCCTGTGGCTGCCAGGGAATGCCGTACCTGGTGGCCTGGATGGAGGAGGCCGCCAGCACGCTGCGCAACCTCGGGGACGACGCGTTCACCGGCATCGCTCAGGAAGCCCGGTCCGCCGGCGTCTCGCTGATCGTGTCCCTCCAGCGGCCGTCCTACGACCAGATGTCCACCAGCACCCGCGCCTCCCTGCCGTCCGTGATCGCGCTCGGCTGTGACCCGCGTGACGAGTCGTTCTCGCTGCCGGACACGGTGCTGGACGCAGGCGCCCACCCCGGCGCCTGGGGCAACCGCCGCCCCGGCTACTGCTACCTCGTCACCCCCGGCATCGACGAGACCCGCTATGCCTCACCCGGCCGCACTTGGGGCTTCGGCCCCAACGCCGTCTCCCTCATGGAAGTCCTCGCCAACTGGGCCCAGCGCAACGGCGCCACCGCCGACCCCATCACCGCCGGCGCCGCCTCCAGCGTCGCCGGAAACGCGTACACCGGCCGTCCCACCCCCGGCGGCACCCTCGCCGGGCACGCCGCCACCGACGAGGACGACATGGACGACACCAGCTACGGGCCGCGGGTCGACCCCGAGGACGCCGACATCGACCCCGAAGCCGAACTCCCCGACGACGAACCGGGCGACGACGCCCCGATCTTCGGACAGGAGACCGGCCGCAAGCCGTCCCCGGAAGAGGCCCGGCGCCTGTTCGCTCAGGCGCTGGAGGAGTTCGAGCGGGCCGGGCACATGGTCGTCGGCCCCAAGGACTTCATGGACTGGTGCGACCGGAACAACCTCTCCCGCCCGTGGGTCTCCGCACGGCTCAAGGAGGCCGCTCTGGAGGGCCGCCTGGAGCCGACGAACACCACCGGTCGGTGGCGCATCGTCCCCGCCCTGACGGCCGCGTGACGCCTGACAGCGTCACGGCTGCCTGACACCCAAACCCCTAGGCAAACGAGGGTGTCACGCACTCCTGACACCGTCGTCTGACATCCCCCTGACATTCACCCGCACGGGCCCGCGCCGCCACCCTGGCGCGGGCCCGCCGCCATTCCGGAGGGATCCCCCGTGGCCCACCCCGAACCGCGCGCGGCCGTCGAAGTCCACCAGCCGCATCCCATCACCGTGCACCCGCCGGCCGCGTCGGTCGTCTCCGTCCAGCCGCACGCCGTTCCGGCCGTCGCGAGCGTCGTCCTCCCGGACGGGCGGGTAGTCACCGGCTACGCCATCGAACCCACCAAGCCCGAACCAGTCGCGGCCAAGCCGCCGGTCTCCCGCGCGGCGGTGAACGTCGCCCTCGGAGGCATCGGGTTCCTCGCCACGTGCGGCGGCCTACTGCTGCTCACCACGTTCATCACCGCCCTGACCGCGCTCATCACCCAGCTCATCACCCTCGCCGCCGTCATTTTCGGCGGCTGGATCGCTCTGCAAGCATTCGGCGGGAGCAGCCACCGGGACGGCGGGACCACGGTCCACATCCGAAAGGCTGTCTTCAAGCGGAACCACTTCCACGGCTGAGCCAGTGCGCTTCGAGCCAGACGCGGTGTTCGGGACGCAGTTGCACTGCCAGTGGCTGACCGTGCAGCTGCGCATAGAGCGGATAGGTGCGAAGGCTTGGAGCTACGTCAACCAGGCCGGAGCCGGGGTCCACGGCAATCTGTCCGAGGTCGAAGAGCCTGTGGATGTCCCGCCGCAGCAGCAGGCCGCCGTAGTCGTGGTGCTCGCCGGATTCGGCGTAGCTGTAAAGATGAGCAGCCTCCAGCGTGGCTGCAGGAGCTGGTCCGGTCACGGCGCATTGCTCACCCTGCTCGCGCAGGAGACGGCTGCGGAAAGCGCTCTGTCCCACCCGCACCCGGACCTTGGAGACCTTGTGCCCTCCCGGGATCGGGGTGTGTTCGTCGTCCTCCAGCTCCAGCGGCAGCTCCTCGCCGGCCAGTTCGAGAAGAGCATCGCGCAGCTTCTCCCACCGCATGGGACGCATGCTCAGCTGCGAGTTGGGTGAGTCACACAGGGCCCGCAGTTCGGCACCGGTCAGCAAGCCACGGCCGTTGATCCAGCTAATGCCGTGGCGTGACCGGTAGGTCGTTACGGTCTTGGTCTTCTGCCCCGGCGTGTCGAACAGGGCTCCGCACTGGTTGCAGCGGCATGCCGGTGTCAGACGGCTGCGGCGCTTGAAGTCGGCCCGCTTGCACTCGGGGCAGAAGTAGACCGTCTTGTCTTCCGTTCCGGTGTCGATCCCGTGGATGACCGAGACACCGATCAGTTCTCTCTTGTCCCAGAGCGCAATGACATTGCCGACGGCCACATTCGCGTGGTTGGGAACGGTGCTGTCCCAGCTGTAGTGGTAGCGCGGATTGTCGTCATAGCCGTCGTTTCCTCCGTGCTGCCGGTTGTCGCCCACAGCCAGCATCAACCACGCAGTCGTCACAGCGTCCCTCCCCAAGCACACATGCCGGGGCAGCCGCCCCTCTCGCCAAAGACCGCGGCTGCCCCATGTCCAGCTCCCTCACACAGAACTGGAGACCCCCAGAATGACCCATCCCACTGACATCCGGCGAGTGAGCGGCCATCGGCCGCGCTTACTGGATCTGTTCTGCTGCCAGGGCGGCGGCGCGAAGGGCTACGCGGATGCAGGGTTCGACGTCACCGGCGTGGACAAGAACTCGCAGCCCCGCTACCCCTTCCAGTTCGTGCAGGCGGACGCCATCGCCTACGTGCTGGCGCACGGAGCCGCGTTCGACTTCATCCACGCCTCGCCACCGTGCCAGCACGACAGCGAATGCCAGCGCATCCGCGGCAACGCCCACCCAGACCTGATCGCCCACACTCGCGCGGCGTTGGAGGCCACGGGGCGGCCGTGGGTGATGGAGAACGTGCGCGGGGCGGTGCCCAAGCTGCGCGGACCGGTGATGCTGTGCGGTCCCATGTTCGGCGTGGAGACCTACCGGCACCGGTACTTCGAGACCGGCGGCGGTTTCACCCTCGACCAGCCGCACCACCCCGCGCACCTGGTGCCGCAGGCCAAGATGGGCCGTCCGGTCCCGTCCGGGCACTACGGCCAGTTCGTCGGCAACTTCTCCGGCGTCGACCTCGCCCGCCGCGTCATGGGCGTGCCGTGGATGAACCGCGACGGCATCCGCGAGTGCATCCCGCCCGCCTACACCCACCACATCGGCCGCCACGCACTCACCCAGCTCGCCCCGGCGATGGAGGTGGCTGCGTGAACGCGCGCGTGCTTCCCCTGCGGCGCCCGAACGGCATGCGGGTGCTGGACCTGTGCTGCGGCGCGGGCGGCCTGTCGATGGGCTACTACCTGGCCGGGTTCGACGTCGTCGGCGTCGACATCCGCCCTCAGCCCAACTACCCCTTCCCCTTCCACCAGGCCGACGGCCTCCAGTTCTGCGCCGACCACGGCCACACCTTCGACCTGGTCCACGGCTCCTGGCCGTGCGAGCGCTACGCCACCGTCACGCGCTGGCGCGGCAACCCCGACGACCACCCGGACCTGATCGGCCCCGGACGGGGGGTCATGCAGGCCACCGGACGGCCGTGGGTCATGGAGAACGTCCCCGAGACCGCCACCGCGGGCCTGCTGCGCCCGGACTACCTGCTGTGCGGTACCCAGTTCGGCCTAAACGTGCGCCGACACCGCGTGTTCGAGACGTCGTGGGGCGGGGGCGGGGACCTGGTTCCGCCGTGCTGGCACCGCAAGGGCCTGCTGGCGTTCGAGCACAAGGGCGAGCGCGCGTACGCCGACGCCATGGGCTGCACCTGGATGACCAACCTCGAAGCCCTCAAAGCCGTACCCCCCGCCTATACCCAGTGGATCGCCGCACAGTTCCTCGCACTGGAAGGGAGGACCGCCGCATGACCACACTCCTCAGCCCTCTGCACACCGCACTGGGCCTCGCCGCGTCCGGTGTGCCGGTACTGCCCCTGCGCCGCGGCAAGGTCCCGTTCGGGAACTGCCCCACCTGCGCGGACAACGCGTGCGGAGGCCGGCCGAGCATGAAGGCCCCGGGCCCGTGCCAGTGCCCGGTCCCGTGCCACGCATGGGCCGACACCACCGACCCGGCCGTCCTCACCTCCCCACCGTGGGCGTCCGCTTGGCGCCGGGCTGTCTCCGTCGCTTACCACCCCGGAGGCGCCGGGCTGACTGTCGTCGACCTGGACGACGCGGACGCCATCACCTGGGCCCGTGCCGCGTTGCCCGCGACGCAGACCGTGAAGACAACGCGTGGTGAGCACTGGATCTACCGGGGCACGATGACGTCGCACAACGCGGTCCGTCCCGGCGTCGACATCAAGTCGACCATGTCCTACGCCCGCTACCTCGGCCCCGGCACCGGCACCCTGACCGCCCTGCCGGACACCGTCCGCGCGCTGGCCGTGAAGGAGCCCTCCCAGGCCCGGCCGGCGCCGCACGGCCTCACCGTCGCGCCCACCGGGGAGGCGGAGTGCCCTCACCGCACGCCCGCCTACCTGGAGCGTGGCGTCGCCATGGCGGAGCAGCGCATCACCGAGGCCCGCAGCGCGGTCCACGCCACCGTGTACCGCACGTTCCTGGCGGTGCTCTCGACGCATGGCCGGTGCGGCTGCCTCACCGACCTCCAAGTGGCGCGGCTGTTCGCCGCCGCTCAGGGCAAGGGCGAGACGCTGCGGCACTGCACGGACGCGTGGACTAACGCCCGCACCAGGTTGGGACTGTGAGCATGTCCGACGACGACAAGACCCCGGCCCGTGAGGTCATCACCGACTACGCACAGGCCCACTTCCGGTACTTCCGCACCGCAGACGGGACCGTGTACGCGCAGAAGAACGGCCACCCCGTGGCCCGCCCGATCCGCTCGCAGGGCACGACGGGCAGCCACCGCCAGGAACTCATGGTCGGCCTGTACCGCGACGGCCTGGGGGTGTTCAACGGAACCGCGCTCAAGGAGGCGTTGGACTTGATCGAGGCCCTGGCTCTGACCGAGGACGTGCAGCAGGTTCACATCCGCGTGGCGCCCGGGTTCGACGGGGCGACGTGGCTGGACCTGGGCCGCACCGATGGGCAGTCGGTCCGTATCCACCCCACCGGGTGGGACATCGCCATCCCCGACCCGCGCGAAGTGTGCTGGCGGCGCACCCAACTCACGGGCGAACTGCCCCTACCGGTCAAGGACACCGACGGCAAAGGCATCGACGCCCTGCTCCGGCTGTGCAACTTCGCCGGCACCGAGACCGAGTGCCTGGCCATCGCCTGGTTGATCGGCTGTCTCGGGCCGTCCGTGCCCGTCCCCGCACCGTTCCTGACCGGTCCGCAAGGCGCCGGCAAGTCCACGGGCGGGCGGATGCTCGTACGGATCATCGAGGGCATGAGCGGCGACCTCCGCCGCGCCCCGAAGGACGAGGAGAACCTGATCGCGGCCGTGGCCGCCGGATGGGTCACCGCCCTGGACAACCTCTCTCACATGACCCCGGACCTGTCGGACGCGATGTGCTGCATCGTCACCGGCGCCGAGAACGTCAAACGCGCCCTCTACACCGACGGGGACGTGGTCCACGCCCGCTACCGCCGCCCCATGCTTCTGACCGGCATCGACGTGGGCGTCATCCGGCCCGACCTCGCCGAACGACTCCTCCCCCTGCGCCTGGAACGCCCGCGCGTCCGGCGCACCGAGGCGGAGCTGTGGACGGAGTACGCCGAGGCTCTACCGGTCATTCTCGGGTCCCTGCTCGACCTCACGGTCAAGGTCCGTGCGGCTGAGGCGGAGACCCCTACCGACCTGCGGATGGCGGACTTCGCGCACCTGTGCGCGCAGCTCGACGCCGCGACCGGCCTGGGCGCCCTCGCCGCCTACCGGCGCAGCCTCGACGACCTCAACGACGACGTCATTGAGGGCGACTTGCTCGCGCAGACCGTCCTCAAGCACGCCGAGACGATCGAGCCGGGAGGCGAGCAGCGGATGACCTCCACGGAGTGGCTGCACTGCCTCAGCCGCCTCTACTGCGGCGACGACATGCGGCCCCTGCCTAAGGGCTGGCCGACCACGGGCAAGGTCCTCTCCGACCGGCTCAAGCGCCTCCAGCCCACCCTCGCCGCTCGCGGGGTCCTGATCGAATCGGGCCGCACCAGCGAGGGCCGCTACCTCGAAATGACCCACCTGCAGGCGCCGCCGCCCCACGAGGAGAAGCGGATGTTCTGACCCCGCGCCCGCGTACGGTCCCCAGACAAGCAAGAAGAACACCACGGGCCACCGCCGTGCGTGCTCTTCTTGCTGTTCGGCGGCGACCGCCGCCCTGCGAGGGACGCGCCGCGCAGCGGCTCGCTCTTCACGCTTGAAGCGGCACCGCACCACAACAGACACCACCCCTCTCTCTTGTCCCAAGGGGAGGAACCTGCGTCATCTGCGTCACGCAGACCGAGATGCCACCCCTGACCTGCGCATAGGGGCATGACGCAGACGGCCGTGTCTGCGTCATCCTGCGTCATCTGCGTCACCCGATGACGCAGCCCATGACGCCCCGGTGACGGACCCCCACACCACTGCGTCACACAAAGCCGCAGGTCAGCAGCCCCGATGACGCTGATGACGCAATGACGCAGAAATCCGCACTTCGGACAGACACGGCCACGCCCCCGCCCTGGAGCTCCTATGGCAAAGCCGAGAGACCTCGACCCCCGCGCCACTCTCCGCGGTGGCCTCCCTGACCGGTACCTCACCCCCGACGACATCGCCGAGATGTTCGAGGTGCCCCTGGAGACCGTCTACCAGTGGCGCAAGAAGCGCACCGGCCCGCCGGGCTTCCGCATCGGCAAACACCTCCGCTACGACCCCGCCGACGTACGGGCCTACGTCGACCAGCGCAAGCACGCCGACGCCACCGCCGCCTAACCGAACACCCACCACACAGCAGGGAGAGCCGCCCGTGCGGCTCTCCCTGCAACATGTCGAGAGGACCACTGCCTGATGGCAGGCCACATCCAAGACCGGTGGTACAAGACCGAACCCGACGCGGCCGGCAAGCCCCGCCGCGTACGCACGGACCGCTACGGCACTGGGATGCGCTACCGCGCCCGCTACATCGGCCCGGACGGCACCGAGAAGAGCAAGTCGTTCCCGGACGGGCAGAAGCGACTGGCCGATCAGTGGCTCGCCCACATCGAGGCGGATATGTCCCGGGGGCAGTATGTGGACCCGGCCGCGAGCCGCGTAACGTTCCGGCAGTACGCCGAGAAGTGGCGATTCGCGGTCACGCTATGCCCTACCTGGGGCCGCGGCCTCTCGGCTCGTTCAAGCCGGAGCACATCCGGGATTGGCTCAGCGAGCTGGAACGGGCCGTCCCTGCGTCGTCATACCGGCGCGTGATCTACAACAACGTGTCGACGGTCCTCAACGCGGCCGTGGACGACGGTCACCTGTCGAAGAACCCGTGCCACGCTCAATCGGTACGTCCGCCGGCCGCGGGAAGTGGCCGTGTCGTGCCGTGGAGTGCAGAGCGCGTCTTCGCTGTGCGTGCGGCACTGCCGGAGCAGTACCGCGCGATGGTCGACCTCGGAGGCGGCTGCGGACTCCGGCAAGGCGAGATCTTCGGGTTGCCGGTCGACGCCATCGGCTTCGACTTCGGATGGCTGCACATCGCGAACCAGGTGAAGGTGACGAAAGACGGTCTCGTGTTCGCCCCGCCGAAGCGGGCCAAGATCCGCGACGTCCCCTTGCCGGACCGTGTGGCGCACGTCCTCAAGCAGCACATGGAGGCGTTCCCCCCGGTGGAGATCACCCTTCCCTGGCTCCGGGTGGACGGTCCGCCTGTGACGAAGCGGTTGCTGTTCACCCGCCTCGACGGCGCGGGCGCGGTTCGGCGTACCGACTTCAACGACCGCGCGTGGAAGCCTGCTCTCGTGGCTGCTCGGGTCATCCCCGCGCCGAGGGCCGGAGAGCGTCACCAGGCCGCCCGCGAACACGGCATGCACGCCCTCAGGCACTTCTACGCGTCCGTCCTGCTGGACGCCGGCGAGAACGTCAAGGCGTTGAGCGCCTACCTCGGCCACAACGACCCCGGATTCACACTCCGGGTCTACACACACCTCATGCCGAGCAGCGACGCGCGGGCCCGGAAGGCCGTCGATGGCCTGTACGCGGGCACCGATCCGGCGCCCGACGGCCCACAGACGGCCCAGGACCAGTGAGACGCCACGGGGCCGACGGTCCACGACCGTCGGCCCCGTCCGCTGAACCAGCGGGGAACCTGCTCTGACCTGCCCCTACAGCACCGGCAGGTTCTTCCGCAGCTCGAACGCGGTGACCTCGGAGCGGTACTCCTCCCACTCCTGGCGCTTGTTGCGCAGGAAGAAGTCGAACACGTGCTCGCCCAGTGTCTCGGCGACCAGGTCGCTGCTCTCCATGAGGGTCAGCGCCTCGCCGAGGTTCTGGGGCAGCGGCTCGATGCCCATCGCGCGGCGCTCGGCGTTGGACAGCGCCCAGACGTCGTCCTCGGCCCCCGGCGGCAGCTCGTAGCCCTCCTCGATGCCCTTGAGGCCGGCGGCCAGCAGGACCGCGTAGGCCAGGTAGGGGTTCGCACCCGAGTCCAGCGACCGGACCTCGACCCGCGCCGAGCCCGTCTTGCCGGGCTTGTACATCGGGACGCGGACCAGGGCCGAGCGGTTGTTGTGGCCCCAGCAGATGTACGACGGGGCCTCGCCGCCGGCGCCCGCGGTGCGCTCGGAGCCGCCCCAGATGCGCTTGTAGGAGTTCACCCACTGGTTGGTGACCGCGGAGATCTCCGCGGCGTGGCGCAGGAGGCCCGCGATGAAGGAGCGGCCGACCTTGGAGAGCTGGTACTCGGCGCCCGACTCGTAGAAGGCGTTGCGGTCGCCCTCGAACAGGGACAGGTGCGTGTGCATGCCACTGCCCGGGTGCTCGGAGAACGGCTTCGGCATGAACGTCGCCTGCACGCCCTGCTCCAGCGCCACCTGCTTCATGACCAGGCGGAACGTCATGATGTTGTCCGCCGTGGACAGCGCGTCGGCGTAGCGCAGGTCGATCTCCTGCTGGCCGGGCGCGCCCTCGTGGTGGGAGAACTCGACCGAGATGCCCATCGACTCCAGCATGGTGATGGCCTGGCGGCGGAAGTCCATGCCGATGTTCTGGGGGGTGTGGTCGAAGTAGCCGGAGTTGTCGGCCGGGGTCGGGCGCGAGCCGTCCAGCGGGCGGTCCTTCAGGAGGAAGAACTCGATCTCGGGGTGGGTGTAGAAGGTGAAGCCCAGGTCGGAGGTGCGGGCCAGGGCGCGCTTGAGGACGTAGCGCGGGTCCGCGAAGGACGGGGAGCCGTCCGGCATGAGGATGTCGCAGAACATGCGGGCGGTGCCGGGGGCCTCCGCGCGCCAGGGCAGGACCTGGAAGGTCGACGGGTCCGGCTTGGCGATCATGTCGGATTCGTAGACGCGGGCGAAGCCCTCGATCGCCGAGCCGTCGAAGCCGATGCCCTCGTCGAAGGCCTGCTCCAGCTCGGCCGGGGCCACGGCCACGGACTTGAGGAAGCCGAGCACGTCCGTGAACCACAGACGTACGAACCGGATGTCACGCTCCTCCAACGTCCGGAGCACGAACTCCTGCTGCTTGTCCATCTTCCGCTTCCCCATCCTTGCTGGTCAGGCCGCCTGTCTCCGGTGCAGCGGGAGGCGGTCGGGCACCTGAGCATCCCACCACAACTCCATTTCAGGCGCGTTGCGCACCTTGATCACCGAAGCGACCTCGGACTGAACGCCCGGCCTACGGCGGGTGTCCCGCCATGGTGCCCGGTGAACTGCTCTGCCGCCCATCTTGCCTGCTCGGACCGACATCCGTAATGCCCGGCCCCACGGGACCCGCCTCACTTTCCCGTCACCTCGCTACGGGAGGCCCCCACCTTTCCCATACGATCAGCGCACCCGACCGTCCCTTTCTCCAGAAGGACCACACTCATGGGCTCGGCCAAGAACAAGAACAGCGCGGCCCGCCAGGCGCGAATAGAGGAGATGCGGCGTGCCGAGCGGGCCCGTGAGCGCCGCAACCGCATCCTGACGGTCGTGGCCGGCGTGGTGGTCGTGACCGGCCTGGTCGTCGGCGGTGTCGTCCTCGTCCGGTCGCAGTCCGACGACAGCGACAAGGCGCAGTCGCAGTCCGACAAGGACCCGCGGAAGAAGACGTCCGGGAAGTTCGTCACCGGCGAGGACGGCGTGAAGACCTGGAAGGGCACGCTCACCAGCACCCACGTCGAGACCGACGTGAAGTACCTGATGGAGCCCCCGGTCGGCGGCGACCACCACCGGGCCTGGATGAACTGCGACGGCGACGTCTACACCAAGGAGCTCAAGAACGAGAACGCCGTGCACTCGCTGGAGCACGGCGCGGTGTGGGTGACGTACACCAGCAAGGCGTCCAAGGCCGACGTCGAGGCGCTGGCGGCGAAGGTCGAGCAGACGCCGTACACGCTGATGAGCCCGGACGAGAAGCAGAAGGACCCGATCATGCTCAGCGCCTGGGGGCACCAGCGCACGGTGACGAGCGCGAGCGACCCGAACGTGGGCAAGTTCTTCGAGACGTACGTCCAGGGCGAGCAGACGCCCGAGAAGGGCGCACCGTGCACGGGCGGTCTGTCGGAGTGAAGCAGCACGTCGGCTGGATCGCCGGGACCACGGCGGCAGTGCTCGTCGCGGCCGGCGCGATCACCTACGCGGTCGCCGAGGACGGTGGCTCGGGCGGGACCCCGGACGCCGGCTCGGCGGACGCCGGGTTCGCGCGCGACATGGCGGTGCACCATCAGCAGGCCGTGGAGATGTCGTACCTCGTGCGCGACCGCACCGACGACGAGGAGGTGCGGCGCCTGGCGTACGACATCGCGCAGACGCAGGCCAACCAGCGCGGCATGCTGCTGGGCTGGCTGGATCTGTGGGAGCTGCCGAAGGTGTCGTCCGACGCGCCGATGACCTGGATGGGCATGGGCGACATGCCCTCCGCCGGGGACGGCTCGCTGATGCCGGGCATGGCGACCGACGCGGAGATGAAGAAGCTGGAGGGCCTGAGCGGCAAGCAGGCGGAGATCTTCTTCCTCCAGTTGATGACGGACCATCACAAGGGCGGCGTCCACATGGCCGAGGGCTGTGTCGACAAGTGCGCGGTCGGCGTGGAGAAGAGGCTCGCGCAGGACATGGTGAACGGTCAGCGCTCGGAGATCGGGCTGATGAGGGACATGCTGGACGAGCGGGGCGCGAAGCCGCGTTCCTGACCGCGCGGGCGTGGCGAGCACCCGCGCCCGCGCGGTCGGACTTCGCTCCGGCCGCCGAGCCCGGAGGTCAGCGCGGCAGACGCTCCGGGGTCGGCAGGTGCGTGGCGACGACCCGCTCGCGCCCGGCCCGCGGAGCGACCCGGCGCCGGTCCACGGCGTACGCGGCCCCGGCGACTCCCAGTCCGAGCACGGCCAGTGCCGCCCCGGCCGACGCGGGGGAGGTCACGCCGAAGCCCGCCGCGAGGGCCAGGCCGCCGATCCAGGCGCCGCCGGCGTTCGCGAGGTTGAAGGCCGCCTGGTTGGCGGAGGAGGCGAGGGACGGGGCTTTGGACGCCTTCTCCATGACCATCAACTGGAGCGGGGAACCGGTGGCGAACGCCGCCATGCCCAGCAGGGTCACCGCCACGGCCGCGCTCCACGCCGTGGACATCAGCAGCGGGAAGAGGGCCAGCACCACGGCCAGCGCGATCAGGCCGCCGAACAGCGTCCCGCGCATCGCGTGGTCGGCCAGGCGCCCGCCGAGCAGGTTGCCCACCGTCGCGCCGACCCCGAACAGCGCCAGCAGCAGGGTCACGCTGGCGTCGGCGTACCCGGCGGAGTCGGTCAGCATCGGGGTGATGTAGCTGTACGCGGCGAACAGCGCGCCGAAGCCCGCGACCGTCGTGCCGAGCGCCAGCCAGACCGGGAGAGAGCGCAGGGCGGCCAGTTCGCCGCGCAGGCCGGCGGCCAAAGCGGCGTGCGCCTCGGCACGCGGGATCAGCAGCGCCAGCGCGGCCATCGCCGCCAGGCCGATCCCGCTCACGCCGAGGAAGGTCGCCCGCCAGCCGAGGTGCTGCCCCATCAGGGTCGCCACCGGCACGCCGGCGACGTTGGCCACCGTCAGGCCCAGGAACATCAGCGACACGGAGCGGGCCTTGCGCTCCGGCGCGACCATGTTCGTCGCCACGACCGCGCCGACGCCGAAGAAGGCGCCGTGCGGCAGGCCGCTCAGGAAGCGGGCGGCCACCAGCCAGTGGTAGTCGGGGGCGAAGGCGGACAGCGCGTTGCCGGCGACGAACAGGGCCATGAGGCCGATCAGGACGGTGCGGCGCGGCAGGCGCGCGGTGGCCGCGGCCAGCAGCGGGGCGCCGATGACGACGCCGAGCGCGTACGCCGAGACCAGGTGCCCGGCGGTGGGGATCGAGATGTCCAGGTCGTTCGCGACTTCGGGCAGCAGGCCCATCATCACGAACTCGGTCGTACCTATGCCGAAGGCGCCGACGGCCAGGGCGAGCAGGGCCAGGGGCATGGGAAAGCCTGTGCCTTTCAAAGGGAGAGCGGAGTTCCGTGGTTCGTATGTTCAAGTACGGAACAAAGTCTCTCAGGCGCAGTATTCCGCCAGTCGGCCAGAAGGTTGCCAACAGGTGCCCAGACGCCCTTGACCAGGGATTTTCAGGAGGCCGATGTGTCGACCTTCACACGCGCGGCCACCGGCAGATGGTCGCTCCCGGTCTCCGGCAGCGTCCACGAGCTCACCGGCTCGATCCCCTTCACCATGATCTGGTCGATCCGCGCCATCGGGAACGACGCCGGCCAGCTGAAGCCCATCCCGCTGCCCGACGCGCCCTGTGTGGAACGCATCTGGGCGGTGACGGCGACCAGCGCCCGGTCGTTCATCGTGCCGTTCAGGTCACCGAGCAGGACGACCTTCTGGAGCGGCTCATGGGCGATGGCCTCGCCCAGCGCGTTGGCGCTCTTGTCGCGCTGCCGGGCGGTGAATCCGGCCTCCAGCTTCACCCGGACCGACGGCAGGTGCGCCACGTACACCGCGACCTGCCCGGCCGGTGTGGTGACCGTGGCCCGCATGGCGCGGATCCAGCCCAGCTCGATGCCGACGGGCCGGACACCGCTCAGCGGGTACTTGCTCCACAGTCCGACGGTGCCCTGCACCGAGTGGTACTTGTAGGTCGACGCCAGCGCCTTCTCGTACGTCGGGACCGCACCGGCCGTCAGCTCCTCCAGGGCCACGACGTCCGCGCCGGACGCGGCGACGTCCCGAGCCGTGCCGGCCGGGTCGGCGTTGTCGGCGTTGACGTTGTGGGTGGCCACCGTGAGGTCGCCGCCGGTGCCGGTCTTGTCGGTGAGCTGGCCGCCGAAGAGGTTCAGCCACACGATCGCCGGGAGCAGCACGGCGATGAGCGCGGTAGCGGACCTGCGGACGAGGGCCAGCAGGAGCAGCACCGGGACGAACAGGCCCAGCCAGGGCAGGAACGTCTCGGTCAGGCTGCCGAGGTTGCCGACCGCGTTCGGGATCCGCGCGTGCAGCAGCATCACCAGGGCGAGGACCACCGCGAGGGCGGCCACCACGACACCGCGCCGCCAGATGCGCGGGTCGCCGCGCCAGCCCGCGACCAGGCGGTTCAGGAGGTCCGTCAGGCGCCGGGGGCCCGGTTCCCGGCGCTCGGGCCCCGAGCCGCCGTTGTCCGTCCCCGTCACGTACGCCTGCTGCGCCATACCGTCGCCTCACTACCTGCCGTGCACACCGTCGTCCCCCCGCGCCCAGAGAAAACCCTAGGGGATGATCGGCCTCGTTCCTGCCGTACCCATGACGGCCGTACGGGGGCGAGGACGTACAAGTCGCCTTCGGGAGTTCCGGTCGCGGTGAGGGAAAGCGCGCTCTGTGACGAAACGCGCACATCTGATCTACGGGGTGCGGGAACTGACGGGTCGTAGACCTTCGGGCACGGCGTCGACCAGCTGCTCCGCCACAGGCGATCAGCGTCGGCTCGAAGCCACCGCGGTGGTCGAACCGGCCATCCCGCGGCCGATCCCACGACCTGCGGATCGCAAAGGATCAGTCAGCTGATCGGTCAGCTGATCAGCTGACCGATCAGAGACGCGGAGCATCGGAACTCACACGGGGTGGCCTAGCCACCCCTGGCACGAAGTGCCACCATGGAGGGGATCCGGGGACGCCGTCAGGGCGCCTCGAGATGACAGAAGGAGCCGTTGCAATGACGCAGCTTTCGGCTGCCCAGACGCCTCAGGCGAAGCCCTCCGACGGCAGCAAGGCGCTGTACGGGGGGAAGGGCACCCGCCGCATCACCGTTCGCGACATCGCCCTCGCCAAGGAGCGGGGCGAGAAGTGGCCCATGCTCACCGCGTACGACGCGATGACCGCGTCCGTGTTCGACGAGGCCGGCATCCCGGTCATGCTCGTCGGCGACTCCGCGGGCAACTGCCACCTCGGCTACGACACGACCGTACCCGTCACGCTCGACGAGATGACCATGCTCTCGGCGGCCGTCGTACGCGGCACGTCCCGCGCCCTGATCGTCGGCGACCTGCCGTTCGGCTCGTACCAGGAGGGCCCGGTGCAGGCGCTGCGCTCGGCGACCCGGCTGGTGAAGGAGGCCGGGGTCGGCGCGGTGAAGCTGGAGGGCGGCGAGCGCTCGCACCGCCAGATCGAGCTCCTGGTCGAGTCCGGCATCCCGGTCATGGCCCACATCGGCCTGACCCCGCAGTCCGTCAACGCCATGGGCTACCGCGTCCAGGGCCGCGGCGAGGAGGCCGCCGCACAGCTCCTGCGGGACGCGAAGGCGGTCCAGGACGCGGGCGCCTTCGCGGTCGTCCTGGAGCTGGTGCCGGCCGAGCTGGCGGCCGAGGTGACCCGCGTGCTGCACATCCCGACCGTCGGGATCGGCGCCGGACCGGAGACGGACGCGCAGGTCCTGGTCTGGACGGACATGCTGGGTCTGACCGGCGGCCGGGTCCCCAAGTTCGTGAAGCGGTACGCCGACCTGCGCGAGGTCATGGGCAGCGCGGCCAGGGCATTCGCGGAGGACGTGGTCGGCGGAACGTTCCCGCAGGAGGAGCACTCCGTCCACTAGGGCCTGCGACAGGCCCTGGCCGCTGCCGCCGAGCCATCGCCGCACCACGGACGGCCCGCCGATCTTCCCCCGTCGGCGGGCCGTCCCCTTGGCGGCTCGCCCCTGCCCCGGGGCCGGCCGGTGCCGCCGCGGGCGACCTGTCGGCGGGTGTCGGTGATCTGTCGGTGGTTTGTCGGTGCCCTCTGACACTGTCGTCCGTATGACGCGAATCGACATGAACCCCGACGGCGTGAGCACCGCCGTCTCAGTGCGGGGGTTGGTCAAGCACTACGGCGAGACCAAGGCTCTGGACGGTGTGGATCTGGACGTGCGCGAGGGCACCGTCATGGGAGTGCTCGGGCCGAACGGGGCCGGGAAGACCACCCTCGTGCGGATCCTGTCCACCCTGCTGGCGCCGGACGCCGGGCAGGCCACGGTCGCCGGGTACGACGTGGTGCGCCAGCCTCGGCAGTTGCGCCGGGTGATCGGCCTCACCGGGCAGTACGCCTCCGTGGACGAGAAGCTCCCCGGCTGGGAGAACCTGTACCTCATCGGGCGGCTGCTCGACCTGCCCCGGAAGGAGGCACGCGCGCGTGCCGACGAGCTGCTGGAGCGGTTCACGCTGACCGAGGCCGCCAAGCGGCCGGCCGCGACCTACTCCGGTGGCATGCGGCGACGCCTCGACCTGGCCGCCTCCATGATCGGACGGCCCACCGTCCTCTTTCTCGACGAACCGACCACCGGGCTCGACCCCCGCACCCGCAACGAGGTGTGGGACGAGGTCAAGTCCATGGTCGGGGACGGGGTGACGGTGCTGCTGACCACCCAGTACATGGAGGAGGCCGAGCAGCTCGCCTCCGAGCTGACCGTCGTCGACCGCGGCAAGGTCATCGCGGGCGGCGGCATCGAGGAGCTGAAGGCCAAGGTCGGCGGGCGCACCCTGCGGGTCCGGCCGGCCGACGCCCTGCAGCTGCGGCCCCTCGCCGGGCACCTGGACGAGCTCGGCATCACCGGGCTCGCCACCACCACCGTGGACGACGAGACCGGCACCCTGCTCGTCCCGGTCCTCAGCGACGAGCAGCTCACCGCCATCGTCGGCGCCATCACCGCGCGCGGTGTCACGCTCGCCTCCATCACCACCGAACTGCCCAGCCTGGACGAGGTGTTCCTGTCCCTCACCGGCCACCGCGCCAGTGCCCCGCAGGACGCCGTGCCCGCCGATGCCCGCGAGGAGGTCGCCGTATGAGCGCCGCGACAACCGTCGACACCCATGACGTCCGGATTCCGCTGCGCGCGCACGTGCGGCACACCGGCGCGCTCGTCCGCCGCAACCTGCTGTGGATCCGGCAGGACCCGGAGTCGATGTTCGACGCCATCCTGATGCCGATCGTCTTCACGCTGCTGTTCGTGTACGTCTTCGGTGGCTCGATCGGGCAGGCGCTCGGCGGCGGCCAGGAGGACTACGTGCAGTACGTCGTGCCCGGCATGATGGCCATGATGGGCATGAGCATGGCCATGTCGGTGGGGACCGGCTTCAACCAGGACTTCAACAGCGGTGTCATGGACCGCTTCCGGTCCCTGCCGATCGGGCGTGGCTCGGTCCTCTTCGCCAAGATCGCGGTGGAGCTCCTCCGGATGCTGCTCGCGACGACGATCATGCTGGTCGTCGGTGTGCTGGTCGGCTTCGACATCACCCACTGGGGCGGGCTGCTCGCGGCCGTGGCACTGGCCGCGCTGTTCGGCTCGGCGCTGATGTGGGTGTTCCTCACCCTCGGTGTGGTGCTCAAGAGCGCGCAGTCCGTGCAGGGACTGGGCTTCCTGGTGCTGATGCCGCTCCAGTTCGGCTCGTCGATCTTCGCTCCGACCGAGTCGATGCCGGGCTGGCTGCAGTCCTTCACCGACGTCAACCCGCTGTCCTCGCTCGCGGACGCCGCGCGCGGGCTGATGGTGGGCGGCCCGGTCGCGCACGACCTGTGGGTGACCGTGGCCTGGTCGGTCGGGCTCACGGCGGTCATGGCGCCGATCGCGATCCACAAGTTCCGTACGAAGAACTGACGCGGCCGGGCCTCGGTCGGTGCGCGTCAGAGCAGGGCGGCGGCCTCCTCGGGGGAGAGAGCGCCGCCCTGCTCGTACGCCGACGCGTAGACCTCGTCCCCGAGGGCCGCGCGCAGCGCCCGGGCGGCCTTCTCGCGCGTCTCGCGCTCCAGGCGCGTCGCGGCATGGCCGGGCGGCAGCAGCGCGTCCCCGGCGCCGAGGCAGCGGGCACCGTCGCGGGCGCGGCGGCCCTGCTCGACATGGGCCAGGGCGAGCGCCGCGAGTTGCAGGTACATGCTGCGCATACGGGGGGCGATGACCTGGAACAGCGGCTCCTCGGCCATCTCCAACGCCCTGCGGACCATGGCGAGGCACTCCTCGTAACAGCCGTCGACCGACTCCAGCCACGCCTCGGAGCCGAGGATGAAGGCGTCGAAGACGACGAAGTGGGCGATGGTGAACTCCTCCCGCAGCAACCGGAGTTGCTCGCGCGCCTCGGGAACACGGCCGGTCATGCCGAGCCGGCCGGCGAGGAACAGCCGGGCGGCGGGCCGTGCCTCGTTGCGCGCGCTGTCCCGCTGGTCGAGCACCTCGCGCAGCACGCGTTCGCCGCGCTCGGCCTCCCCGCTCTCCACCAGCGCGCTGCCCAGGCGGGCGCGGAGCACCGCCACCTGGGCGTGGGCGCCGAGCCGGCCGGCGTACTCGATCGCCGACTCGTAGGCGACCGTGGCCTGTTCCCATTCGCCCCGCTGTTCATGGGACTCGGCGCGGGCGGCGAGCGCCTCGGCGGTGCCCCACAGGTCACCGAGGCGCTGGAAGATCTCCAGCGCCTCGTCGGCGTCGCGGGTGGCGTCGCCGGGCCACTCGGGGCGATGGGCCGTCAGGTTCGCCCGCATCTGAAGGGCCATCGCGAGCTCCCAGTCGAATCCGGGCGTGGTCCGGCAGGTCTCCACAGTGGCGTCGGTGACCTGGCGCATCCGGTCCATGTCGGCGGTGAGCATGACGGCGAAGAACCAGAGGTAGCCGGGCGGGCGGCAGGTCTGCGGGACACCCGGCTCGTACGCCTCGGCGATGGACCGCAGCTTCGCCTGCGCCTGCGGGGTCTGCCAGGCGTCCAGCTCGGTGTCCATGCAGGCGAGATGGACGAGATGGACACCCCGTCGCGCCTCCGCGAGGAGTTCACCCGCCCACGGGGGCGGGGTGTCGATGCAGCGCTGCCACACCGGTCGCGCGCGGCGGACGGGCTCGGCGAAGGGGTCGGGGCCGAGGGTCTGGACCTCGCGGGACCAGTTGCGGGCCTCGGGGCGCAGGTCACGCATCTGCCAGTACCAGGCCAGCGACAGGATCAGGCACAGCCCTTCCTGTTCGTCACCGGCGGCGACGGCGCGGCGCAGGGCGGTGCGCAGGTTCTCGTATTCGCGCTCCAGGAGCTCGATGGTCGCGAACTGTCCGGGGCCGCGCAGCAACGGTTCGTGAGTGCGGGCCAGTTCACGGAAATACGTCAGGTGCGCGCGCTCGGCGGCCGCGCGCTCCCCCGTCTCGTCGAGGCGTTCGCCGGCGTATTCGGCGACGGTCTCCAGGAGGCGATAGCGCATCTCGCCGTCGTTCGAGGGCACCGCCACCACGAGGGACTTGTCGACGAGCGAGCCGAGTGCCTCCAGTGCGGCGGGCCCGCACACGGCCTCGGCGGCGGCGAGGTCGCATCCCCCCGCGAAGACGGAGAGCCGCCGCAGCACGTCCCGCTCGTCCTCGTCCAGCAGCTCCCAGGACCAGTCGACGACCGCCCGCAGGGTCTGCTGGCGCGGCAGGACGGTACGGCTGCCGGAGGTGAGCAGGCGGAAGCGGTCGTCGAGCCGGTCGGCGATCTGGCGCGGCGTGAGCATGCGCAGGCGGGCGGCGGCGAGTTCGATGGCGAGGGGCAGGCCGTCGAGCCGCCGGCAGATCTCGGCGCAGGTGTCCGGGTCGTCCTCGATCCGGAATCCCGGCCTGGCGGCCGCCCCCCGGTCGGCGAGCAGCCGCAGCGCGACCGGCTCCGGCAGCGGTTCGACGGGCCGCAGTAACTCCCCCGGAACGCCGAGGGGTTCACGGCTGGTGGCGAGCACCGTCAGTCCCGGGCAGCGTTCCAGCAGCTCCTCCGCCAGGTGGGCGGCGGCCTCCACGACGTGCTCGCAGTTGTCGAGGACCAGCAGCATGCGGCGCCGGCCGCAGTGCTCGGCGAGCCGCTCGACGGGGTCGTCGTGCCGGTCGGATCCGGCCCGCATGGCCTCGGCCCCGGCGCCGTACAGCACGGTCTCGCGGGCGCCGACGGCGGTCAGCACGGCCTCCGGTACGGCCTGGGGGTCGTCCACGGGTGCGAGCTCGGCCAGCCACACCCCGTCCGGGACGGCGTCCCGGACACCCTCGGCGGCCTCCTGCGACAGCCGCGTCTTCCCGGCCCCGCCGGGGCCGAGCAGGGTGACGAGCCGGGCGGCCGTGAGGTCACCGCGGATGGCTTCGATGTCCGTTTCCCGGCCGACGAAGGAGGTGAGACGGGCCCGGAGGTTGCCGGGGGGCTTGGGGGGTACGGGCTCGGCGGTGGGGGCCGGGCGGCGCGACTGAGTGCCGGCGGTGTCGGCGGCCTCAGCGGCAACGGCGGCGTCGGCTTCGCCCGATCGCCCGCCGCCGTGACCGTCCTGGGCGGCGTGCCGCTCTCCGTGGGCGGCTCCATGCCCGGAGCGCGGACGCGGACCCGTTCCCCGGCCGTGCGCCTGCCCCGTCGGCCGCAGCAACTCGCCGTGCAGCGCCCGCAGTTCCGGCCCCGGGTCGGAGCCGAGTCGGTCCGCCAGCAGTCGTCGTACGTCCTCGTAGGCGGCCAGGGCCTGCGCCGTGCGGCCCGCGTCGCGCAGGGCGCGCAGGCGCAGGGCCTGGAGGGGTTCGTCCAGGGGGTGGGCGTCGCACAGGGCGGTCAGCTCGGGAAGCGACTGCTCGCCGTGGCCGAGGGCGAGGGCGGCGGTGTGGCGGGCGCGCAGCGCGTCCAGGCGCCGGGCCTCGTGACGGGCCGCCTCGGCGGTGCGGTCGGGCAGGTCGGCGAGGGCGGGGCCGCGCCACAGGGCGAGGGCGTCGTCGAGGAAGACGGCCGCCTTGGCGGGGTCGCCGTCGGCCAACGCGCGCGTGCCCTCGCCGACGAGGCGCTCGAAGCGGTACAGGTCGATGTCGTCGGGCGCGGCGGCGAGCCGGTACCCGCCCTCCGCCGAGACCACCGCGTCCGCGCCGAGCGCCCGCCGCAACCTCCCGACCAGCGCCTGCAGCGCACCCGTGGCGTCAGTGGGCGGCTCCTCCTCCCACACCTCGGCGACCAGCGTGCCCGTCGGCACGGTCCGGCCACCCCCCAGCGCCAGCACGGTCAGGAGGGCACGCAGTCGAGCCCCGCCGACCGGAAGGGGGCTGCCGTCGGGGCGGAGGGCCTGGGTGGTGCCGAGGATGCGATAGCGCACGGGGTCCATTGTCTCTGGTGGGTCAGGGCGTGGTCACGGCATTGCGGCGGTGCTGAGTGTCTCCGGCAGGGCGGCCAGGGCCGCGGGCGGCAGCCCGGTCGTCTCGACGCCCGCCGTGGTGCGCTCCCGCGGGATGCCCCGGGGCTCGCGTACCGCGTACGACAGCCGGGAGTCCGTGTCCGGCACCTCCGGGGCGACGATCACGCCGGCCGCGGCGTCCGGGAACCACGTGGGGCAGGTACTCGACGACCGTAGCGACCGTTCCCGGGGGACCGGCTCCGGGGTGCCCGAGCCCGGCGGTGTCTCGGCGAAGCCCTGGGGCAGGATCTGGATCGCCCGGACCCGGCCCCGGGGCTCGGGCAGGTCGGGGTGGCCGTGGGTCTCGGCCGTGAGCCCCGTCTCGTCCCGTACGACCCGTACGACCCGTACCGCGCCGGCGTCGCCCCGCACGTCCTCGACCGGTCCGGCGATCTCGGTGAGCTGGGCGTGCCGGCCGCCGCCCAGCATGTCGTCGGCGGCACCGAGGAGCAGGGGCCGGCTCACCTCGTCCCCGAGGGAGAACGGCGTACCGCAGCACTCCATCTGCCAGTCGGCGTAGAACACGTGCCAAAGCCCCATCCCCCCACCTTCTCCGGAACCACCGCCCCACCGCGAGACGTTTTCCCCCTGCGCCCGGTACGGTCGGGCAGGCCGACGCCCCGTCCCACAGGAGCCCTTCCTCATGACCACCGCCCTCACCCGCCGCAGCGACCGGCGGATCAGCCCCGTCTTCGTGGGGATCCTGGCCGTCACGGCGGTGACGGGCTGGGCCACCTGGTCCGGGTTCGCCGAGCAGCCCGGGCTCGCCGTGTTCCTGTTCGTGACGGCCGCCTGGATCGTGTCCCTGTGCCTGCACGAGTACGCACACGCGCGTACCGCCCTGCACAGCGGTGACATCTCGGTCGGGGCGAAGGGCTATCTCACGCTCAACCCGCTGAAGTACACGCACGCGCTGCTCAGCATCGTGCTCCCCGTCATCTTCGTGATCATGGGCGGCATCGGACTCCCCGGCGGTGCCGTCTTCATCGAGCGCGACCGGATCCGGGGGCGCTGGCGGCACAGTCTGATCTCGGCGGCCGGACCGCTGACGAACGTGCTCTTCGCCGTCGTGTGCACGGCCCCGTTCTGGCTGGACGCGCTGGAGGGCGTTCCGGCGGACTTCCGGTTCGCGCTCGCCTTCCTCGCGCTGCTCCAGGTCACGGCGGCGATCCTGAACTTCCTGCCGGTCCCGGGTCTGGACGGCTACGGCGTGATCGAGCCCTGGCTGTCGCGGAACATCAAGCGCCAGGTGGAACCGTTCGCCCCGTTCGGCCTGCTGCTCGTGTTCGCGCTGCTCATGCTCCCCGCGGTGAACCGCGAGTTCTTCCAGGTGGTCAACACGGTGCTGGACAACCTGGGCGTCCACGTCCTGGAGCGCTACTGCGGCGAGGACCTCTACCGCTTCTGGCAGGACACGAACGACTACTGCTCGGCCGGCGCGTGACGGAGATCAGCTCGCGGCGGATCCCCGCCGGGCGTCCTTGGCGCGCTTGACGTAGAACCACGCCATGTTCGACGACAGCCCGGCCAGCAGCACCCACACGATCCCGAGCCAGCTGCCCTGCGTGAAGGAGATCACGGCCGCGGCCACGGCCAACACACAGACGATCAGGGCATAGACACCAAGGCGGGGCATTTCAGTCGGCTCCTTCGGGGGACACTGCTACGGCGACCAGTGTCCCCCATCTCCTCATACGTCCGTGACGCGGAGCCCGGCGTGCGCCTTGTAGCGGCGGTTCACCGAGATCAGGTTCGCGACCAGCGACTCCACCTGGTGGGCGTTGCGCAGCCGCCCCGCGAAGATGCCGCGCATCCCGGGGATGCGGCCGGCCAGCGCCTGGACGATCTCGACGTCCGCCCGCACCTCGCCGAGGACCATCACATCGGTGTCGATCTCGTCGATCTCCGGGTCCTGGAGCAGGACGGCCGACAGGTGGTGGAAGGCCGCCGTCACCCGCGAGTCCGGCAGCAGGGCCGCGGCCTGCTCGGCGGCGCTGCCCTCCTGCGGCTTCAGCGCGTAGGCGCCCTTCTTGTCGAAGCCGAGCGGGTTGACGCAGTCGACGACCAGCTTGCCGGCCAGCTCCTCGCGCAGGGACTCGAGCGTCTTGCCGTGGCCCTCCCACGGCACGGCGACGATCACGATGTCGCCGCGCCGCGCGCACTCGGCGTTGTCGGCGCCCTCGACGCCGTACCCGATCTCCTCGGCGGCGGTCTTGGCGCGGTCGACGGCTCGCGAGCCGATGATCACCTTCTGCCCGGCCTTGGCGAGCCGGTAGGCGAGGCCCTTGCCCTGCGGCCCGGTCCCGCCCAGCACGCCGACGACGAGCCCGGAGACGTCGGGGAGGTCCCAGGGGTCCTTCGCGGGCGCCTTCGCGGGGGCCCCGGCGGGCTGCTGTGCACTGTCGGTAGAGGTCATGGGCCGACTTTACGTCCGCCCCGTCCACCCCGACGACTCAGGTGAGCCGCGTCATGGGCACCCGCCGGAAGGTGAGGGTCTCGTACGCGCCGAAGTCGCCGGTCTCGTACAGGAGTCCGACGGTCTCGGCGTCGATCCGCACGAGGTCGGAGTACGCGGCGGGCAGCCCGTCCACCGTGTGCACGGACCGCCAGGTGGTGCCGCCGTCGGTGGAGGCGCGGATGGTCATCAGGGCGCGGACGGCGGGGTCGGCGGGACCGGAGAAGAGCAGGACGTCGGGGTCGCCGAGGTGCAGGACGCTGCCCTCGCAGACCGGGGCGGACAGGCCGGCCTGCGGGCGGAAGGGTTTGACGAGGGTCCGGCCGCCGTCGCGCGAGTGGGCGTCGGCGCGGTTGCCGGGCGAGGGGGAGTCGTTGCGGGTGTTGAAGTAGACGCGCCCGTCGGGGAGTTCGGCGGCGGTGGTCTCGTTGACGTTGATGTAGCCGTCGGTGTTGTCGTCGACGTAGCCGATGCGCCAGGTGGTGCCGCGGTCGTCGCTGAGCAGGCAGTGGCCGCCGTTGTACCGGGGCTCGGTGCCGTTGTCGGTGCCGGTGGGCGGGATCGTGTGGTTGGCGGGGACGACGACCCGGCCGGTGCTGAGCTGGATCGCGTGGCCGGGCGTGGTGGCGTACCACCGCCATCCCGGCTTCTTCACCTGCGCGGTGATCTCCTTCGGACTCGACCAGGTGCGGCCGTCGTCGTCGCTGTGGCGCACCCAGATCCGGCGGCCGTCGGCGTCGCTCACCCGGCCGCGGCGGATGGCGTCCTCGGTGGCGGTGGCGTGGTTGCGGACGTGGACGAGCAGGATGCGGCCGGTGTCGAGGACGACGGGGGCGGGATTGCCGGCGAGGTTCCCGTTGTTGTCGGCGGCCACCTGGAGAGGACCCCAGGTGCGGCCGCCGTCCGTCGACCGCTTCAGCACGATGTCGATGTGCCCGTGGTCGCGGGCGGATTCCACCCGGCCCTCGCAGAAGGCGAGCACGGTGCCCTCGCGGCTGACGACGACGGCGGGGATACGGAAGGAGGCATACCCCTCCTCGCCCGCGCGGAAGGGAACGCTGGTCTCGGGCATGGTCGCCACTCCTCGACTTCGCCACCGGCCTCCCTCCCTCTTCCCCAAGCCGGGCGAATTCGGGGTGAACTCCGGGTCACGAGTGGTCGGTTGCGGCAGTATGCGGCCCTATGGACGCCGTACGTGTCGCGTTGCTGCGCGAAGTGCTCGCCGGGACCGAGTGGCTGGGGGCCACACGGCGGTTCGCGGCGGCGTTGCGGGCGTCGGCGGTGTCGCACGGGGGTGGGCTGCTGCTGGTCGGCACACCGCGGTACGAGCCGTGGCATCTGGCGGCCCATCTGGTGGACGAGGCCGCGTGGTCGGGGACACCGGAGCTGGCGCCGACACTCGTACGGCATGACGCGCGCGCCTCGGATCCGGCCCATCTGGCGGTCGGCCTCGGGCGGTTGGCGGCGGCGCGGCGCGGGGAGACGCTGCTGGTGGTGTCGCCGGGCGCGGCGGGCGCACCGCTCCTGGAACGGGTGCACGACGTCCGGCGGGCCGGGGCGACGGTGCTGGCGCTCGGGGCCGGCGAGGGCGAGTTGACGACCCTGGCGCACGAGACGCTGGTCGTGCCGGAGGGTTCGGAGCTGGACCTGGACACCGTGCAGCACCTGGTGAGCGCGGCGGCCGGCGAGAACGCGCTGCCCTCCGCGAGGGGGCGCCGCCGGTTCCGGGACCGCATGGCGAGGCTGGCCGAGTTGCTGACCGCACCGCCACCCGCCCGCTGGTGAACCTGCCCGCCCCGGCCCGCAAAACCGTTTGCTCCCCGGCACCGCCCCACCTGAGCATGTCCCCTCGTGACCGACGACTCCCCCGCCTCCGCCGCACCCGCCGGCGGCCCCTGCGCGCCGCCTGCCTCCCGGCCCTCCCGCCTGCGTGCCGTGCTCCCCGACCTCGCGCCCTGGCGGGCCTCCGCCGACTTCCGGAAGTTGTGGCTGGCGGGGCTGATCTCGTCCTTCGGCAGCTTCCTGACCTTCGTCGCGCTGCCCGTGCAGATCAAGGAGCTCACCGGGTCCGCGGCGGCGGTCGGGGCGATCGGGGCCGTGGAGCTGGTGCCGTTGGTCGTGTTCGGGCTGTACGGGGGCGCGCTCGCCGACGCGCTCGACAAGCGGAAGCTGATCCTGTGGACGGAGGCCGGGCAGGCCCTGCTCAGCGCGGCGCTGCTGGTCAACGCCCTGCTGCCGAGCCCCGCCGTGTGGCCGCTGTACGTCGTCGCCGCGCTGTCCTCCGCGCTCATCTCGGTGCAGCGGCCCGCACTCGACTCCCTGTGGCCCCGGATCGTGGCGCACGAGCACCTGCCCGCCGCCGGTTCACTGAACGCGCTGCGCTGGCAGGTCGGCGGCGTCGCGGGCCCGGCCCTGGCCGGCGTGGTCGTCGCGTACGCGGGGCTCGGCTGGGCGTACGGCGCGGATCTGCTGACGTTCGTCGTCTCCGTCGCGCTCACGCTCGGCATCGCCGCCTCCCCCGCCTCCCACGAGGCCGCGAAGCCGTCCCTGAAGGCCATCGCCGAGGGCGCCCGCTACGCCTGGAGCCGCAAGGAACTCCTCGGCACGTACGTCATCGACATCGCGGCCATGCTGTTCGCGATGCCGCTGGCCGTACTGCCGTTCCTCGCGGACGAGTTGAACGCCCCCTGGTCGCTCGGCCTGATGTACGCCGCCGTCCCGGCCGGCGCGATGCTGGTGAGCCTGACCAGCGGCTGGACCTCGCGGGTGCACCGGCACGGGCGGGTGGTCGTGCTGTCGGCCGTGCTGTGGGGCGCGGCGATCACGGCCGCCGGGTTCGCCGGCGACGTATGGCTGGTGCTGCTGTTCCTGACCGCCGGCGGGGCCGCCGACATGGTCAGCGGCATCTTCCGCGGGGTGATGTGGAACCAGACGATCCCGGACGAACTGCGCGGCCGGCTCGCCGGGATCGAGGTGCTGTCGTACTCGGTGGGCCCGCAGCTCGGCCAGACCTATGTGGGCGGCGTCGCCGCCTGGCAGGGTGTGCGGACGGCCGTCTGGTCGGGCGGGCTGCTGTGCGTGGGCGCGGTGGGGCTGCTGGCGCTGTGCCTGCCGAAGCTCATGACGTACGACGCGCGCACGAACGAGCACGCCGTACGGCTGCGGGAGCAGCGGGCGACGGCGGCGGCGGCCACCGCACCGGCGCCGACACCCGCGTCCGCATCGGCGTCCGCGTCCGCGGGTGCGGAGGCGTGATCAGTCGTCGTCCGCCCGGCCCGTCGGGGCGTCGTGCCACTTGGGGTCGTTCTCCCACTCGAGGTTGCGTTCCCGGGCGAGGTCCATCGCGTGCTGGGCCTCCTCGCGGGCGGCGTACGGCCCGAAGCGGTCCTTGGCCGGGCACTCCGGCCCCTCCTCGACCTTCTTGTGCACCAGGCAGTAGTACCACTCGCCCGGCTTGCCGACCGTGCGCTTCTTGAACAAGGCCATGAGCGGCTCCTCTCGCCACCGACATGTTCCCCCATGCCCGCTGGTTAGACTCGCTGGCATGTCTGGCCAGTCACTGCTCGTCCCAGGGGAACTGTCCCCCACCCGTTCCGTACCCGGAAACATCCGCCGCCCCGAGTACGTCGGCAGGCCCGCGCCGACGCCGTACACGGGCCCGGAGGTGCAGACCCCTCAGACCATCGAGGCGATGCGCGTCGCCGGTCGTATCGCCGCGCGGGCGATGGCCGAGGCGGCGAAGCTCATCGCCCCCGGCGTGACGACGGACGAGCTGGACAGGGTGGCGCACGAGTACATGTGCGACCACGGCGCCTACCCCTCGACGCTCGGCTACCGCGGCTTCCCCAAGTCCCTGTGCACGAGCGTCAACGAGGTGATCTGCCACGGCATCCCGGACTCGACGGTGCTGCGCGACGGCGACATCATCAACCTCGACGTGACGGCGTACATCGGCGGGGTGCACGGCGACAACAACGCGACCTACCTGGTGGGTGACGTCGACGAGGAGAGCCGCCTGCTGGTGGAGCGCACCCGCGAGTCGCTCAACCGCGCGATCAAGGCGGTCAAGCCGGGCCGCCAGATCAACATCATCGGCCGGGTCATCGAGTCGTACGCCAAGCGCTTCGGCTACGGAGTGGTCCGCGACTTCACCGGCCACGGCATCAACTCGTCCTTCCACTCCGGCCTGATCATCCCGCACTACGACAGCCCGCACGCGACGACGGTCATCCAGCCCGGCATGACCTTCACGATCGAGCCGATGCTGACGCTCGGGACGCACGAGTACGACATGTGGGACGACGGCTGGACGGTCGTCACGAAGGACCGCAAGCGCACGGCGCAGTTCGAGCACACGCTGGTGGTGACGGAGACGGGCGCGGAGATCCTGACGCTGCCCTGACCCGACAGGTCGCCGGAGACACCCGTCCTCTGCGGAGGGCGGGTTTTCTCTGTACGCTTTTACCGACACGACGTCGGCAACCCCATTGACTTAGGTAAGCCTAACCTCAGAAAATAGGCCCCATGGACTCCTTCTCGACAGTCATCCGCACCGCTTCCCACGAGCAGCACATGGAGGCGGAGACCTCGACTTTCATGAGCGACCTGCTCGGCGGCAGGCTGGGCGTGGACGCCTACGCGCGCTACACCGAGCAGCTGTGGTTCGTGTACGAGGCGCTGGAGACCGGCGCCGAGCGGCTGGCGTCGGACCCGGTGGCCGGCCCCTTCATCCAGCCGGAGCTGTTCCGGCTGGCGTCGCTGGAGCGGGACCTGGCGCATCTGCGGGGCCCGCGGTGGCGGGCGGGCCTGTCGGCGCTGCCGGCGACGCGGGCGTACGCGGACCGCGTCGCGGAGTGCGCCCGCGCATGGCCGGCCGGCTACATCGCCCACCACTACACGCGCTACCTGGGCGATCTCTCCGGCGGCCAGATCATCCGCGACAAGGCGGAGCGGACGTGGGGCTTCGCCAAGAAGGGCGACGGGGTCCGGTTCTACGTCTTCGAGGGCATCTCCAACCCGGCCGCGTTCAAGCGGGGTTACCGCGAGCTGCTGGACGCGGTGCGCGCGGACGACCTGGAGAAGCAGCGGATCGTGGCGGAGTGCAAGAAGGCGTTCGCCCTGAACACCGCCGTCTTCCGGGCCCTGGGCGAGGAGTTCCCGCTGAGCGCGTAGGGTCGGCGCCCGGCTCGGGCGCTCGACGCTCGGCGCTCAGCGCTCAGCGCTCAGCGCTCCAGGAGGACCCGCCCGCCGACCTCCACCCAGCCGCCGGGCTGCGGTGCCGTCAGGATCTGCGATCCCGCGCCCTGGGTGATGTTGAGGGCGCGTCCCAGGCGGTCGGTGAGCAGCAGCGCCGCCGCGCCGGTCGCCTCGTCCTCGTCGATGCCGTCGTCACGGCCGGGGAAGGCGCGCGCCCGGACCCGTCCGGCCGCCTCGTCCTCCCAGGCCCAGGCGTAGATCCACTCCCCGGGGGGCGGGACGTCCAGCCCCTCCACCTCGGCGGCCGTGGCGTACTGCCGCAGGGTCCGCGGCGGGACCCACTCCGCCCGCGCCTCGATCCAACTGAACTCCCCGTCCAGTCGCGCGCCCACCACACCGGCCGGAGTGACCAGCTCCGGCACATCGAGCAGCCATGCCGCACCCACACAGGGGTGACCGGCGAAGGGCAGGCGCAGGGTCGGCGTGTAGATGTCGATGACCCCGCGCTCGGGGTCGTCGACGAACACGGTCTCACTGAACCCGAGCTTCCCGGCCAGCGCCTGCCTCTCACTCCGCTCGGGGATGACCGAGCCGTCGCGGACGACGCCGAGTTCATTGCCGTATCCGCCCTTGGGGCCGCAGAAGACGCGGAGGACGTCGTAGTCAGTCACGGGGGAATTGAAGCACCGCGCCCCCGCCCGCTAGCGAACTAAGGTAACCCTAACTTAGGCTCCCGCTCAGCTGACACGGGAGTGACCGAGAGGAACGCGTGACCGTACTGGAGAAGTCCGCCCCCGGGACCGCGCCGGACGCCGCCCCGCCGCCGAGACGCCGCACCACCGCCTGGCTCCTGACCGCCGCTCTGGTCGTCGCCCTCATCGTCCTGGTCCCGGTCGCGGCGAGCATCGGCGCCTACCCGGTCCCGGTCGGCGACGTCCTCGCCTCCGTACAGCACCGCGTCGGGCTCGGCGGCTCGCAGCTCGACCGGGTCGCCGAGTCGGTGCTGTGGAACGTCCGCTTCCCCCGCATCGTCCTGGCGCTGCTCGTCGGGGCCTCGCTCGGCTGCGCGGGCGCGCTGATGCAGGGCGTGTTCGGCAATCCGCTCGCCGAGCCCGGCGTCATCGGCGTCTCGTCGGGCGCGGCGGTCGGCGCGGTCGGTGCGATCGCGCTCGGCGTCGACTTCCTAGGCACCTGGACGGTCTCCGTCTTCGCCTTCGTCGCCGGGCTCGCCACCGTGCTGCTCGTGTACGCGATGTCGCGCTCCGGCGGCCGTACGGAAGTGGTGACGCTGATCCTCACCGGTATCGCGGTGAACGCCTTCGGCGGGGCGGTGATCGGGCTGTTCCTGTTCTTCGCGGACACGGCGGCCATCCAGCAGATCACCTTCTGGCAGCTCGGCTCGCTCGCCCAGGCGACCTGGCCGAAGGTGCTGGCGGTGCTGCCGTGCGCGGCGCTCGGGCTGGCGGTCGCGCCGCTGTACGCCCGCCGGCTGGACCTGCTGGCGCTGGGCGAGGGGCCCGCGCGCCATCTGGGCGTGGACGTGGAGCGGCTGCGGATCGTCCTCGTCCTGGTCATCGCGCTGCTGACGGCGGCCGCGGTGAGCGTCTCCGGGATCATCGGCTTCGTCGGCCTGGTCGTCCCGCATCTGCTGCGGATGGCGGCGGGGCCGGGGCACCGCTTCCTGGTCCCGGCCGCTGCCCTGCTCGGCGCGCTGACCCTCCTCGCGGCCGACCTGACGTCCCGCACGATCGCCGCCCCCGCCGAGTTGCCGCTGGGCGTCCTCACCGCCCTCCTGGGCAGCCCGTTCTTCTTCTGGCTGCTGCGCAGGACGCGGCGCCGGCAAGGAGGTTGGGCCTGATCCGCACAACCCCGAGCAACGGCCCACCAACTGGAGACCGCACATGAGACTCCTCCGCCCCCACCCCGCACCCCCACCCCCCGCCACCCCCGGGGACACCCTCGCCGAGGCCGACAACCTCCACGTCCGCCTCGGCCCCCGCACGGTCCTGCACGGCGTGTCCGTCACCGTCCGCGCCGGCGAGGTCCTCGCCCTCGTCGGGCCCAACGGCGCCGGAAAGTCCACCCTGTTGAGCGCGCTGGCCGCCGACCTGCCTGCCGCCGAGGGCGTCGTACGGATCCACGGGCGCCCGGCGACCGACTGGACCGCCCCCGAACTCGCCCTGCGCCGCGCGGTCCTGCCGCAGTCGGCGACGCTCTCCTTCCCCTTCGCGGTGGAGGACGTCGTCCGGATGGGCCGCGCACCCCACGCCTCCTCGCCCGCGGAGGACGACCTCGCCGTGGCCGAGGCGATGGCCGCCACCGAGGTGACCGCCTTCGCCGTACGCCCGTTCTCGGCTCTCAGCGGCGGCGAGCGGGCCCGCGTCGCGCTCGCCCGGGTGCTCGCCCAACGCGCCCCGCTGCTGCTGCTCGACGAACCCACCGCCGCCCTCGACCTCCGGCACCAGGAGCTGGTGCTGCGGCTGTGCCGGGAGCGGGCGCGGGCCGGGGACGCGGTGGTCGTCGTACTCCACGACCTGGGGCTCGCGGCGGCGTACGCGCACCGGGTCGCGGTGCTGCGCGCCGGGCGGGTCGCGGCGGACGGGCCGCCCGCCGAGGTGTTCTGCGAGGGGCTGCTGTCGGAGGTGTACGACCAGCCCGTCGAAGTGCTCCCGCATCCTCGGACGGGAGCGCTCCTGGTGACCCCGCTGCGCAACCTTTGACTCGGCTTTGACTCGGCCATGGGGGCGTTTTTGGCCACTTAGGCGATCCTTAGTGGCGTTAGGTGAGCCTCACCTTCCTGGACTGTGAGGCCCGTCACGCATCCTTTTCGGCCATCTCCTGGAGTCCCCATGCGCGCCGCCAGACGCTCCGTCACCACCGCCATCGCCGCCGTGGCGGCCCTGACCGCCGTCATGGGGTGCACCGAGAAAGGCAGTTCGGCGGGTGGGGACCGGGTCGTCGACGTGACCGCGACGGACGACAAGTGCGAGGTGTCGAAGAAGGAGTTCCCGGCCGGGCACGTCGAACTCGCCATCGAGAACAAGGGCTCCAAGGTCACCGAGGTCTACATCCTCTTCCCGGACGACCGCATCGTCACCGAGCGCGAGAACATAGGCCCCGGCACCAAGCAGACGGTCACCGCCGAGGTGAAGGCGGGCGACTACACCATCGCCTGCAAGCCCGGCATGAAGGGCGACGGTATCCGGCAGAGCGTCAAGGCCACCGGCAAGGGCGCGGCCGCCAAGCGCGACCCGGGCCTGGACAGGGCCGTCGCCGCCTACCGCGAGTACGCGCAGGAGCAGGCCGACGAGACGCTGCCGAAGGCGGAGGCGTTTGCCAAGGCGGTCAAGGACGGCGACATCGAGGCCGCGAAGAAGACCTACGCCCCCTCCCGCATCGGCTGGGAGCGCACCGAGCCGGTCGCGGAGTCCTTCGGCGACATCGACCCGAAGGTCGACGTCCGCGAGGACGGCCTGGAGGCCGGCCAGAACCCGGCCACGGACTGGACCGGCTGGCACCGCCTGGAGAAGGCCCTGTGGCAGGACAAGAAGATCGGCGATCGCGAGAAGGAGCTCGCCGACCTGCTCATCAAGGACCTGAAGGACTGGCGGAAGCGGGTCGGCAAGGCCGAGATCACCCCGACCTCCATGGCCAACGGCGCCAAGGAACTCCTCGACGAGGTCGCCACCGGCAAGGTCACCGGCGAGGAGGAGCGCTACTCGCACACCGACCTGGTCGACTTCAAGGCCAACGTCGAGGGCGCGCAGAAGGCGTACGAGCTGCTGAAGCCGGTCGCCAAGGAGAACGACCCGGCGCTGGTCACCGAACTCGACAAGCAGTTCGGCGCGCTGAACGGGCTGCTGGACAAGTACCGGGCGGACAAGGCGTCGTACGACTTCACCTCGTACGACAAGGTCGGCGACGCCGACCGCAAGGAGCTGTCGGACGGTGTCAACGCCCTCGCGGAGCCGCTGTCCAAGCTCGCCGCCGCCGTCGTCGCGAAGTAGGGGCAGCCCCATGACCGAGACCTCGCGGTCCCCGTCGCGGCGCGCGCTGATCGGCTGGGGCGGTGCCGGGCTCGCGCTCGGCGCCGCCGCGGCCGGCGGTGCGGTGGCGGTGACCCGTACGGGCGACGACGTCGACCCGGCCGGCGCCGACACAGGCGCGGCCGTCGCCTTCCACGGCGACCACCAGGCCGGCATCGCCACCCCGGTGCAGGACCGGCTGCACTTCGCCGCGTTCGACGTGAAGACCGACGACCGTGCCGAGTTCGTGCAGCTGCTGAAGGACTGGACGGCGGCCGCGCGCCGGATGACCGCCGGGCAGGCGGTCGGCGCGGGCGCGTACGGCGGTCTGGCCGAGGCGCCGCCGGACGACACCGGTGAGGCGCTGGGCCTGAAGCCGTCGCGACTGACGCTGACCATCGGTTTTGGACCCTCGCTGTTCGAGAGGTACGGCGAGGCGTTCGGCATCGCGGACGCTCGCCCCGAAGCCCTCGTCGAGCTGCCGAAGTTCGCCGGCGACAACCTCGACCGCGACCGCAGCGGCGGCGACCTGTGCGTCCAGGCGTGCGCGGACGATCCGCAGGTCGCCGTGCACGCGATCCGCAACCTGGCCCGCATCGGCATGGGCAAGGTCGTCATCCGCTGGTCCCAGCTCGGCTTCGGGAAGACCTCGTCCACGACCCCCGAGGAGCAGACCCCGCGCAACCTCATGGGTTTCAAGGACGGCACCCGCAACATCGCGGGAACGGAGACGGACCGGCTGAAGAAGTTCGTGTGGGTCGGCGAGAAGGACGGTCCCGACTGGATGACCGGCGGCTCCTACCTCGTCGCCCGCCGCATCCGGATGCACATCGAGACCTGGGACCGCACCTCGCTCCAGGAGCAGGAGGACATCTTCGGCCGCGACAAGGGCGAGGGCGCCCCGGTCGGCAAGGCCAAGGAGCGCGACGAGCCGTTCCTGAAGGCGATGAAGCCCGACGCGCACGTCCGGCTCGCGCACCCCGACTCCAACGACGGCGCGACGATCCTGCGCCGCGGCTACTCGTTCACCGACGGCACGGACGGCCTGGGCCGCCTGGACGCGGGGCTGTTCTTCCTCGCCTACCAGCGCGACCCGCGCACCGGGTTCATCAGGATCCAGCGCAACCTGGCCCTGGACTCGCTCAACGAGTACATCCAGCACGTGGGTTCGGCACTCTTCGCCATCCCGCCCGGCGTCCGCGACAAGGACGACTGGTGGGGCAGCACGCTGTTCGCCAAGGAGGCGTGAGGACCGATGTTCTCCAACTACCTGATCGGCCTGCGCGAGGGGCTGGAGGCGAGCCTCGTCGTCTGCATCCTCATCGCCTACCTGGTCAAGACGGGCCGCCGGGACGCGCTCCAGCCCATCTGGATCGGCATCGGCGTCGCCGTCGCCCTCGCGCTCGGCTTCGGCTGCGCACTCGAATTCGGTTCGCAGGAGCTGACGTTCGAGGCGCAGGAGGCGCTCGGCGGCTCCCTGTCGGTCCTCGCGGTGGGCCTGGTGACCCTGATGGTGTTCTGGATGCGGCGCACCGCCCGGCACCTGAAGGCGGAGCTGCACGGCAAGCTGGACGCGGCCCTCCAGATGGGCACGGGCGCGCTGGTCGCGACCGCGTTCCTGGCGGTGGGCCGGGAGGGCCTGGAGACAGCCCTGTTCGTGTGGGCGTCGGTGCGCGCGGCCGGTGACGGCAGCCCGCGCCCGCTGATCGGCGTCGCCCTCGGCATCGCCACGGCGATCGTCCTGGGCTGGCTGTTCTACCGCGGCGCCCTGCGCATCAACCTGGCCAGGTTCTTCACCTGGACCGGCGGCATGCTGGTCGTCGTGGCGGCGGGCGTGCTGGCGTACGGCTTCCACGACCTGCAGGAGGCGCGCTGGCTGCCGGGCCTGAGCGACCGTGCCTTCGACATCAGCGACACCGTCGATCCGTCGAGTTGGTACGGCACTTTGCTGAAGGGCGTCTTCAACTTCCAGCCCGACCCGACCGTCCTCCAGGTCACGGTGTGGCTGCTGTACCTGATCCCGACGCTCGCGCTGTTCCTCGCCCCGGTAGGGTTCGCCTCCGGGAAGGGGAAGGTGAAGGTACCTGATGAGCAGGGATCGCGGCCCTCGAAGGCTCCGCAGGCTTGACCGGAGCGCACTGATAGCGGCCTCCGTGACCGCTTTGTCGTTGACGGCGAGCGGATGCGTGGTGGTCCACGGGGAGAGGGAGATCCTCCCCTCGGCCACCAGGGCGGAGGCCGCCAAGGCGCTCGAACAGTTCACTACCGCGTACAACGAGGCGGACAAGGCATACGACAGCTCCCTGGACGCCGACCACGTCACCGGCGCCCTGGGCGACATCGACGCGGCGCGGCTGAAGGCCGGCAAGGCGATCAGCCCGGCGGGCAACGCGGCGCACTCCCCGCTGAAGCTGTCGGACGCCAAGTTCACGATCCCGAAGAAGGCGGGCTGGCCGCGCTGGTTCGTGGCCGACGCGGCCGGCAACAAGTTCGGCAGCGCGCGCTGGATCTTCGTGTTCACCCGCAACGGCCTGGACGAGCCGTGGCAGGCGGCGTATCTGACGCTGGTGGCCCCCGGCGACGTACCGAAGTTCAAGACGGACAAGGACGGCTGGGCCGAGGCCGTTCCCGCGAACTCGACCGAACTGGCCCTGCCGCCCGGGGACCTGAGCAAGGCCTACGCGACCTACCTCAAGGACGGCGGGGACGTCTTCGCGCCCGGTCGCCACACCAGCAAGTGGCGTGCCGACCGGGAGAAGGACGCCAAACGGCCGGGTCTGGTCAGCCAGTTCATCGACGAGCCGCTGACGGACGGCGACTACGCGCCGCTGGCCCTGCGCACCACGGACGGCGGCGCGCTGGTGTTCTTCACCACGCGCTACTACGAAAAGCGGACGGCGTATGCGGGCACGTCCGTCCCCTCGCCGGGCAAGGCCGTGGAGGCCCTGACGGAGGGCGAGATCAAGCAGTCGCTGACGCTGGAGTTCGTCTCCAGCGAGGTGGCCCTGGACCCGAAGGGCTCCGGAAAGGTGGAGGTCATCGGCCGGACCCAGGGGCTCACATCGGCGAAGGGCGAGTAGCGCCGCCCGGTGCGGCGGCTCAGTGGCGGCGCAGGGGCCAGGCCGTGGAGACGTGGTCGGGCTCCTCGCCGACATGGCGTGAGCAGGCGTCGGTGAGGACCTCCAGCAAGCTCAGCGGGTCGGGCAGCGGGTGCTCCGGTCCGCGCACCCAGTGCACGGTCTGGTCCTCACCGGGCAGGTGCGCGGGCGGTACGAGGACGTAGGACCCGCGGCAGTGCCAGCGCAGTCCCGGGTGCTCGTCCATGGTCTCGGGGTGGCAGTCCAGCTCGCAGGGCCACCACTCGTCCTCGTCCTCGGGGGTGCCGCGGGTGAGGGTGAAGAAGAGCAGGCGGCCGTCGTCGCTCTCGGCGACCGGTCCCACGTCGATGCCGGCGCCGAGCAGCCGCTCCAGCGCCTCGCGGCCGGCCTCGATCGGCACGTCGAGGACGTCGTGGACCATGCCGGTGGCGGTGATGAAGTTGGCCTGCGGCTGATGGCGGGCCCAGCGCTCGATCTGGGCGCGGTCGGTGGTGGACTGCGTCTGCCAGGCGAAGGACACCGGGTGCCGGGCGGGCGTGGGGCAGCCCACGCGATCGCAGGAACACCGGTAGCCGGCCGGGTGCGCGGCGGGCGCGAGGGGCAGTCCCGCCTCGGCGGCCGCCAGCAGCAGGGCTTCGCGGCCACCGTCGCCGGCGGCCTCCTTGGGGCGGCGTCCGCGCAGCCACTGGGAGAGTTTGCCCTGCAGTCCGGTCCGGCCGCCCAACTCCGCGCTCATCTATCCCCTCGCCTCGCTGTCGTGCGGAACAGCATGCCCTATGGTCCCATCATCGTGCGCTCCGGGGGGTCGTAGTGGACAACCCGGCCAGGTGGGGCGAGGCGTACACAGCACCTGAATCAGGGGTGATCGGCCGCTTTGGCGATTTACGCCCCTACCGTGTGCGGGGTGCGAGGCCGTGCAGGGCGTAGTCGACGAGGGTGTCGGTGTACTCGTACGAGATCGGGCCCGTGTACTGGAGCCAGCGCTGGGCGAGGGGCGAGACGAAGAGTTCGAGCGCGATGCGCGGGTCGATGTCGGGGCGCACCTGTCCGGCCTCCTGCGCGGCGCGCAGCCGGTCGACGTAGAGCTGGAGCGAGGGTTCGAGGAGCTTGGCCACGTACTCCCGGCCGAGTTGCTCGTTGACCAGGCCCTCGGCGGCGAGGGCGCGGGACGGGGCGGCGAAGCGGGGGTCCTTCAGCTGGTCGACGGTGACACGCAGGACGGCCTTCAGATCGGCCGCGAGGTCTCCGGTGTCCGGGATGACGTACGGCTCCTGCCCGGCTTCCTGCGCGGCCTGCTCCCCGAGGTCGAGGAACGCCTCCATCAGCACCTCACCCTTCGAGGGCCACCACCGGTAGATCGTCTGCTTGCCGACGCCGGCGCGGGCGGCGATGCCCTCGATCGTGGTCCTGGGGTAGCCGACCTCGGCGACGAGGTCGAGGGCGGCGTCGTAGATGGCGCGGCGGGACCTCTCGCTGCGGCGGGTGGCGTTCGGTTCGGGCTGGGCGGATGTCCGCACGGATTTCTGGGCTGCCATGCGTCGAATTTATCAGGTTGACAAGACGCAGCGTCTCGCCGGATCCTGAGAGGGTGATTCGGCGAGACGATACGTCTCGTTACTTCGATCCTCGTCTCGTGAAAGGAGCCCACCATGGCCCGCAGCGGAGCCGGAAACATGCTCGGAGTCGGCGGCACCCGCCGGCACCTCGGCCGCAAGGAGCTGCGCGGCGGTGGCCGCAACGGCCGGATCGGCGGCGGCACCGACCCGCAGGCGCAGAAGAAGGAGCTGCTGCGCAAGCTCCAGGAGAAACGGCAGGGCGACGGCCCCGAAGGCCGGCCGCCCCGCCCCTAGGGTTCCTGGTCCTCGGCCGGGGGCCAGGCGTCGCCCCAGTCCGCGTCTCGGGCCGTTCTGTAGAGGGCGCCGTGGCGTTTGGTGACCGTCGTGCGGCGCAGGGAAGGTTCTGTCTCGCACAGGTCGAGCAGTACCTGGCCCTTGCGGATCTGGGGCTTGCGGACGACGCGGGCGGGGGCCGGGCTGACCGGGAGGCGGGTGGCGGCGACGTAGCTGAACTTCTCGTCCTCGTAGGCGAGGGAGCCGCCCTTGATCTGGCGGTGCAGGGAGGAACGGCTGACCCGGGCCGCGAAGTGGCACCAGTCCGTGCCGGGGGCGATGGGGCAGGCGGCGCTGTGCGGGCAGGGGGCGGCGACCTGGAAACCGGCGGCGACGAGGTGGTCCCGGGCCTCGATGACGCGGGTGTAGCCGTCGGGGGTGCCGGGTTCGACGATCACGACGGCCCGGGCGGCGTCCGTGACGGTGTCGAGGAGGGCGGCGCGGTCCGGGGCGGTGAGCTCGTTGAGGACGTAGGAGACGGTGACGAGGTCGGCGGGGTCCAGGGTGAGCGCCGAGCCGATCCGGGCTCGCCGCCAACGGGCGTTGCGCAGGGCCGGGTTGGCGGCGGCGATGTCGCGGCCGATCGCCAGGGCGGGCTCGGCCCAGTCCAGCACGGTGACGCCGCGCTCGCCGGGCCATGTCGCGGTGACGGCCCAGGTCGCGGCGCCGGTCCCGCCGCCGACGTCGATGTGGCTGGCGGGCGACCACCGCGGTACGGCCGCCGCGAATGCCTTCAGCGCCGCCCGTACCGCCTCGAAGGTCGCGGGCATCCGGTACGCGGCGTAGGCGGCGACGTCGGCGCGGTCGCGGAGGATCGGGGTGTCGGTGGGGGTGGCCCCGCGGTAGGTGGCGATCAGCCGGTCGACGGCCTGCGCGGCCTGGCGGGGCGGGAGGCCGTCGAGGAGGGTGGCGAGGCTGCCGCGGAGGGCGTCCGCCGGGGATGCGGGGGCGTTCACCCGGCGATTCTATTTCGCCCCCGCCGCCCCTACCCGTCCCGTCCCCCAGGGGCGCTGCCCCTTCGACCCCGCCCCCTGAGGGCCTGCGGCCCCCAGACCCCCGACTCTCGGCCGTGAACGGGCCTCGTCCTCAAACGCCCCCAGAGGGGGCACCCCCGGACGGGCTGAGATACACCGCCCTCGCCAGACGAGTCGCCGCCCTCGCCCTCGGCCTGCTGTCCGGTGGCCGGCGTCGTGGGTGCACCGTGTTCGCCAGCAGCACCAGAAAGGTGTCCGTCACCGGGTCCACCACCAGCGACGTCCCCGTGAACCCGGTGTGCCCGACCGCTCCCCGCCCCGCCAGCTCGCCCATGAACCACGGCTGGTCGACCGCGAAGCCCAGCCCCGGCGGGGTCAGCAGCAGCTCCACGAAGTCCGGGCCGAGGATGCGGGCGGGGCCGTACGCGCCGCCGGAGAGGAGGGCGCGGCAGAAGACCGCGAGGTCGCGGGCCGTGGAGAACAGGCCCGCGTGGCCCGCCACCCCGCCCAGCGCCCACGCGTTCTCGTCGTGGACGACGCCCCGCAGCATCCCCCGGTCCGCCTTGGCCCACGGGCGGCGCTGGTCCTCCGTCGCCGCCGCGCCGGGGCAGGGGCCGAAGCGGGTCGCCGTCATGCCCAGGGGGCGGGTGATGCCGTCGTGGATCAGTACGTCGAGGGTGCCGCCCGTGAGGCGTTCCAGCACGTGTTGCAGGAGCAGGAGGTTCAGGTCGGAGTAGCAGTACGTGCCGGGCACCCCGACCGGTGCTTGCGCGCGCAGCATCTCCAGGCGCTCGGCGTCGTCGGCGCAGTCGTACAGCGGGAGTTCGGGGCGCAGCCCGGAGGTGTGGGTGAGCAGCTGCCGTACGGTGATGTCGTGCCGTGCGGCGGCGCGGAAGTCCGGCAGGTACGCCCCGACCCGCGCGTCGATGCCGAGGGTGCCGCGCTCGATCTGCTGCACCGCGGCGACCGCTGTGAACAGCTTGGTGAGGGAGGCCAGGTCGACGGGGGTGTCCGTGGTCATCGGGACCTGCGCCTCGGGCGGCAGTTCCACCCCGGCGTCCTTCTGCTCGTCGTAGGCGGCGTACCGCACCGCCCAGCCCGCCGCCTCCTCCGCGGCGATGTACGGGCCCCGCCCGACGACCAGCGCCACGCCGGCCGCCCAGGGGGCGGGGCCGGTGGTGAGGTCGTGCACCTCGCGGACGAGGTGACGGATCTCCTCGGGGTCGAGTCCCGCCCGTTCCGGCGTGTCCTCGCGCAGTCTCGGCGCGCTCAGCTCTCTGCTCCCTCCGCACTCGCACGTCCGTTCCAGGGACGGCACATTCCCATGAAGCAGGCCAGCGCCACCAGTGCCGCGGCCAGTTGGACGACGGCCATCGGGACAGCGGTGTCCTCGCCCGCGACGCCCACGAGGGGCGAGGCGATGGCGCCGATGAGGAAGGAGGACGTACCGAGGAGCGCGGACGCGGAGCCGGCGGCGTGCTTGGTGCGCAGCAGCGCCAGAGCCTGGGTGTTGGGGAGGGTGACGCCCATCGCGGACATCAGGACGAACAGCGCGGCGGCCACCGGTGCCAGTCCCACCTCGCCGAAGACGCCCAGGGACATCAGCAGCAGCGCCGTCGCCGCCAGGATCACCGTCGCCAGGCCGACGCCCAGCACCCGGTCCAGGCTGACCCGGCCCACCAGCACCTTGCCGTTGATCTGGCCGACGACCACCAGCCCGATGGAGTTGAGCCCGAACAGCAGGCTGAAGGTCTGCGGCGAGGCCCCGTAGATCTCCTGGATCACGAAGGGCGAGGCCGCTATGTACGCGAACAGCGCCGCGAAGGCGAACCCGCCGGCCAGCGTGTACCCGGTGAAGGCGCGGTCGGCGAGCAGAGCGCGCATGGCGCGCAGGGCCTCGCCGACCCCGCCCCGGTGCCGGTCGGCCGCGGGCAGTGTCTCGGGCAGCTTCCCCCACACGAGCCCGGCGAGCAGCACGCCGACGACCGTGAGCACGACGAACACGCCCCGCCAGTCCGTCACCCGCAGGATCTGGCCGCCGATGAGCGGGGCCACGATCGGGGCGGCCCCCGAGATCAGCATGAGGGTCGAGAAGAAGCGGGCCATGGCCACGCCGTCGTACAGATCGCGGACGACCGCCCGCGCGATCACGATCGCGGACGCGCCCGCGAGGCCCTGCGCCAGCCGGAAGGCGACCAGGGACTCGACGGTGGGCGCCAGCGCGCAGAGCACGGTGGCGAGGACGTAGACCACGAGGCCCGCGAGCAGCGGGCGCCGTCGGCCCCACCGGTCGCTCATCGGGCCGACCACCAGCTGTCCGAGCGCCATGCCGGCCAGGCAGGCGGTGAGGGTGAGCTGGACGGTCGCGGCGGGGGCGTGCAGGGACCCGGTGACCTCCGGGAGGGCGGGGAGGTACATGTCCATCGCCAGCGGGGGCGTGGCGGTCAGGCCGCCGAGGACGAGGGTGACCAGCAGGCCGGTGGCGCGCGGTGAGCGGGTGGGCGGGTGCGATGTGGTCGGTACGGCTGTCTGCGGCACGTGCGGTGCCGGCCCCCCACGGTGGGCCATGCGCCCCTCCCTCTCCGAGTGATCCGCCCTCTATGCTCTCAGCTCGTACTGGGTGCCGAAGGTCACATGAGCGAGGGGCGGGCCGCGATGGCGGAGCAGAGTGTGCGGTGGGGGATCCTGGCGACCGGAGGGATCGCCGCGGCGTTCACGGCCGACCTGGTGGATCTACCGGACGCCGAGGTGGTGGCGGTGGCCTCGCGGACCCAGGCTGCGGCGGACGCGTTCGCGGACCGGTTCGGGATACCGCGGGCGTACGGCGACTGGCGGGCGCTCGCCGAGGACGGCGACATCGATGTCGTCTACGTCGCCACCCCGCACTCGGCGCACCGCGCGGCCGCCGGGCTCTGTCTGGAGGCGGGGCGCAACGTGCTGTGCGAGAAGGCGTTCACGCTGAACGCGCGCGAGGCCGGGGAACTGGTCGCGCTGGCCAGGGCGCGCGGCAGCTTCCTGATGGAAGCGATGTGGATGTACTGCAACCCGCTGGTCCGGCGCCTGAAGGCCCTGGTGGACGACGGGGCGATCGGTGAGGTGCGCCATGTGCAGGCCGACTTCGGGCTGGCCGGTCCCTTCCCGCCCGCGCACCGCCTGCGCGACCCGGCACAGGGTGGGGGCGCGCTGCTGGACCTCGGCGTGTACCCGGTCTCCTTCGCCCAGTTGCTGCTCGGGGAGCCGTCGGACGTGGCGGCGCGCGCGACGCTGTCCGCGGAGGGCGTCGACCTGCAGACGGGCGCCCTGCTCTCCTGGGACGGCGGCGCCCTCGCCTCGGTGCACTGCTCCATCGTCGGCGGTACGGCGACCTCGGCGTCCGTCACCGGCTCCCAGGGCCGTATCGACGTGCCGCACGGCTTCTTCTTCCCGGACCGCTTCGTCCTGCACCGCGACGGCCGTGACCCCGAGGAGTTCACGGCCGACCCGGCCGACGGGCCCCGCAACAGCCTGCGGCACGAGGCCACCGAGGTGATGCGAGCCCTGCGCGCCGGCGAGACGGAGTCTCCGCTGGTCCCGCTGGACGGCACGCTCGCCGTGATGCGGACGCTCGACGCGATCCGGGACCGCGTCGGCGTCCGCTACCCGGGCGAGGCCCCCGACGGCGATGTCACCGACGAGGCGCCCGAGCTCACACCTGCTTGAGTCCCGGCTCCCCCGCCTCCGTCACGAAGGACGCGGCCGTCGTGACCGGTGCCCCGGGCCTGGTCACGTACGGCACCGTCTTGAAGTCGGCCCGTGCCTGCTCCTCCCCCAGCGCGACGGTCACGTAGCCGCGCCGTCCGTTGTAGAACTTCAGGTGCGGGTTGGCCTTCATGTACGTGTCCCAGTTGGCGGGCTTGTCGACACCGTCCCGGCCGCTCGCGATCGACGGGGCCACGATCTCCGTGCCGAGCGTGTCGGATTCCGGGTCGTCGAAGTCGTCCTTGATGTCGAAGCCGTAGCCGACGTGGACGTCACCGGTGAGCACCACCAGGTTCGCGATCCCGGCGTTCTTGGCCCCGTCGAGGACCCGGCGGCGGGAGGCGCGGTAGCCGTCCCAGGCGTCCATCGACACCCGGGAGGGCGCGGTGAGGTCGAACTTCCGCTGGGAGAAGGTGACCTGCTGCGGTACGACGTTCCACAGCGCCGCCGAGTCGCGCCATCCGTCGAGCAGCCACCGCTCCTGTGTCGCACCGGTCATCGTGCGCGCCGGGTCGTCGATGTCCGGACCGGGGATCTGGGCGCCGTCGCCGTACGCCTGGTTGGAGCGGTACTGCCGGGTGTCGAGCACGTCGAACTGGGCGAGCCGGCCCCAGTGCAGGCGCCGGTAGAGCCGCATGTCGGGGCCGGTGGGCCGCTGGGGGCCGCGCAGCGGCTGGTTCTCCCAGTAGGCGCGGTAGGCGGAGGCGCGGCGCAGCAGGAACTCCTGAGGCGGGACGCTGTTCTCGGGGGTGTCGTCGGCGTAGTTGTTCTCGGTCTCGTGGTCGTCCCAGGTGACGACGAAGGGGTGGGCGGCGTGGGCGGCCCGGAGGTCGGGGTCGCTCTTGTAGAGGGCGTAGCGCAGGCGGTAGTCCTCCAGGGTGGTCGTCTCGCGGTTGAAGTGCGCGGGCAGCGTGCGGTCGGTGTAGTTGCGGTAGCCGCCGACGGAGTTGACCGCGTACTCGTACAGGTAGTCGCCGAGGTGGAAGACGACGTCGACGTCGTCGGCGGCGAGATGCCGGTACGGCGTGTAGTAGCCGTCGGTGTACGCCTGGCAGGAGACGGCGGCGAGGGTGAGGGAGCCGATCTCGCTCGTGGTGAGCGGCGCGGTGCGGGTGCGGCCCGTCTCGCTGATCCAGGTGCCGGTGCGGAAGCGGTAGTAGTAGACGCGGTCCGCGTCGAGCTGGTCGACCTCGACGTGGACGGTGTGGTGGAACTCGGGGTGCGCGGTGGCGGTGCCGCGTCTGGCGATCCGGGTGAACCGCTCGTCGTGTGCCAGCTCCCAGTGGACGGTGACGCGTTCGGCGGGCAGTCCGCCGTCCGGCTGGTACGGGGCGGGGGCGAGGCGGGTCCACAGGACCACGGAGCCGGGCAGCGGGTCGCCGGAGGCGACGCCGAGGGTGAAGGGGTTGTCGTCGATCCGGCGGGCGTCGAGTTCGGCGGCGCTCGCCGTGCCCGCGGCCGGCAGGTGCACGGCGAAGGCGAGCGCGGCGGCGGCGCCGGTGAGGGTCAGGAAGTGGCGGCGGGCGATGTGCCGTGCGGCGGCACGCAGTTCGGGGGCGTGCTGGGGCAGCTGTGGTGTGATGGTCATCCGGTCCTCCCCTGCCTGATGGATGCATGAGGCATTGGAGGGGCCGGGGACGACACTCGCTTGGCGCGTACACAACACCCGGATGGCGGACGGATGAGTTTCGAATGGCGGACCCTCACGTACGCTGCGGGACCATGAACGACAGGCGAACGGACACGAGGATCGCCGTGGTGACCGGCGCGGGCTCCGGCATCGGCCGCGCGGTCGCCGTGGAGCTGCTGCGCGCGGGCTGGTCGGTGGCGCTGGCGGGGCGGCGGGTCGGGACACTGGAGGAGACGGCGGGGCTGGTGCCCGGCGGCGCCGCGCTCGCCGTACGGACGGACGTGTCACGGCAGGAGGACGTGGCCGCGCTGTTCGCGGCCACCGTGGAGCGGTTCGGGCGGGTGGACCTGCTGTTCAACAACGCGGGGACGTTCGGGCCGGGCGGGGTGCCGGTCGAGGAGCTGTCGTACGACGCCTGGCGGCATGTGGTGGACACCAACCTCAACGGGGCGTTCCTGTGCGCGCAGGCGGCGTACCGGCAGATGAAGGAGCAGGACCCGCAGGGCGGCCGGATCATCAACAACGGCTCGATCTCGGCGCACACGCCCCGCCCGCACTCGGTGGCCTACACGGCGACCAAGCACGCGCTGACCGGCCTGACCAAGTCGCTGTCGCTGGACGGGCGGCGCTACGACATCGCCGTCGGGCAGATCGACATCGGCAACGCGGCGACCGACATGACCGCCCGGATGCAGACGGGCGCCCTCCAGGCCGACGGCTCGGTGGTGCCCGAGCCCGTGATGGACGTGGCCGACGTGGCGCGGACCGTGCGGCACATGGCGGAGCTCCCGCTGGAGGCGAACGTGCAGTTCGCGACCGTGCTGGCGACGGCGATGCCGTACGTGGGACGCGGCTGAGGTCTCCGCGCCCTCTCACCGCACGCCGGCGCCCTCCACAACCTCCACAAGCGGAGTTTGATATTCCGGTCCATCGACGCCGGTGAGCGACTTATGCTCAAGTACTCGCACACCAGAGCTTCACAAGTGGGGCACAAAGCTTCCGCAAGCCACTCCGAGGGGGGAGGCGGCAGCCGTTCCATGGACCGGGTGGGGGTGGACCTCGTGTGGGACCGCGAGGTACGCACCGGCGCGTGGAACGGCTGCCGCACAGCCCGTACGGCGCTGCTCAGCGGCCGAGGATCCGCTCCACCTCGGACATCTGCCCGGCGGTGAGCGGCCCCTTCGCCGACGCGCCCGCGTTCTCCTCCGCCTGGGCGACGGAACGGAACCCCGGGATCGGCACGGCGTGCGGGCTGCGCGCCCACAGCCAGGCGAGGGAGCCCTGGGCGAGCGTCCGGCCGTCGCTGGTGAGGACGTCCTTCAACGCCTCGACGCGCGCGACCCACTCCGGATCCGCGCCGGATCCGCCCTCGAAGCCCTCCAGCCACCGCGGCGGCCTGCTGCGGATGTCCCCCGCCTCCAGGGCCTGTCCGGTCTCGCGCTTCCCACTCAGCAGGCCCATCGCGAGCGGGCTGCGGTTGATGCCGGCCAGCCCCAGTTCCTCGCACAGCGCGAACATCTCCGGCGCGTCCTGGAGCACATTGGCCCGGTGCTGTACGGCCGCACAGTGCTCCCCTCGCGCGAACACGGCGGCGCGGGACGGGTCGTCGGTGCTCCACGCGTAGGCGCGGATCAGCCCCTCGCTCACGAACTTTTCGCAGACATCGCGCAGTTCGGCGGCGCGCTCGGGGTCGGCGTCGGACAGGTGCAGCTGGTAGAGGTCGACGTAATCGGTGTCCAGGCGCCTGAGCGAGGCGGTCAGCGCGCGCCGGGCGTACCGCGGGGAGTCGTCGGCGCCGGTGAGGGTGCGGGTCTCCTCGTCGAAGACGTTGCCCCACTTGGTGGCGACGACGACATCGGCGCGGCGCTTGCCGAGGGCGCGGCCGAGGACGCGTTCGCTGTGGCCGGCGCCGTAGGTGTCGGCGGTGTCGAAGAAGGTGACGCCCAGGTCGAGAGCGCGCCGGATCGCCCGTACGGACTCCTCGTCGTCGACCTTGCCCCAGCCGAGCGGCTGCCCGTCGGCGGACTGCCACTCGCCTCCGATCGCCCAGCAGCCGAAGCCCAGCGCGCTGACCTCGATGCCGGTCCGTCCCAAAGTCCTCTTCGTATCCATGGCCAGGACACTAGGAGTTGGAGCGCACGCGAAGGCAAGCCCCTGCGGTTGTCCCCGACCGGCTACGCCTGACCGGTCTCGAAGCGGGAGATCCTGCCGTCGTCCTCGACCTCGAAGTGCCACCGGGTGCGCATCTCGCCCCAGGTGTCGTTGCGGTAGGAGGCGATGAGGTCGCGGCCGTGGTTCGACTCGTTGTCGACCTCCAGGTGACCGTTGGAGGTGAAGATCTCCCGGTCGATCCAGTCGGTGAGGTCGCGGTCGGTGCCGTCGTCCGCCATGGTCGCGCCGGGCGCGAGGACCTTCATGAAGCCCTCGCGGTCGTGGGCGTTGACCGCGGCGACGAAGGCGCGGACGGCCGGGTCGCTGAGTCGGGACGTCTGAATCGTCATACCGGTCAGCCTCACACCGGCCCCCGCACCCCGCCACCCGAACGGCGGCGAGGGCAGGCCGACCGGGTGTCGTCGGTGGGACGGTGGATACGCGGGAGGAGTGCTGTGCCTGCCGCCCGTTCCTGCCGACTGCTCAACCGCTGTTCATTGGAGTCACCATGAGCGCATTCGACCGACGTGATCTGGGCCTGCTGCTGCTCCGGCTGGGAGCCGGCGGGGTGCTGGCCGCGCACGGCACGCAGAAGCTGTTCGGCTGGTTCGGCGGGCACGGCATCGAGGGGACCGGCCAGTTCATGGAGTCGGTCGGCTACAAGCCGGGCAAGGCGAGCGCGACGGCGTCGGGCCTCGCGGAGACCGGTGGCGGCACGCTGCTGGCGCTGGGCCTCGGGACGCCCGCCGCGGGTGCGGCGGCGGCCGGCGCGATGGCGGGGGCGTCCGCGGTGCACGCCCCCAACGGCTTCTTCAACCAGGAGGGCGGCTACGAGTACGCGGCCACCCTCGGCCTCGCCGCGACGGGCCTCGCGATCGCGGGGCCGGGCCGGCTCTCCCTGGACCACGCGCTCGGCCATGTCCTGGACCGCGGCTGGATGGTGCCCACGGCACTCGCGGCGGCGGCCGCGGTGACGGCGCTGGTGGTGGGGGCGCGCAACAAGCGGCTGGACCGGGCGGAGAAGGAGGAGCAGGCGGGACTGTTCGACGAGCAGGAAGCGCTGTTCGGGGAGTGACCCTGGCCAAGGCGCACGCGTCGGGCCCGGCGCCCTGGCCGGCGTCGGCAGCGTCAGCACCGTGCCCTCTCCGCTCGCCGACAGCAGCGGCGAACCGTCCGGAGAGCGGGTTCGGTGCGCGGTACGACCCCCGGGGGGCCCGACCGGCAGGTCCTCGGCGTCGACGCGACTCTCCCGTCGTCAGGGACACCGCGCGCAGCCGGCGCGGCCCGCTCTCCACCGTGAACAGCTCGTCGCCCAAGACCGCGAGACCCTGCGGCGCGTCGAGCCCGTCCACGACGACCGCGGGCGGCCCGTCCGCCCGGTCCGCAGCACCGCGCCGAGCCGCTCGTCGCTGACGTGACAGCGCCCCTCGGCGAGCACGGTGAGGGCGTCGTTCTCGTCGACGGCCACGACCCGGCCCGCGTCGGACTCGGCGACGACGATGCCCTCCGGGCCCTCTCCGGGGTCAGGTCCAGGGCGTGGCCACGAGCCGGATCCTCGCGGCGCGGCCGACGAGCGGTGCGGCGGTGGTGGGCAGGTGCAGGTGGGCGACCCAGCGGTTGGGGGTGGGGTCCTCGTCGACGCGGGGTTCTCCGGCGACGTGGTGGTCACGGATGGCGCCTTCGATGTCCGAGTTCCAGGCGGCCCAGATGCCGGGGCCGGCCTCCGGTGTGCCCACGTCGATGACGAGGGTGTCGGAGAAGTCGGCGGACTGCTCCAGGTGGTCGCCGAGGCTGAGGATGCCGCGCCGCTCGCGCAGGGAGATGAGCCGCAGTTCGAGGATGAACCGCATGGGCTCGTCCGTGGCGGCCCGCAGACCGCTGTTGAGGAACGTGGTCGCCAGCGACACCGACGCCTCACCCCCGTCCACGGGCGGGTCGAGCTGGATCGGGCACCAGTGGGCCGCGAGCCGTTCGTGCATCACCACGGGCAGCCCGCGCACCGACAGCCGGACCTCGGCCTGCCAGACGAGGCCGTCGCCGCCGGGCAGCCGGTAGTCCACCAGCGACGCCTCGATCCGGGTGTCCCCGAACAGGAACCGCCGCAGGTTCTGGTAGCCCTCCTCGGAGTTGACCATTCCGTAACGCCCGCTGTGGCTGCGGTGCACGAAGGCCCGGTGGGCGCCCGGCACATACGCCCGCTCGATCTGCACGAGCCCGTCGCTGCGCGGCCCGACGGCGGCCGCGGACAGCCCGAAGGCGACGTCGTAGTCCGTCGGATCGGTGCCGACGAGGCAGAAGACCCGTTCGAGGGGCAGCCTCCCGGGGCCCTGCGGCATCACGCGGGCGTCCCAGCCGCCGGGCGGGCCCCCGGGGTCCAGATCGGCCTGCGGGGTGAGGTACTCGTACATCCGCCGGGGCCCGAAGATGTCGGCGCCCTGCAAGCCGAAGGTGTCCCGGACCCGTTCCAGCAGCCCGCCCCCCAGTTCGAAGGCGATGCCGCCGTGCGGGGTGCCGTAGGTGAACAGCTTCGCGACGCAGTCGGCGTCCCGCCCCCGGTCGGGCAGGACCTTCTGCAGCAGGCAACGGCAGATGAGCCCGCCCATCGAGTGGGCGACCAGGATCACGGCGGGCGCGCCGGTCTTCTCCCGCAGCCGGTCGATGAGGTCGAGCAGGTCGGCCGCGGCATGCTCCAGCCGGTACTCCTGGGGGCTGGCGCCCCAGGTGGTGGCCGAGCGGTCGTAGAAACGGTGGATCCAGACGGTGTGGGCGGGAATCTCCGCGTGCGCCGCGAGAGAGGCCTCCTGGTTCCCCTTCACGAGGAGTTCATAGCCCTCCTCCCGCAGCAGGCGCAGCAGCGGGCTCTCGAACTGGTGAAAGAGCGGCTGGTTGTGCGCGCCGACGCGGACGTGGGTGGAGCCCTCGTTGAAGCCGTAGAAGGGGTCGTCCACGGCCTTGTCGATCCCCCGGGTACCACCGGCGAAGCCGCGGACGTAGACGAGCGGGAGTCTGCGGTCGTCGTCCACGTCTTGCCCTCCACACGGCACCGGGGTCGGGGAGCACCTGGGTCCGGGCGCACCGGGGTCCGGGTCCACTCCTCTTGACTCCTGAGTAGAGGAAGCCCGGGGTTTCGGCATGCGGGGAGGGCCCGTGAGGGTGATGGGCGGGGCAGACGAGTCGGGCTGTACGCCGGGGAAGATCACCGCAGCGCTATCACCTGCGCAAACGTGCACGGTGACCCTCTGCTCGTCGAATGCCCGTGGGGATCGGGTAGGAGCCGGTGACAGTGATGATCTCCGCCGCCGTGGCCCCCTCAGCCTCGCCGTACAGGTGCTCCACGTTCAGCACCGCGGCGCCGTTCGAACCGCTGGTGACCCGGATGCGGTCGAGCTGCGTACCGTCCGACCCGGCGTAGATCTGCGCGTCGCCGGTCCACACGCCGTTGTCAGCGTCGCGGCCGTCGAGGCTGGCCTGGAAGACGTACCGGAGGTCTCCTTCTCAGCACCGCCAGACAGACCTAACGGAGCCCTACTACTGCGGTCACAGAAATACCGACGCACCCGAAGTGGGACCGTGACCCGCCGTGATCCCCAACAGGCTTTCATCCGGGCTGCGTTGGTACGGCTGTGCACGCGTCTCGCCCGCTGGAACTGCGGCACCGCCAGCGGGCCCGCGCCGAGAATCCGCATACGCACGACCCGCGCCGCCGGCCTGCGCAACCTTCCCCTGCACGGCGCGGCGCAGAACCAGGCTTGGCTGGAGATCGTCCAGTTCGCCCTCGGCCAACTCGCCAGGATGCCCCTGCTCACGCTTACCGGCATCGCCCGGCTCTGGGGCCCCGCCGCCCCATACAAGAGAGGCCACGCCGGCAAGCTGACGAACCTCACGAAAAATCGAGGCTGGGAAGTACGAATGTTGCATCAGTGCTGTCTCTTCCTTGTGCGTCTGCTGTACGGGCGCTCACCGGCTCCGGGCCACAGTGAGTTCGCTCCCCTCCAGTGGAGGAGAGCGACTGGCACATCGACCGACCCGAGCAACCCGGTTCCGGCCCGGAGACTCTTCTCAAGGGAGTATCGATGAAGGCGAAAATCAGAATCCCTCTTGGCATCGGCGCGACGATGCTCGCCCTCGCGGGAACGACAGTGGCCATGGCGCCCTCTGCCTCAGCTGCGGGCATCGAGGCCCAAATGCGGATCTGCACCCATGCCGGCGAGCGAGGCGTCTTCAAGATCCGTGGACTGAATCAGCACTGGCAGTTTGTCTCCACTGGTGAAATCTTCGTCAACACGAACAGCTGCGTCACTGTGCACGGCTGGTGGTGGAAGACCGGAAGCGAATACGTCACCTACGTCGACCGCATCATGAACGGCTGCTCGGCCACCGACACGTTCAGCATCCCCAGGAGCTTCGCCGGGGGCACCTACGGCAGGAGTTACACCTGTCTGAACTTCTGACCGGTCGCTTCGTTCCGCACGAGAGCCGGTCGACCGACCGGCTCTCGCCGCCTCATCGCCAGAGCGGACCGTATCGGGTTCCGGCCCGCTGATCCGACAACACCTCAGCTGAATGCGTGATGTCGTCATGGTGGCTGGCGTCGGAGGCCGGTGCCAGTGAGGCAGCCGTCCAGGACGTCGTGGCGGTACTGGAGCCGGCGTAGGCCGCGTCGGACGGCAGTGATCAGGTCATCCGGGTCTGGACCTACTCCTTCGTATAAGCACCGGGCACCCCGCTACGACGTCGGGAAAACCGTCAAACGCCCCGAGACCCTCAAGGCCATCGGCAAGCCCGCAAGATCTTGGTAGATAAAGAACAAGCCTAGGGCCTCTTGCGAAAGTGCCGGTCACAGTAACTCGTTGGCGGTTGCAACCAACACACTCGCGTGATGGCGGACCGTGAGCCGCCCCATAATGCCGTGCAGTCGGACCGGACGACGGGAGACACTGGCGCGGTGAATCAGCTTCAGGAGATCGCGGGATTGGCCGGTGGTGTGCTGAGCGGGGATCTCATCGGCGCCTACCTTCACGGATCTTCCGTGCTCGGAGGCCTCAGACCAGCCAGCGACCTGGACGTACTGCTCATCTCCCGGAGGTCGATGGACGAGCGGGAACGACGGGCGCTTCTCGGTGGCCTGCTCGGGATCTCCGGCTCCCGGAACAAGGCCCGCCCGGTCGAGCTCACCGTGGTCGTCCAGTCCGAGGTCCAGCCATGGCGATACCCTCCGACCTGCGACTTCCTGTACGGCGAGTGGCTGCGCGCCGAGTACGAGGCAGGGAAGGTCCCCCGGCCGGAGCCGATGCCCGATCTGGCCCTGCTGATCACGATGGCGCGGGCCGGCGACTACCCCCTCGCCGGCCCGCGGCCGACACAGATCCTCGGCCCCGTCCCGCACTCCGACCTGGTCCGGGCAAGCGTCGCGGGCATCCCCGACCTGCTCGACAACCTGGACGGCGACACCCGCAACGTCCTGCTGACTTTCGCACGCATCTGGACCACGCTCACCACCGGCCAGATCAGGCCGAAGGACGCTGCCGCCGACTGGGCCCTCGCCCAGCTCCCTCCCGAACACCGCCCCGCTCTCGAGCACGCCAGGCAGCTCTATCTCAACTGCCATTACTCCGAAGAAAGCTGGAGCGAGACGTTGCAGGCACAGGTCCGTCCGCATGTGGACCACGTGCTCGCCGAGATCGACCGGTTGAGCACCCAGAGCCTGCGGACACAAGAACCGCTCCCGAGGTCCTGATCACCGAGAGTGTTCCGACTGCGCGGTCAAGCCACTCGTTGATGGCCGCGACCAGCACAGTCGCCCCAGTGGACGTCAAGTCCGATCTTCCCTGGTTCGTGATCGCTCGATCGTGGTGCTGATCGCCGTACGGGGCGACCGTTCGCCATGTGCATGCCGGGATGCGGCCATGGGTCGAGGACCGTATCCGAGTGACTTGTCGGATGAGCATTGGGTGTTGATTGAGCCGATGATCACGGCCTGGAAGCAGGCGAGGGTGGCGCGGTCGGCGACCGGTGTTCCCGGGGCCTGCGATCTGCGGGAGGTCGTGAACGCGATCTTCTACCAGAACCGGACGGGCTGTCAGTGGCGCTACCTGCCCCATGACCTGCCGGCCTGGTCGGCGGTGTTCCACTACTTCACCGAGTCCAGCCTGGCGCGACACCCTCGGACTGGCCGCGTGAACGTCATCGAGCTCCTGGCCGACCTTCAGGCCCAGCACGACAAGGCCGCAGCCCGTGCCGACGAACCGCGTGACCAGATCCAGCACTTGACCGCCGCCCTGACCGAGACCGAAGCGCGACTCGCGAACCTGGTCACCACCCGGAAGGTCATCGCCGAACTCGCACCGGCTTCAGGCCAACCCGCACCGCCCGAGACGAACACCGCCTACCAGGCCATCGTGAACACCTTCAACCAGCGTCCCGATCAAGAGTTCCGAGCCCGTGAGCTGCACGAACTCCTCGGCATGCCCACCGACGAGGCATCCGTCGACATCACCCGAAGCCGCCTCGGACGCCTCACCCGCCAAGGCTTCCTCACTCAACCCGGACGAGGCCGCTACCAGAAGCGGACTTGACGTCCACTCAGATCCTGAATGAGTCCTTCTGCCAGGGTGCGGGTGCCGGGTCGTGGTCGGAAGCGGAAACCACCGCTGCTGGCCCGATGACCAGCGTGCTGTGCTGGAACGCTGGACCCGGCGGGCGAACGCCCATGCTCTGGCGTTACGGGCGCGAACGGTCGTACATCCCAGTGCGCCAAGAGTTCGGCTCGCAGTCCGCGCGTCGCCTGCCGCTGCTCGAACGGCAGGCGACGCGCACAGATCGGATCCGCGAGCTACTGGTGCACTGTCGGGTTACGGAACATCAACCCACCAGTTGGAGTAGTTGCCGGTCATCGTCCGGTTCGCCCAGGCCCGCACGCTCGTGTCGCAGCTCGAGTCTCCGAACGATCGAACCAGCACTCTCTGGTCCCTGAGCAGGTAATACCCGGTGGAGGTGTCCCGTCCGGACTGCACCGCCCAGCAGCTGATGTAGTGCGGGTATCCGGAGCTGTCGTACCAGAACAGCTCCACACTGCCGGTCCCGGCAGGCACACTGGTCAGCATCACGTTCTTCCAGTCAGCCGCTTGCGCCGGGGCGGCGGAGACGACGGTACCCGCGACGCAGACGGCCGCCGTGGTCGCGGCGAGACCGACTCGCCTGAGAACTTTAGAGACGCTCAATTTGCCCTACCTTCGATCATGTGACAAGGCGTGCCGACTTGAAGTCCGGCTTGGACGCAACACTCTGAGATGGGCGGCATCACTCCCGCCGACGGACTTTCAAAGTGTTGGCAGTAGCAACGCCCGTGCACTTCCGGGGCTGTTGCTTGGAAGCGAAGCTTGCCGGAGGGGGAGAGCGACGACCATAGACGCTCTGTCAAATTCCGGGCTGTCGCTCTGACACTTCGCCAGCCACGACATCCTCGCCTCGCCCGACCCGGCCAGCGGAAACACCGCCACGCAGAGCCACGCCTACGACGGCCGGACGACGGCCCGAGACGCTCTGTCGGCGACGGCTGAAGGTCGTTCCGGATCACTTTCAGTGCTGGAGGCACGGAGGGTCACCACAACCGCGATCAGGAACGGCCGTGGGTGATGTGCTCCTCCATGACTGTGGTTCCGCCAGGTCGAAGGCGTAGTGATCGAAAACGCGGTGGTCGACGGCAAGTTGGTTGTCGTGCGTGCCCGCGCATCGGCAGAGCGGGCCGGGTGTTCGGCCTGCGGGACGACGTCAGGCCGGGAGCAGGGTAGGTACGTACACGCGCCTCGCCGACACTGCAGTCGACGGGCATCCGTGGTGATCGAGTTACAGGTCCGGCGGTTCCGCTGCCGCGACCGCGCGTGCGGCGGGCCACGTTCGCCGAACAGGTCGACGGGCTGACCGTCGACCTCGGCTGTTGCAACGTCAGGACCGTCCGGCGGCCGGCCGCGACGCTCCGGCCGGAGGGCTGATGGCGACGCAACCGCCGGATGTGTGGGCGCGTACCCTCGTCTGCCGGAACCACTTCAACGACGACGCGTGGAAGCCCACGCTGCTGAAGCTGGGCGTCAAGGACGAGGAGTGGTGCGGCCCGGCTTGCTGGCAGTCGGCGGGAAGCGCCCCCGTGAGCAGGGTTGTCAAAGAGGTACTGGCTGAGCGGGACTCCATACCCTGCTCAAGCATCGCGGCGGGACCGCCGGATAGCCCAGGACAAACACTGTCTGCCGCAGGTCAGGCCCTGCCGTCGCCGTTCTGGGGTCCCGTGCCCCGTGGCTACGTTCATGGCTGCGTACGTAGCCGCGCAACCCCGTTTGCACCGGTACGGAACGGGGTTTGATCAAGCCCCCTGATTCGACAAAAAGGTCCCCTGACCTGCAAGTTAGCCGGTCAGAGGCGCCTAGCGGCAGACGAGTCGGGCTGTACGCCGGGTTCTGTTCCCAGGGCTCCTCGCGGAGCCCCAGGCGACGGCCATCCATCTAGGACCGGCGTTGCCGCCGGCCTCCTGCGGTCTACCCGCGGACTCGGGCGGGCAGCCCTCGAACGTCCGCGCAGAGCGCTTTTCACGGCGCTCCTCTTGACCTTGCTCCGGGTGGGGTTTACCTAGCTGCCCAGGTCACCCTGGGCACTGGTGGTCTCTTACACCACCGTTTCACCCTTACCGAGGCCCGTACGGATACGGTCCCCGGCGGTCTGCTTTCTGTGGCACTGTCCCGCGGGTCACCCCGGGTGGCCGTTAGCCACCACCCTGCCCTGTGGAGCCCGGACGTTCCTCGGGAAGCCCCCTGAGGGGCTCCACGCGGCCGTCCGCCCGGCTCGTCTGCCGTGTCGACCATGGTACCGGAGGTCAGAGGAAGTCCGACGTGTCCAGGTCGAAGGCGAAGGGCTCCGGGAGGGCGAGGCGTTTGCCGAAGGGGAGGGTGAGGTGCTGACGGTAGTCGTCGCTCTCAGGGTCGCTGAACAGCGTGACCTGAGAGGTGTCGCGGTCCACGAGGAGGTACAAGGGGATGCCTCCGCGGGCGTAGCAGCGACGCTTGGCCTCGCGATCGGCCCTGGGTTTGGAAGACGTGACCTCGACGACCATGGCAACGCCCTCGCAGGGCATCCAGGAGTCGGCGCCTCGGTAGAGCCGCAGTTCTCTGGGGGCGAACGTGCCGTCCGGGATCACGTGGTCCTTCGGGCAGCCACCCCCGCTCTGCAGCTTCAGCCCCTTGTTCCCAGAAAACTGCATGTCGGTCCGTGACCGTCTGATCACCTGGGTCACGATCAAGCTGATGCAGTCCTCGTGATCCCCGTCCGGCGGCGGTGTCACGACGATCTCCCCCTCGATCAGCTCCGCCCGGAAGCCCTCCGGGGTGTCCAGGGCGAGAAAGCCCTCCAGCAGGACCTCTTCCTGCGTGAGCGGCTCATGGGCCATGGCAGTCATGTCACGCCCCTCCTTCTGTCGCCCGTCAGACTGGGACATCGGAAGATCACCTGTCCGAGAGATCGGAAACCGTTCCTTCGATCGTGGCACACCAACAAAGCCGCCGTCAGGCGGCGAGCCGTTCGCTTGACCCTGCCGCGACGTCAACGTCTGTACTGATCCCATGCGGATCGGAGAACTCGCCGCCGCCGTCGGCGTCACCACGCGGACCGTGCGGCACTACCACCATCAGGGGCTGCTGCCCGAGCCCGAGCGGCGGCCGAACGGGTACCGGGAGTACACCCTGCGGCATGCCGTCATGCTGGCGCGGATCCGGCGGCTGACGGAGTTGGGGCTGGGGCTCGCGGAGGTGCGGGACGTGCTCGCCGAGGATGCCGGGAAGGATCTCGTCGAGGTGCTCACCGAGCTCGACGAGGATCTCGCCCGGCAGGAGGCGGCGATCGGGGAGCGGCGCGCGCGGCTGCGGGCGTTGCTGGAGACGGAGGGCGGGCTGCCGGACGAGGGGCCCGTGTCGCCGCGGCTGGCCGCCCTGTTCCGGGACATGGCGCAGCTCTCCGACTCCCCCATGGCCGCCAAGGACCGCGAGATGCTCGCGTTGATCGAGACCACGGCGGATCCCGAGGGACGGGAACGGCTGATGGGTGCGCTGGGGAGTGCGCTCACCCGGCCGGGCGGCAAGGAGCGGGCCCTGGCCGCCTATGCCCTGCTCGACCAGCTCGCGGACGCCGGCTCCGACGATCCGCGCGTGGACGAGGCGGCCCGCGCCCTCGCCGACTGCCTGCCCCGCGACCTGTTCCCTGAGCCGCTGGACATCGACCCCGGCGACAGCTTCCTGCGCGCCTTCTTCGCCGACTTCGCCCCGGCGCAGGCGGAGGCCATCCGCCGTACGCTGCGGATCCTCGCGGAGGAGCAGGAATGAGCGCTCTCCTCGTCCTCGTCCGGCACGAGCTGCGGCTGCTCGCCGGCCTCGGGCTGTGGGTGACCCGGCGCCGGCACGGGATCGGCGACGGGTCCGCCTTCGGGTACGCGCGCGGGCAGGGGCCGGTGATGTTCGGGTTCGCCTTCGTGTGCGTGATCGAGTCGATCACCATGTCCGTGCTGCTGCGGGACCACCCGGCCGTGCACCGGGTGGTGTTGGTGCTGGACGTGTACACCGTCGTGCTCGTCGTCGCGATGCACGCCGCCTCCGTCGTACGCCCGCATGTGCTGGACGGCGGCTCGCTGCGCGTCCGGCGTGCCGCGCACGTCGATCTGCGCATACCGCTGGAGAGGATCGCCCGCGTACGCCGGGAGCCGCGCACCATCCATCGGCGGGCCGAGGGCGAGCTCGATGTCGTCATCGGCGCGCAGACCTCCGTGACGCTCGAACTCACCGAGCCGGTCGCCCACGTCACCTTCCTCGGCCGTCGGCGGGAGGTCCGCCTCGTGCGTCTCCACGCCGACGACGCCGACGGGCTCGTCAGGGCGGTCCAGGCCCTCAGGCAGGCTCGAACCGCACCTTCCGCACCCGCGGATCCGCCTGGGTGAGACGGACCCGGAGCCGTTCCCCGAGGGGCAGGCCGTCCGTTCCCTCGATCCGGCCGGTGACCGCCGGTGTCTCCAACTGCACAGTGCCGGAGGTCGATTGACGTTCCGTCACGTCCACGACCCAGCTGTCGAACACCTCCCCCACCCGGTCCTTCAGCAGCGCCGCCTCCACGATGTCCACGCACTCCCGCTCGACCGTGCCCGCGCGCCGCGTGCCCTCGGCCATCCGGGCGGGCAGTGTGTCGAGGGCGGCGCGGACCCAGTCGGGCACCGGCCGACCGGCGACGGCGGCCAGGCAGATCTCCGAGGCGTAGCGGTCGGCGAGGCGGCGCAGCGGGGCGGTGCAGTGGGTGTAGGGGGCGGCCACCGCGGAGTGGGTGGTGAGGGCGGGGAGGTCGCCGTCCCGGAAGACCGTGTAGCCGGCGCCGCGCAGCAGGGTCGTGCATTCCAGCAGGAAGGCGGCGTGGTGCGGGCGGTGCGGGTCGAGGGAGCGGACGACTTCGGCGTACGAGACGTGGTGCGGCCAGTCGATGTGCAGGGCGTGTGCGGTACGGCGCAGGCGGCCGACGGCGCCGTCGGGGGCGGCGGGGAGGGTGCGCAGGATGCCGGTGCCGTGCGCCAGCATCAGGTCGGCGGCGGCCATTCCGGTCAGCAGGGAGATCTGGGCGTTCCAGCGGTCGACGGGGTGCGGCGCGCGGTAGGCGAGTTCGTAGGTGAGCTCGTAGCCGTGATCGCGCTCGACGATCTCCTGCTCGGGGACGCCGAGCGAGATCCCGCCCCGCTCCTCCTCCAGCCGCTCCCGCAGCTCCGCGACCTCCTTCAGCAGCGCCAGCGGCTCCTCGGCCCTCCCCTGGTCGATCTCCCGCTGCGCGCCCGCGTAGTCGAGCTTGGCCCGGCTGCGCACCAGGGCACGGCGCACGTCGACGGCGAGCGTACGGCCCTCCGCGTCGAGGTCGACGCTCCACAGGACGGCGGGCCTGTCCTGCCCCGGGAGCAGACTCGCCGCACGCTCGCTCAGCGGCTCGGGGTGCAGCGGGATCCGCTCGTCGGGGAAGTACAGGGTCGTCACCCGCCGGTGGGCCTCCTCGTCCAGCGCGCCCGACGGTACGACGAAGGCGGCGACGTCCGCGATGGCGTACCGGACGCGGTAGCCGGTGCCCTGCCGGGACAGGTGCAGCGCCTGGTCGAGGTCGGTGGAGTCAAGAGGCGGTCGCGAAGCGACTCCTTGGAAGGGTGGTGGCGGGCGACGGGTGGGCGGGTCGAGGGTGAAGAAGGGGATGCCGGTGGCGTCGTGGGAGGGGAGGACGGGAGCCTTCGCGGTCCGCTCGGCCTCCGCCAGCACCTCGGGCGGGAAGCTCGCGGGGACGCCGAGTTCGGTACGCAGCGCGGTGAGGGCGGCCCGGAGGGGGCCCTCGGGGGCGCCGGTCACGCGGATGTGGCGGCGGGGCATGTGTCGAGCGTAGGGCGAGGGTCGCGCAGGGGCACGCCGTACGCTGGGGCGGAGTTCGACTGAAGGAGTACGTGTGCTTGTCCTGCTGCCGCCGTCCGAAGGCAAGGCCTCGTCCGGTCGGGGCGCCCCGCTGAAGCCGGAGTCGCTGTCGCTGCCCGGGCTGGGCGAGGCCCGTGCGGCCGTCCTCGACGAGCTCGTCGAGCTGTGCGCGGCCGACGAGGACAAGGCACGGGAGGTACTCGGGCTGAGCGAGGGGCTGCGCGGCGAGGTCGCCAAGAACGCCGGGCTGCGGACGGCCGGGGCGCGACCGGCCGGGGAGATCTACACCGGGGTGCTGTACGACGCCCTCGACCTGGCGTCGTTGGACGCGGCGGCGAAGAAGCGCGCGGCACGCGCCCTGCTGGTGTTCTCGGGTCTGTGGGGTGCCGTCCGGGTCACCGACAAGATCCCCTCCTACCGCTGCTCGATGGGCGTGAAGCTCCCCGGCCTCGGGGCGCTCGGCGCGCACTGGCGGGCGCCGATGGCGGACGTGCTGCCCGAGGCGGCGGGGGACGGGCTGGTGCTGGACCTGCGGTCGTCGGCGTACGCGGCGGCGTGGAAGCCGAAGGGCGAGGTGGCCGGGCGGACGGCGACGGTACGGGTGCTGCACGCGCCGACCCGCAAGGTCGTCAGCCACTTCAACAAGGCGACGAAGGGGCGGATCGTACGGAGCCTGCTGACGGCGGGGGCCGCTCCCGAGGGACCGGCCGAGCTGGTGGTGGCGCTGCGGGACCTCGGGTACGAGGTGGAGGTGGCGGCGCCCGCGAAGGCCGGGAAGGCGTGGACGCTGGATGTGCTGGTGACGGAGATCCACTGACGACCCGAGCCGTTGCACTGCTTGCAACGGCCTTTGCACAGGATGCTCACCGTCGGCAGGATGAGGCCATGGCCTCCGTCCTGGATCTCGCGCCTGTCGTCCCCGTCGTGGTGATCGACTCCCCTTCCACCGCCGTACCGCTGGCCCGGGCGCTGGTCGCGGGCGGGCTGCCCGCGATCGAGGTCACGCTGCGGACGCCGGCCGCGCTGGAGGCGATCCGGGCCATCGCGGACACGGTGCCGGACGCGGTGGTCGAGGCCGGCACGGTGATCACGCCGGAGCAGGTGGCGGACGCGGTCGCGGCGGGGGCGCGCTTCCTGGTCAGCCCCGGCTGGACGGACGTACTGCTGGACGCCATGCGGGGATCGGGAGTGCCGTGTCTGCCGGGGGTGTCGACCACGTCCGAGGTGGTGGCGCTGCTGGAGCGCGGGGTGCGGGAGATGAAGTTCTTCCCGGCCGAGGCGGCGGGCGGTACGGCGTACCTGAGGTCGTTGTACGGCCCCCTTCCGCAGGCCCGGTTCTGTCCGACCGGCGGGATCGGGCCCGCGACGGCTCCCGGCTATCTCGCCCTGCCCAACGTCGGCTGTGTGGGCGGGAGTTGGATGCTCCCGGCGGACGCGGTGACGGCGCGGGACTGGGACCGGGTGGAGGCGCTGGCGCGGGAGGCGGCCCGACTCGAAGGCTCAGGCGCGCAGGTGTGACGTGTCGTTGAGGAGCCGTACGCTCGCGTTGCCGTCCGCGTAGTACGCCACCGCCGACAGGGAGGCGGCCGAGAGTTCCATGCGGAACAGGGACTCGGGCGGGGCGCCCAGGGCGAGGCGTACGAACGTCTTGATCGGGGTGACGTGCGTGACGAGGAGGACCGTGCGGCCGGTGTACGCGGCGATCAGCTTGTCGCGGGTGGCGGCGATGCGGGTGGCGGTCGCGGCGAAGCTCTCGCCGCCGCCGGTGGGGCGGGCCTCGGGGTCGGCGAGCCAGGCGGTCAGGTCGTCCGGGTAGCGCTCGCGGACCTCGCCGAAGGTGAGTCCCTCCCAGGCGCCGAAGTCGGTCTCGCGCAGACCGTCGTCGACGGTCACCTCCAGGCCGAGGCGGGCGGCGACGATGCCGGCGGTCTCCCGGGTACGGGCGAGCGGCGACGACACGATGGCCTGGACGGTGCCACGCCGGGCCAGGGCGGCACCGACCTTCTCGGCCTGTTCCCGCCCGATGCCGGAGAGGGAGGGATCGGTACCGCCGCTGCCGGAGAAGCGCTTCTGGGGGGTGAGGGGCGTCTCGCCGTGCCGCAGCAGCACGAAGGTGGCCGGCGCCCCCATGTCGGCGGGCGCCCAGCCGGCCGAGGGCGTGGCGACGGTGCGCGCGGCCCTGACATCGGCCTCGGCCGCAGCCTCGGCGGGCGCGTCGGCCGCGGCCCTCGCGGCCCTCGCGTCAGCCGCGTCCAACTCCGCCGTGGAAGCCGCCGCGGACCACCGCTCCCCCCGCTTCCCGGCGTCCATCGCCTCGTTGGCCAGCCGGTCCGCGTGCTTGTTCTGCTCCCTCGGGATCCACTCGTACGTCACCTGCGGGGCCGGGAAGACCCGCGCCGCCTCGGACGCCAGCGGCTTCATGTCGGGGTGCTTGATCTTCCAGCGGCCCGACATCTGCTCGATGACCAGCTTGGAGTCCATGCGGACGTGGATCGTGGCCGTGGGGTCCAGCGCGTGCGCGGCGCGCAGGCCCGCGAGCAGGCCCCGGTACTCGGCCACGTTGTTCGTGGCGACGCCGATGTACTCGGCCGTCTCGGCCAGCGTCTGACCGGTCGCCGCGTCGATCACCACGGCGCCGTAGCCCGCGGGCCCCGGGTTGCCCCGTGACCCGCCGTCGGCCTCGACGATGAACTCCCGCACGACCCAAGCCCCTTGTTTACCGATGTACCGAGTCCTACAGACCCGACTCAGCCGTACGCACCAGGATCCGGCGGCAGTTCTCGCACCGCACCACCGTGTCCGGCGCCGCCGCACGGATCTCGTTCAGCTCGGTGATGGCGAGCTCCTGGCGGCAGCCCTGGCAGGTGCGCTGGTACAGCCTGGCCGCGCCGACGCCGCCCTGCTGCGCGCGCAGCTTGTCGTAGAGCTTCAGCAGATCGGCCGGAATGGCGCCCGCGATGACCTCGCGCTCCTTGGTCACGGTCGCCACCTCGCCGTCGATCTCCTCGAACGCGGCGTCCCGGCGGGCGGTCGCGTCGTCGACCTTCCCCTGCACGGCACCGACCCGCTCGGTCAGCTCGGCGACCCGCTCCTGCGCGGACTCGCGGCGCTCCATGACCTCCAGGACGATGTCCTCCAGGTCGCTCTGCCGCTTGGCGAGGGAGACGATCTCGTGCTGGAGGTTCTCCAGGTCCTTCGGGGAGGTGACGGCGCCGGAGTCCAGGCGCTGCTGGTCGCGGGCGGCGCGCTGACGCACCTGGTCCACGTCCTGCTCGGCCTTGGTCTGCTCGCGGGCGCAGTCGCTCTCCTCGGTCTGCGCGGCCACGAGCAGGTCCCGCAGCTGCGTGTGGTCCTTGGTCAGCGCCTCGATCTCGGCGTGCTCGGGCAGCGACGTCCGTCGGTGCGCGAGCTGCTGGAGGCGGACGTCGAGGGCCTGGAGGTCGAGGAGTCGGATCTGGTCGGCGGGCGCGGCGTTCAGTTGGGGGCTCCCATGGTTCGAGTGGGCGGGTTGGACGCCGCGTGGGCGGTCCAGGGGTCGGTGACCGTCTTGGAGACGTGGACGCGCAGGTCCCATCCGTGCCGGTCGGAGATCTCGTCGAGCTGGGCGGCGGCCAGCTCGCACCAGGGCCATTCGGTGGCCCAGTGCGCCGCGTCGAGCAGCGCGAGAGGAGTGTGGGCCACGGCCTCGGAGGCGGGGTGGTGACGCAGGTCCGCGGTGAGGAAGGCGTCGACGCCGGCCGCCCGTACCTGGTCGAAGAGGCTGTCGCCGGAGCCGCCGCTCACGGCGATCGTGCGGACCGTCGCCTCCGGGTCGCCGGCGACGCGGATGCCCTGCGCGGTGGCGGGCAGGCGCTCGGCGGCGCGGGCGGCGAGTTCGCGGACGGTCAGGGGGTGGTCGAGCTCGCAGACGCGGCCCAGCCCCCTGCGGCCCTCCGGGTCGCTCGCGTCGGGCACCAGCGGTCGTACGACCCGCAGGTCCAGCGCGCCGGCCAACGCGTCGCTGACGCCGGGGTCGGCGGTGTCCGCGTTGGTGTGGGCCACGTGCAGGGCGATGTCGTTCTTGATCAGCGTGTGGACGACCCGGCCCTTGAAGGTGGAGGCCGCGACCGTCGTCGTACCGCGCAGGTAGAGCGGGTGGTGGGTGATCAGCAGGTCGGCGCCCAGCTTCACCGCCTCGTCCACGATCTCCTGGACCGGGTCGACGGCGAACAGGACCCGGGAGACCTCCTGGTCGGGGTCGCCCACGACGGTGCCGACCGCGTCCCAGGACTCGGCCCGCTCGGCGGGCCACAGGTTCTCCAGCGCGGCGATGACTTCTGACAGACGGGGCACGAGGGAAAGGCTACCTGGCCGTTCCGTACGGCTGTACCGGCGCCGGAGCCGCCGGATCGCGCCCTGGGCCCTCCTCCGGCGACCGCTGGTTCCGCCCAGCACATCCGCCCCCGTTTCCTCAGGCGAATCGTTCCTCGGCCACCCCTTTGTGTGAAGGGGTGGCCTGGCGATCCCACGCCTGTGCGTGCGAAAACTAGCTTCGTCACTGGAGGTGACCGGACCATGACGGCCTGTGCTGTCGAGCCCGCGGCGGGGCATGAGGACGACGACCCGCCTCGGGCAGGATGCACGATCACTGCGGACGGCTCCTACGCCGCCCGCCTCGCGCTGAACGGCGACTGCTGGTTCCCGGAGCGCTGGACCCTGGACGGCCCCGAGCCCTACGCCGTGCCCCTGCCGGCCAACCAGCCCGAGGAGCCCGGCACCGAGGTGCAGCCCATGGGCGACGGCCGGGTCCTGATCCGCCGCCGCACCGACGGACGGCACGTCTTCTCGCTGCTCTACCCGACCGGGCCCGGCACCGGTGAGCTGCCGCTGGGCGCGGTCCAGTGCCAGGACGAGGAGACCCGGCTGCGGATGCTGCCCCCGGCGCCGGGCGGCGACAAGGCGTACGCGCTCGCGGCGGGCCGGCGCTCCAGCACGGTGTGGCTGGTGGCGGGGGGCGCCTTCGGGCCGGAGCACGTCGCGGAGATCCCGGGGCGCTGCTCGGGCGGGGTGTGGCTGGACCGGGGCGGGCGGATGCTGGCCCTCGACCGGGAGACGGAGGGCCGCACGAAGGCCGTCGTGGTCGATCTGGAGCGGGGCGGCGCGGTGTCGCCGCTGCTGCAGATCGCGGCCGACAGCGACGACCGGCTGCTGCTCGCCGACCCGGACAGCGGGCTGCTGCTGATCGGGTCGGACGCGCCCTCGCCGGGGCGGGCGCGGCTGGGCTGGGGGGTGCTGGGCAGCACGCTGCCGGTGCGCTTCCCGGAGTGCCTGCGGATGCCCGAGTGCGCGGTGACGCCGTTCGCGATCCAGCCGGGGCAGGCTCTGGTGCCGGAGAACTGCGGGGTGGCGCTGCGCATCGACGGGCCGGTCGGCAGTTGGGTGGGGGTGTGGCGGCCGGCCGAGCGGCGGGTACGTCATCTCGCCGCGCCGGAAGGATGGTTGACGGGCGCCGGGTTGTGGACGCCGGACGGGGTGCTCCAACTGCCGTACGCCACGGCGGAGGTGCGGTGCGGGGTGGCCCGGGTCGGGGAGCCGGTGGGCGAGGCGAGCGGGGAGACGAGGGAGGCGGCGGAGGCGCCTGGACCGGCATGGACGCGAGCGAGACCGGAGCGGCGACCGGAACCGGAACCGGTTCAGGATCCGGATCCTGAACCGGAATCCGAATCCAACCCGGCTTCGAACCCTGGGCCAGGATCGGGACCGAGAACGGGACCGAGAACGGGACCGAGTCCGGAGCCGATCCCGGATTCGGGATCGGATTCGGGATCGTCCAGGCCCTCGGGCACCGTCCCTCCGCGCGCTGTCGCGCCGCGTCCTGTGCCGTTGCAGCAAGCTCCCTTGGGTGGTCTTGTAACGAAGTAGTGGCGGTTGGTGTGGCCGTCTGGATTCGGCCCGTGGTGGGCCGGTTAAACTCGCCCGGCTGTTTGAAAGATCATGTTTTGACGGGGTGAGCTTTACCGATGAGCAACGCCAGCACGACCCAGCCGTCGCACGACGTCCAGGAGGCCGCCGGTCACGGCAGGCACCGGGGTCCGGTCTCGGCCCACGACAGCGAGACGGCCCCTCGCGGCCGTCACCGCAAGCCCGTCGAGGAGACCGAGAAGGCAGCCTGACGCCGCGCGCGCACAACGGCGAACGGCCCCGTCCCACGAGGGACGGGGCCGTTCCCGTCTTCTGCACCCGTCTTCTGCACCCGTCTCCTGCACCCGTTTTCTACTCCCGTTTCAACCCCAGCACCTCCGCCGCCCCGAACGTCTCCCCCTGCGGCCGCTGCGCGTAGTGCGCGGTGAGCAGGGCGTCGAGTTCGTCGTAGGTGAAGGTCTCCTGCTTGCTGTCGAACTTCGCCCGCACCCGCGGCCGTTCGACGATCGCCACCATGCCGCCGTGCACGACGAGCAACTGGCCGTTGATCCGGGCGGCGGCCGGTGCCGCCAAGTAGCCGACGAGCGGGGCGACATGCTCGGGGGCGAGCGGATCGAGGCCGTTGGCCGGTCGTTCGAGGCCCGCGAAGACGTCCTCGGTCATCCGGGTGCGGGCGCGCGGGCAGATGGCGTTCGCCGTCACGCCGTACTTGGCGAGCGCGAGGGCGGTGGAAGTGGTGAGCCCGACGATTGCGCCTTTCGCGGCGGCGTAGTTGGGCTGTCCGGCGGACCCGGCGAGGAACGCCTCGGACGAGGTGTTCACGATCCGCCCGTAGACCGGCCCTCCCGCCGCCTTGGACCGCTCGCGCCAGTGCGCGGCGGCGAAGCGCGTGGTGTTGAAGTGGCCCTTGAGTTGGACACGGATCACCGCGTCCCACTCCTCCTCCGACATGGAGAAGACCATGCGGTCGCGCAGGATGCCGGCGTTGTTGACCAGGATGTCCAGCTTGCCGAACTCGCTGATCGCCAACTCGACCAGCCGACCGGCCTGCTGGAAGTCGGCGACATCCCCGGTGTGGGCGAGTGCCTTGCCGCCCGCCTCCCGGATTTCGGCGGCGACCTCCTCGGCCGGCCCGGTGGACGCCTCGCCCGAGCCGTCCCGGCCCGGCTGCCCGTAGTCGTTGACGACGACGGCCGCGCCGAGCCGGGCGAGTTCGAGCGCCTCGGCCCGGCCCAGGCCGCGGCCGGCACCGGTGACGATGGCGGACAGTCCTTCGAGTGGCAGCGACACGGACACTCCCGTCAGATCTCGATGCACGTACGCAGCGACGTGCCCGTCCGCATCTGGTCCAGGGCCTCGTTGATGTCGGCGAGCGGCACACGGTGGGTGATCAGGCCCGCCAGGTCGATACGGCCGGCACGCCACAGGGCGATGGTCCGCTCGTAGGAGCGCAGGACGTCGCCGCCGCCGTACATGGACGGCAGGATCCGCTTCTCGTCGAAGAACAGCTCGAACATGCTGAGCTGGAGGAAGTCGTCCATGGCGCCCGCGCCGACGATCACGAGCGTGCCGCCGCGCCGCGTGTTCTCGTACGCCGTGCGGGCGGTGGCGGACCTGCCGACGACCTCGAAGACGTAGTCGAAGCCCTCGCCGGCGGTGACCTGTTGCTTGGCGTCGGGCAGTTCGTCCGGGGAGACCGCCCTGGTGGCCCCGAACTTCAGCGCCGACTCGCGGCGCGCGGCGACCGGGTCGACGGCGACGATCTCGGCGGCGCCCTTGAGCCGGGCGCCCTGGATCGCCGAGATGCCGACGCCGCCGCAGCCGATGACGGCGACGGACGAACCGGCCGCCACGTCGGCGGTGTTGAGCGCCGCGCCGAGCCCGGTGGTCACCCCGCAGCCGATGAGGGCCGCGATGTCGAAGGGGACGTCGTCGGGGATCGGCACCGCGCAGCCGGCGTCGACCACGACCTCCTCGGCGAAGGTGCCGGTGCCGGCGAAGCCGAAGACGTCACCGGCGGGGCGCTTGAAGTTGGGGGTGCCGGCGTTCATGAAGCCGGCCAGGCACAGCTGGGTCTGGCCGCGCTTGCAGGCGGGGCAGGCGCCGCAGGCGGGGAGCCAGCAGACGACGACCCGGTCGCCGGGCTTCAGGTGCCGGACGCCCTCCCCCACCTCCAGGATCTCGCCCGCGCCCTCGTGGCCGGGTACGAAGGGCGCCGGCTGCGGCAGCACGCCCGCCATCGCGGACAGGTCCGAGTGGCACAGCCCGGTCGCCCGTACCCGGACCCGCACCCTGCCCGGCCCGAAGCCCACCGCCTCGACGCCGTCGAGGACGTCGAGCTTGTCCTGGCCGATCTCGTGCAGTACGGCTGCTCGCATGGTGCGGCTCCCCTCAGGAGTACGGACGTGACGGGCTCGGGAGTACGGACGTGACGGATCAGGAGTGTTCGACGATCGTGTCGGCGAGGACGGGCGCGTCGTCCCGCTCCACCGCGCTCACCGCCACCCGGACCCGGCCCTCCTGCCGCCACATGCGGATGCGCAGGGTCTCCCCCGGGAACACGACTCCGGCGAACCGGGTGGTGTACGACCGCACCCGGGTCACATCGCCGTCGAGCAGGGCGTCGACGACCGCCTTGAGCGTGATGCCGTAGGTGCACAGCCCGTGCAGGATGGGCCGCTCGAATCCGGCGATCTTGGCGAACTCCGGGTCGGCGTGCAGCGGGTTGAGGTCGCCGGAGAGGCGGTAGAGGAGGGCCTGGTCCTCGCGGACGGGCCGCTCGACGACCTTGTCCGGGTCGCCGGTGGGTGGTTCGAGGCGTGCGGAGGGGCCGCGGTCGCCGCCCCAGCCGCCTTCTCCGCGTACGTAGATCTGCGCGTCGTTGGTCCACAACGGGCCGTCCGCGTCGCTGACTTCGGTGCGCATGACGAGGACGGCCGCCTTGCCCTTGTCGTGGACGGCGGCGATCCGGCCGGTGGCGGTCGCGGTGCCCGCCACGGGTACCGGGCGGTGGACGGTGAGCGACTGCCCGCCGTGCAGGACGCGGGCGAGGTCGACGTCGACGCCGGGCATGGACAGGCTGCTGATCACGCCGGGCGAGCCGGCGCCGGCGACGGTGGCGAAGCTCGGCAGGACGTGCAGCCGGGACTCCAGGAGGTAGCGCAGCTCGTCGGGGTCGGTGGCGGGGCCGGGGATGTCCGGGCGGGCGCCCGCGCCGATGCCGAGGTGGTAGAGCTGCACGTCCTTCGGGGTCCAGGAGATCTCCCCGGTCCGGGGTTCGGCGGCTACGGCCTTGGCGGCGTCGATGGGCATGGGGCTCCTGAGGGTGACGGAGTAAAGACCTCGGTACGGCCGTCCGCACCGTCGGCCGCACCGAGGTCGTCACGGGCCGATCTAGAACGCGTTCCAGTCCGGCGCCCTTTGTATAGCCCAGCGCAGCGCACTTGTGAAGGCTTCTGACACTTCATCAGCCCAGGGTGGCGTGCGCGCTTCAGCGGCCCCGCCTCAGGTCGCCGGCGTTCTCCTCGGCAGCCACAGCAGCATCAGCACCGCCCCCGCCACGAGCACCACCGTCGACGTACGGAACACCAGCGCGTACCCCTCCGTCAGCGCCCGCGGCGACGTGCTCCCCGCCGAACGCGCCGCCGCGATCGTCGACATGACCGCCAGCCCCAGTGAACCTCCCATCGTGCGCGAGGTGTTGACCAGCCCCGAGACCAGGCCTGCCTCGCCCGCCCCCGCCCCGGAGGTGGCCAGGGCGGCGAGGGGGGTGGCCGCCAGGCCCGCGCCCAGCATCATCAGGACGCCCGGCACCATGATCGAGGTCAGGTACGCGCCCGTCACTCCCAGCGTGGACTGCCAGCCGAAGCCGACGGCCGCGACGACCGTGCCCAGCACCGCCACCTCGCGCACGCCCGCCGCCCGCATCAACCGGGGCGCGAGCTTGGAGCCGACGATCACGGCCAGGGAGCTGGGCACCAGGGCCAGGCCGGCCTCCAGCGGGGTGTAGCCGAGCACGTTCTGCGCGTACAGCGTCATGAAGAACCACATGCAGAACATCGCGGACCCGCACAGGAACATCGCCACGTTCGCCGACGCCACCGCCCGCTGCCGGAGCAGCCCGAGCGGCATCAGCGGAGCCGCCGTACGCGACTCCACGACGAGGAAGCCGCCGATCAGGGCGAGCCCGGCGAGCAGCGGTACGACGGTGGCCGTCGCCGTCCAGCCCTCGGCCTCCGTCTGCGAGATGCCGTACGCCAGGGTCGCCAGCCCGGCTGTCACCAGCACCGCGCCCGGCAGATCAAGCCGCCGCCCGTCCCCGACCCGGCTCTCCGCGAGCCACAGCAGGGAACCGGCCAGCACGACCGCGCCGACCGGCACGTTGATCAGCAGCACCCAGCGCCACGACAGCACCTCCACCAGCACCCCGCCGACGAGCCCGCCCGCCGCGCCGCCCCCGGCGCCGACGGCGGTCCACGTCGCGATGGCCCGCGCCCGCGCCGCCCCCTCCGGTACGGCGGCCGTCAGGATCGTCAGCGTCGAAGGCGCCAGCACCGCGGCTCCCAGCCCCTGCACAGCCCGGGCGACGAGCAGCTGCCACTCCTGCTGGGCCAGTCCACCGGCCAGCGAGGCCAGGGTGAACAGGGCGAGCCCGACGAGGAACATCCGCTTGCGGCCGTAGAGGTCTCCGGCCCGCCCGCCGAGCAGCATGAACCCCGCGAAGGCGATCGCGTACGCGTTCACCACCCACTGCAGGCCCGGCGCGCTCAGCCCGAGGTCGGCCCGCATCGACGGCAGCGCCACGTTCACGACGGACACGTCGAGCACGACCAGGAACTGCCCGGCGCACGCGAGCGCCACCACCAGCCAGGTGGGGGGCGCGGTACGGCGGGAGGTGCGAGTGGCGTCAGCGGCTCGGAGCATGCATGTCATGCTCTCAACCGCCGACGCTCCTGGCATCGGGATTTCGACCTAGGCCGGACCCCACCGACGAACCACGACGGCGGGACTACGACCCTTCCCCCTTCCCCTCCTCCCCTCCTTCCTTTCGCACCCCTCTTCCCCCCTCTTCCCCCCTTCATCAAGAAAAGGTCAAGAAATCGTTAGCCGGCCAAAGCATCGGAATAGTTGCCCAGGCACACCGGGTTGGTCGCCCACATGACACAAACGACGAACGACCAGCCCACCGGCAGAGCGACCTCGGGTGCCGTCGTCCCCGTTCTCGCCTTCGCGGGCATCGTTGTCGCGGTGATGCAGACCCTGCTCGTCCCGGTCATCAAGGACCTGCCGCAACTGCTGAACACGACGCCCAGCAACGCCACCTGGGTCCTGACCTCGACGCTGCTCTCCGGCGCCGTGGCCACGCCGATCATGGGCCGGCTGGGTGACCTGTACGGCAAGCGGCGCATGCTGATGGCCGGCCTGGCCGTGATGGTGCTCGGCGCGCTGGTCAGCGCCGTCACCAGCGACCTGCTCCCCATGATCGTCGGCCGGACCCTCCAGGGCTTCGCGATGGGCGCGATCCCGCTCGGCATCGGCCTCATGCGCGACATGCTGCCCCGCGAGAAGCTCGGCTCGGCGATGGCCCTGATGAGCTCCTCGATCGGCGTCGGCGGCGGACTCGCGCTACCCGCCGCCGCCCTCGTCGCCCAGCACACCGACTGGCACACCCTCTTCTACGGCGCCGCCGGCCTCGGCGTCCTCTCCATCGCCCTCACCCTGCTCGTCGTACCGGAGTCCGAGGTCCGCGCGGAAGGCTCCTTCGACCTGCTCGGCGCGCTCGGCCTCTCGACGGGCCTCGTCCTCTTCCTCCTCCCGATCACCAAGGGCGGCGACTGGGGCTGGACCTCCGGCACCACGCTCGGCCTGTTCGGCGCGTCGGCGGTCGTACTCCTCCTCTGGGGCGTACTCGAACTGCGCCTGAAAGCCCCCCTGGTGGACCTGCGCACCACGGCCCGCCCGGCCGTCCTGTTCACCAACCTCGCCTCGATCATGGTCGGCGTCAGCTTCTACGTCGTCTCCCTCGTCCTCCCCCAGTTGCTCCAGCTCCCGAAGTCCACCGGCTACGGCCTCGGCCAGTCGATGGTCGTCGCCGGCCTGCTCGTGGCCCCGCTGGGCCTGACGATGATGTTCACGGCGCCCGTCTACGCCCGCCTGTCCGCGAAGTACGGCCCGAAGACCACCCTGATCCTCGGCATGCTGATCATCGCGATCGGCTACGGGGCCGGCCTCGGCCTGATGAGCGCCCCCTGGCAGAGCCTCGTGATCTCGGTGGTTCTCGGCGCGGGCATCGGCCTCGCGTACTCCTCGCTCCCCGCCCTGATCGTCGGCGCGGTCCCGGCCTCGGAGACCGGCGCGGCGAACGGGCTGAACACGCTGATGCGTTCCATCGGTACGTCGGTCTCGAGCGCCGTCATCGGGATGGTGCTGGCCGACACCGCGCACACGGTCGGCGGCGTCGAGATCCCGACGCTGCACGGCTTCCGCGTCTCCTTCCTCATCGCCACGGGCGCGGTGACGATCGGCCTGCTGATGGCCCTGTGCCTGCCGAAGCACCGCCCGGCCGCCCATCCGCACCTGCGCGCCGGCAGCGAGGAGGATGCCGGCCTGGAGCGCGCCGACCGGGAGCCCTCCGAGCAGGCCCTGCGCGCCTTCCGCGGCCGCGTCCTCGACACCGACGGCACGCCGGTGGCCCGCGCCAAGGTGACTCTGATCGACCGCCGGGGCCGCCAGGCCGGCGCGACCCTCTCCGCGGCGGACGGCAGCTACGCCCTCGCCGTCCCCGCCCAGGGCGCGTACGTCCTGGCCGCCCGGGCCGACGGCCACGCCCCGCTCGCCTCGTCGGCGACCCACACGGGCGAGGAGGGCCCGGTCGACGTGGACCTGTCGCTGCCGGGGGAAACGGTCACCGCCTGAGCCCGGCTCCTGGCACGCACGCACCACGCCCCCCGTCACCCACAGGACGGGGGCCGTGGTGCACGATGGGCGCCCACACGCTCGTACGACCGAAAGGGACCCGCATGGCCCCGGCCCCCAACCCCGAGATCCTGGCCGCGTTCGAGGCGGCGAAGGGCTTCATGCCCACGGGTGAGGGCCTGGCCCTGTACGCGGCGGCCGTCGAGGCCGGGCGGCTCGGTCGTCCGCTCCTGGAGGTCGGCACCTACTGCGGCCGCTCCACGATCCTGCTCGCCGACGCCGCCCGCGAGGCCGGGGTGACGGCGCTCACGGTCGACCACCACCGCGGCAGCGAGGAGCAGCAGCCGGGCTGGGAGTACCACGACCCGCGGACCGTGGACCCCGAGATCGGCCTGATGGACACGCTGCCGACGTTCCGCCGCACGCTGCACAAGGCGGGCCTGGAGGAGCATGTGGTGGCCCTGGTGGGCCGTTCACCGCAGGTGGCGAAGATCTGGGGCACCCCCCTCGGGCTGGTCTTCATCGACGGCGGCCACACCGACGAGCACGCGAACGCCGACTACGAGGGCTGGGCCCCGCACATCGCCGAGGGCGGTCTGCTCATCATCCACGACGTGTTCCCGGACCCGAAGGACGAGTTCACCGGGCAGGCCCCGTACCGGGTGTACCTGCGGGCGCTGGAGTCCGGAGCGTTCACGGAGGTGTCGGCGACGGAGTCGCTGCGGGTGCTGAGGCGGACGGGGACGGGGTGCTGACCCACGGGAGGGCCCCGACCGGCGCCCTCGACCGTGGCTTACCGCGGGAGGCCGTGGTCGGCCCGTAAGGTGTCAGGCGTGTCGTACGTAGGTCCGGACTTCGATCCTCCCCAGCCCCGCCGCCGTCGCCGCCGCGCCCTCACCGTCGCGGCCGCCGCCCTCGTGCCGGGGGCCCTGCTCGGGTGGGTGATGTACGAGGCGGTGGGAGACCCCGGCGACGGAGGCGGCTCCGGCACCGCGGCCGTACGGTCGTCCGGGGCGTCGTCGAGCACCACGCCGACCGACTCCTCCACGACCGACGACAAGCCGCCGGGCCCCACCCCCACCCCCACCGCCGACTCGACGTCCGCGCCCGCCGCGTCCGGCCCCCTCAAGGGCAAGGTCGTCGTCATCGACCCGGGCCACAACCCCGACAACTTCCAGCACACGGCCGAAATCAACCAGAAGGTGAACATCGGCACGAACTGGAAGGAATGCGACACGACGGGGACGTCCACCAACGACGGGTACACGGAAGCCGAGTTCACCCTGGACGTCGCCCACCGGCTGCGCACACTGCTCCAGCGGCAGGGCGCCACGGTGAAGTTCACCCAGGACGGCGACCGTCCGTGGGGCCCCTGCGTGGACGAGCGGGCGCGGATCGGCAACGACGCGCACGCCGACGCCGTCGTCTCCATCCACGCGGACGGCGCGGGCGCCGGCCAACGGGGCTTCCACGTCATCCTCCCCGGCAAGGTGGACGAGGGCGCCGCACACACCGGCCCGATCGTCGCCCCCTCCCGCGACCTGGGCGAGCGCATCGCGGGCTCCTTCGTCCGCGTCACGGGCAGCGCCCCCTCCACCTACGTCGGCGACGGCACCGGCCTCGTCACGCGCAAGGATCTCGGCGGTCTCAATCTGTCAACGGTTCCCAAGGTGTTCATCGAGTGCGGCAACATGCGTGACAGCAAGGACGCGGCACAGCTCACCAGCGGCGCGTGGCGGCAGAAGGCGGCGCGGGGGATCTCTGAGGGAATCGTGAGTTTCCTGCACGGGTAGTGATCCGCGGGCTGATCCCGGCGGACACCCTCGTCGGTCGGACGATAAGGTCGTCCCTACGATGCGGGGCCACCCCTGCGCTTCACACCGGGGCCTGACGGCGACATGGTGACAGCGACGCCTCCAGCGATGCCGATGACGAGACGACTGACGAAGGACCTCCTGAAGTGAATATCCGCTCCCTCACTAGAGGCGACGGCGTGGTGATCGGAGCAGCGGTATTGCTGTTCATCGCGTCGTTCCTCGGCCTCTCCAGCTGCGACGCCTCGGGCAGCGTCTGCGATTCGATCGATATGCCGAACGCGTGGGACGTCATCGGACTCGGGCTCGGCGTGTACATGGGCGGTGTGATCGGTGGCGCGCTCATCGTGGTCGCTCGCCTGCTTCCCGCGGCTCGCAAGGTCGCGGGCCTGGAGCTCGGTCCGGCCGGCACCGTACTGGCCATCGCGACCGCCTGGATCATGCTCTGGAACCTGATCGACGCCGAAAGCGCCGGCGCCGGTCTCATCCTCGGCTTCATCGCCGCCCTGATCCTCGCCGCCGGCGCCATCGCCACCCCCCTCGTCCCCGCCCTCCAGGCCGCCCTCATCCCGGCCCCCCGCCCCGCAGCCCCGCAGCCCTACGGCGCCCAGTCGCCCGGTGGTTACGGCTACCCGGGTGCGCAGCAGCCGCAGCAGCCGTACGGTGGGCAGCCGCAGCCGGGGCAGCCCTTCGGTGGGCAGCAGCCGCAGGCGCCGCAGGCTCCGGCCGCGGACTTCTCGCCGTTCTGGTTCGCCGTGCCCGTGCCGCGTCCGCTGTTCCCGGAGGACGGCTCGCAGACGCCGATCGCCGAACTCGCGCCGGGCACCTGGTACCTGGCCGTCGAGCAGCGCGGCCCGGCTCTGGTCGCCCAGACGCAGGACGGCCGCCGTGGCGTGCTCCAGGACACCTCGGGTATCCAGCGCGGCTGAGATCCGCCACTCTCCTCAGCGGCCCCTCACCCTTCCCGGTGAGGGGCCGTTGTCGTACAGTCGCAAGCCTCACCCCTGATCTGACGCACCGTCAGGAGGCGGCATGCGGCTCGGGCTCGCACTCGGTTACTGGGGCCGCGGCCCCTGCGCGGACCACGTACCGCTCGCCCAGGAGGCCGAGCGGCTCGGCTACCACTCGGTGTGGACCGCGGAGTCCTGGGGGTCCGACGCCTTCACCCCGCTCACCTGGATCGCGGCGCGGACGTCGAGGATCAGGCTGGGCACGGCCGTCGCCCAGATGGCCGCCCGCTCCCCCACCACCACCGCGATGCACGCCCTCACCCTGGACCACCTCTCCGGCGGGCGCATGCTGCTCGGGCTCGGGCTGTCGGGGCCGCAGGTGGTGGAGGGGTGGTACGGGCGGCCGTTCCCCGCCTCGCCGCTGACCGCCACGCGCGAGTACGTCGACGTCGTACGGCAGGTGCTGCGGCGCGAGGCGCCGGTGGTGCTCGACGGGCGTTTCCACTCCCACCCCTACGACGGGCCGGACGGCACCGGGCTCGGCAAGGCCCTGAAGCCGATCACCCATCCGCTGCGGCCCGATCTGCCGGTCCTCCTCGGCGCCGAAGGACCGAAGAACGTCGCCCAGACAATCCGGATCGCCGACGGCTGGCTGCCGTTGTACTGGTCGCCGAGCAGACCGGACGCGTACGGAGACGCGGTGGCCGGACTGCCGGAGGGTTTCGTCGTCGCGCCCATGGCCCAGGTGCGGGTGTGCGACGACGTGTCCGAAGGGCTGGTGCCGGTCAAGGTCATGCTCGGCTTCTACATCGGCGGCATGGGCCACGCGGCCCGCAACTTCCACGCCGATCTCATGGCGCGCATGGGGTACGAGGACGAAGCCCGCCGGATCCAGCGGCTGTTCCTGGACGGCCGCCGGGAGGAGGCCGTCCGCGCCGTCCCGGACGCCTTCGCCGACGAGATCTCACTGGTCGGGCCGCGCGAACGGATCGCCGAGCGGCTGGAGTTGTGGCGGAAGGGACCGGTGACGGACCTGCTGGCCCTCGCGCCCGACCCGCACACCCTGCGGGTGCTCGCGGAGCTGAACGCGTAGTTGAACGCGTAGCCGGCGTCCGGGTTTCAGTCAGGGTTCGAGGGCTACCCGGAGGGCATGTCCCCTCGATATCGCAACGGTGCGAACCAGGCCGGCACGGTCATTGCGATCGTCGCCGACATCATGGCCCTCATCCTGGGCCTGTGGATCCTGATGTACCTGCTGGACGCCAACCGCGCGAACGACTTCGTGCAGTTCGTCCACGACGCGGCGCGCTGGCTGGCGGGTTGGTCCCACGACCTGTTCACGTTCGACGAGGCATGGGCGAGGGTCGTGGCCGGGTACGGGCTGGCCGCGGTGGTCTACCTGTTCGTGGGCCACGCGATCGCCAACCGTGTGCACCGGCACTGAGACCCGGACGACTCGGACTCAGTCGCAGCAGTCCGGGTCCAGTCCCCTCGGCAGGTGCTCGCCGCCGAACACCGCGCAGGTCGCGTCATGGCCGCCGAGCGCGGCGACCGCCAGCAGCAACGACCCCGCCGTCCACGTGGTCAGCTCACGCGGCCAGACGGCGTCGTCGTCGAAGACGTAGCCCGTCCAGTACAGGCCGCTCTCCGGGTCGCGCAGGTGCTGGATCGACTGCAGGATGTCCAGCGCCCGGTCGGACTCGCCCATCGCCCAGAGCGCGAGGGCGAGTTCGGCCGACTCCCCGCCCGTCACCCACGGGTTGGGGACGACGCAGCGCACGCCGAGGCCGGGGACGACGAAGCGGCCCCAGCCCTCCTCCATACGGGACTTGGCCTCCGCGTCCGTCAACGCGCCGCCCAGCACCGGGTAGTACCAGTCCATCGAGTAGCGGTCCTTGTCCAGGAACCGCTCCGGGTGGCGGCGGATCGCGTGCCGCAACGCCCCGGCCGCCAGCTCCCAGTCCGGCTGCGGCTCCTCACGCTGCTCGGCGATCGCCAGCGCGCAGCGCAGCGCGTGGTGGATGGAGGAGGACCCGGTCAGCAGCGCGTCCGCCGTCGCCGTGCCGTCCTCGTCGCGCCGCCAGCCGATCTGGCCGCCGGGCTGCTGGAGTTGGAGCACGAACTCGATCGCCGCCCGGACGGACGGCCACATGCGGTCCAGGAAGGTGTCGTCGCCGGTGGAGAGATAGTGGTGCCAGACGCCTACGGCCGTGTAGGCGACGAAGTTGGTCTCGCGGCCGGTGTCGGTGACGTCGTCGAAGGCGCCGTCATGGTAGGCGGCGTACCAGGAGCCGTCCTCGTTCTGGTGCGTCGCCAGCCAGGTGTACGCCCGCTCGGCGGCCGCGTGCTCACCGGCCGTGTCCAGCGCCATCGCCGCCTCGACGTGGTCCCACGGGTCGAGGTGGTGCCCGCGGAACCACGGGATCGCCCCGTCCTCCCGCTGTACGGCGAGGATCCCCGCGACGGTCGCGGCGGCCTGCTCGGCGGTGAGGACCCCGGGCAGGACGAGGTGTTCTGTCCGGGGGGTCGTCACTTGGCGTCCACCAGGGGGAGATGGGGCTTGGTCGCGTACGCCACGAAGCTCTTGCCGATCAGCGGGTTCAGCGCCTGTTCGGCGACCCGGGTGGCCAGCGGCTTCTTCATGATGTCCCAGACGAGCAGCTTGTGGTACGCGCGCACCGGCAGCGCCTTGTCGTTGTCGACACCGAACGCGCACTTCAGCCACCAGTACGGCGAGTGCAGGGCGTGGGCGTGGTGGGTGCCGTACGGCTTGAGGCCGGCCTCGCGGATCTTCGCCAGCAGTTCGTCCGCCTTGTAGATGCGGATGTGGCCGCCCTCGACCTCGTGGTACTCGTCGGACAGCGCCCAGCAGACCTTCTCGGGGCCGTAGCGCGGGACGGTGATGGCGATACGGCCGCCCGGCCTGAGCACCCGCACCATCTCGGCGAGGACGCCCTTGTCGTCGGGGATGTGCTCCATGACCTCGGAAATGATGACGACGTCGAAGGACTCGTCCGGGAAGGGCAGCGCGAGCGCGTCGCCCTCCATCGCCGTGGCGGTCGCGCCCTCGGGGGCCTCCCCTGCCTCCTTCATCGCGGCGAACCACCTCGCGACCTCGCGGATCTCCTCACCGTTCTGGTCCAGCGCCACGACCTGGGCGCCGCGCCGATAACACTCGAACGCGTGCCGGCCGGCACCGCAGCCGAGGTCCAGGACACGGTCGCCCGGGGCGAGCGGGAACCGGGAGAAGTCGACGGTCAGCACGTGGGCCTGCTTTCGCGGTCGGAGCGGGTGGAGCGGGTGAAGTGGTGCGAGGAGCCGGGGCGGTTGGCGGGGCAGCTGGAGCGGCCGGCGTCGACGGTCGTGGGTACGGCGGTCATTGAGCGACCTCGCCGACCTTCGCGGCCTCGGTCACCCGCGCCGGGCCGGCTTCCGGTGAGACCCCGGAACGACCGGGCGTCCGGAGCGCGGAGCCACCACTGTCCCCCACCTCGGAACGACCACCACCGGTCACCGCGGACCGCCCGGCATCCCCCACCGCCGAGCGCCCCGTGCCCGACGCCACAGCGACGTCAGCACCGGTCACCGCCGAGCGGTCGGCATCCGTCACCCCAGAGCGGTCAGCACGCGTCGCCACCGAACGACCGCCACCGGTCACCGCAGAGCGGTCGGCATCCGTCGCCACCGAACGACCGCCACCGGCCACCGCCGAGCGGTCGGCATCCGTCACCCCAGAGCGGCCGGTACCCCTCACCGCCGAACGACCCGTGCCCGAAGCCACCGAGGAGTCAGCACCGGCCACCGCCGAGCGACCCGCACCCGTCACCGTGGAACGGTCGGCGTCCCTCACCGCCCAGCGCCCGGATCCCCCACCCGACGCGTCGCCCATGGCCTCCCGGTACCGGGCCACCGTGCCCTCGGCGGCGCGTGCCCAGGTGAAGTGCTGGAGGACGCGCTCCCGTCCGGCCGTTCCCAGGCGAAGGCGCAGTTCCTCGTCGCCCAGCAGTCGGCTCAGTGCGGCGGCCAGCGCGCCGGGGTCGCCCGGGGGCACCGCCAGGCAGGTCTCCCCGTCCCGGCCGGCGACCTCCGGGATCGCCCCGCCGGTCGTGGCGACCAGCGGTGTCCCCGTGGCCATGGCCTCGGCGGCCGGCAGGGAGAAGCCCTCGTACAGCGAGGGCACGCACGCCACCTGCGCCGAGCGCACCAGGTCGACGAGTTCGGCGTCCGAGATGCCCTTGACGAAGTCGACGGCGCCTTCGAGGCCGTACCGCTCGATCGCCTGGGCGACCGGCCCTTCCTCGGGCCGTTTGCCGACGACGACGAGGTGGGCGTCGGGGTGCTCGGTGCGGGCCTTGGCGAGTGCCTCGACGAGGAAGACCAGGCCCTTGAGCGGGACGTCGGCGCTGGAGGTCGTGACGATCCGGCCGGGGATCTGCCGTACCGAGGGATTCGGCGAGAAGAGGTCGGTGTCCGCGCCGATGTGGACGACGTGGACGCGGTCCTGGCGTACGCCGAGATGGTCGACGATCTCCGCGCGGGACGTGCCCGACACGGTCAGTACCGACGGCAGGCGGCGTGCGACGCGCTTCTGCATGCGGGTGAAGGCGTACCACCGGCGTACGGACATCCGCCGCTGCCAGTTCGGCGCCGCGTCCAGCTCCAACTGGCGGTCGACGGTGATGGGGTGGTGGATGGTGGTGACGAGGGGTGCGCCCACGTCGCCCAGCAGGCCGTAGCCCAGCGTCTGGTTGTCGTGCACGACGTCGAACTCGCCGCGCCGGGCGCGCAGATGGCGGCGGGCGCGCAGCGAGAAGGTCAGCGGCTCGGGGAAACCGCCGGTCCACATGGTCGCCACTTCCAGCGCGTCGATCCAGTCGCGGTACTCGTCGCGCCCCGGGGTGCGGAAGGGGTCGGGCTGCCGGTAGAGGTCGAGGCTGGGGAGCTCGGTGAGGGTGAGGCGGCCGGCGTAGTCCTCGCCGTCGTCGAGGACGGGGTAGGGCTGGGAGCCGATGACCTCGACGCGGTGGCCGAGGCGGGCCAGCTCGCGGGAGAGGTGCCGGACATAGACGCCCTGGCCGCCGCAGAACGGGTTCCCTTTATAGGTGAGAAGCGCGATGTCGAGCGGTCGCTCGCCGTCGGCGGCAAGGTCCTTCGGGGACCCGGCCTCCCTGGCCTCAGCGGTCACTCCAGGCCCCCTTCTCCCTGCTCTGTCCCGCGAGACTACGCCGGGACGCTAATCTAGAACAAGTTTCAGACTTGATCGTTCAAGAGGCTCTGAATCTACCGGCAGGTAGCGCCGCTGTGAGCGATGGATCAGGTGATTCACGCCACGGCCGATGCCCTGGCATGCTCTGTCCGGTCACTCACCCTCACCGACTGTCACGGAACGGGATCCATGCCTGCGGAAGCCAGTAGCGCACTCCCCGCCTCACCGCCCCTCACCGAGCGGCAGGAGGCCCGCCGCCGGCGCATCCTGCACGCCAGCGCGCAGCTCGCGAGCCGGGGTGGTTTCGACGCCGTGCAGATGCGGGAGGTCGCGGAGTCCTCGCAGGTGGCGCTCGGCACGCTGTACCGCTACTTCCCGTCCAAGGTGCATCTGCTGGTCGCCACGATGCAGGACCAGTTGGAGCACATGCACGGCACGCTGCGCAAGAAGCCGCCCCAGGGGGAGACGGCGGCGCAGCGGGTGGCGGAGACGCTGATGCGTGCCTTTCGCGCGCTGCAGCGCGAGCCGCATCTGGCCGACGCGATGGTGCGGGCCCTGACCTTCGCCGACCGGAGTGTGTCCCCCGAGGTCGACCAGGTGTCCCGGCAGACGACGGTGATCATCCTGGACGCGATGGGCCTGGAGGACCCGACACCGGAGCAGCTCTCCGCGGTCCGTGTCATCGAGCACACCTGGCACTCGGCCCTGATCACCTGGCTCTCGGGCCGCGCCTCGATCGCCCAGGTGAAGATCGACATCGAGACGGTCTGCCGCCTGATCGACCTGACGGCTCCCGAGGGCTCCGCGGGCATGTGAATGACCTACGAGACGGGTTCCCTGCGCCGGTATTACCCGGATCAGGTACTGGGGGTCGCCTTCCGGTCTTCCGACCTCTCGGTCTTCCGACTTTCCGGCCTCTCAGCCCGGACCGTCGATGTCGGCCCCAGCGGAAGCTGTCCGCTTCCCGCCAGAGTCGGCTACTCCGGTTCGGGCTCCCTCACTCGTCCCGTAGGCCTACCTCCAGGATAAGACGTTCATCCGGGAATAGAACCCCCCGAAGGGACTTTTTTCGCCCGTTTTCGGGCGCGTGACGGCTGGTACTCCGGCCGGCCCTCCGCCGGCCCTCCGGCCAGTCCTCCGGCTAGTCCTCGGGCGGGAACACCGGTTCCCCGCTTCCCAGCATCGTGATCACGATCGCCTCCACCGGGCAGCTCTCCGCCGCGGCCAGGATCCCCTCGTTCGCGTCGGTCTCCGGGTCGGCCGGATGGGACTGGCGGCCGGTGTCGAGGCGGAAGCCGTCGGGGGCGTGGTGGACGCACTGGGCCGAGCCGATGCACACCGACCGGTCGACCTCGACGTGCCAGCGGTCGCCCATCCCCTACGCCTCCCAGTCCGCCGGGAGGTGGATCATCTTGTGCTCCAGGTATGCGCCGTACCCCTCGGGGCCGAATTCGCGTCCCAGCCCGGAGTTCTTGTAGCCGCCGAACGGGCCCAGCATGTCCAGGCTGAAGGTGTTCACCGAGTACGTGCCGGTGCGGACGCGGCGGGCGATGTCGATGCCGTGTGCGGTGTCGGCGGTCCAGACGCTGCCGCTCAGGCCGTAGTCGGAGTCGTTCGCGATCTTCACGGCCTCGGACTCGTCGCCGTAGGGCAGCAGGCAGATCACCGGGCCGAAGATCTCCTCGCGTGCGATCCGCATGGAGTTGTCGACGTCCCCGAAGAGGGTCGGCTCGACGTACCAGCCCTTGTCCAGACCCGGCGGACGCCCGCCGCCGGTGAGGATCTTCGCGCCCTCCTCCTGGCCGACGCGGATGTAGTCGAGGTTCCTGCGCTGCTGCCGCTCCGCCACCAGCGGGCCCACCTGGGTCGCCGGGTCGAGCGGGTCGCCGACCACCAGCGCGCCGGCCGCCGCCGCGAACGCCTCCGCGAACTCGTCGTAGCGGGAGCGCGGGAGCAGGATCCGCGTCTGGGCCACGCATGCCTGGCCGTTGTTCATCCAGGCCGCCGGGACGACGCCGGCGACCGTCGCCTCGACGTCCGCGTCCGGGAGGACCACGGCCGCCGACTTGCCGCCCAGTTCCAGGGTCACGCGGGTGAGGTTGCGGGCGGCGACCTCCATGACGCGCTTGCCGGCCGCCACCGAGCCGGTGAAGGAGACCTTGTCGATCCCGGGGTGCCCGACCAGGTACTCGCTCACCTCGCGCTCCGCGGGGAGGATGGACAGGACCCCGTCCGGCAGCCCGGCGTCCTTCGCGATCTCCGCCAGGAGATACGCGTCGAGCGGCGACTCCGGCGCCGGCTTGAGCACCACCGTGCAGCCGGTGAGCAGCGCGGGCGCGAGCTTCGCGGCGGCGATGAACTGCGGGACGTTCCAGGGCACTACGGCGGCCACGACTCCGACCGGCTCCCGCCGCACGAGGATCTTGCCCAGCACGCCGTCGCGCCGCTCCTCGTACGTGAAGTTCCGCGCGACCGTGATCGCCGCGTCCCAGACCATCATCGCGCCGAGCGCCTGGGCGAGCACGCTCCAGGAGTACGGGGAGCCGTTCTCGGAGGAGATCACGCGGGCGAGCTCCTCGTGCCGCAGCGCGATGCCGTCCTTGACACGGGTGACGACCTCGATCCGCTCGTCGAGGCTCATCCGCGGCCAGGGTCCCTCGTCGAACGCCTTCCGCGCCACCGCCACCGCCCGGTCGACGTCGGCCGGCGAGGCGTGCGGCACCCGCCCGATGACCTCCTGGGTGTGCGGGGAGATCACCTCGATGACGTCCTTGCCCAGGGGGTCGGTCAACTCCCCGCCGATGAAAAGCTGTCCGTGTTCCACGAGCTCGGTCATGGCCGACTGCCTCCCCGGAGCGTAATTCTGACGATCCATCAGATACTCGGATACACGGAACTGATACCAGTTCCACCCGGAGGAGTCCACGGGCCGCACACAGCTCGCCTCTACGCTGATCAAGTCGGGGAGAGGGCAAGGGGATGGCAGCGAGCAAGCGGCACTGGGCGGCGTTCGCCACGACCATGACGGTGGCCGCCTGCGGCGCCGCATGGCTGGCGTCGTCCTGGGACGACGTGAAGCGCGGCAACGGGGTGATCGTGCACCGGGAGACGAAGAGTCCGGAGGAGATCAGGAAGTACTGGACCCCCGAGCGCATCCGGCGGGCCGAGCCCGCCGAGATGCCGGTCTGGAACCCCTGCGAGCACTTCCCTTCGCTGCTCTCGCCGGACTGCTGGTAGATGACTCGGGCTCCCATCGCAACCTGTTCTAGTTATAGTGACCCGGTCGGCCGGAACGTGTCGCGGCGATTGGGGATCCCATGGCGCAGGTGCACGACCACGGCGGCGGCGTCCGGTCCATCGAGGTCCCCATCCCGGACAACCCACTCGGCCACACCCTGGTGTACGTCGTCGACACCGACCGCGGTCCGGTGCTCATCGACACCGGCTGGGACGACCCGGCCTCCTGGGAGACCCTCACCGAGGGGCTGACGGCGTGCGGGACCGCGCCCGGCGAGATCCACGGCGTCGTCATCACCCATCACCACCCCGACCACCACGGCCTGTCCGGCAGGGTTCGCGAGGCATCCGGCGCCTGGATCGCGATGCACGCGGCGGACGCGGCGATCGTCCGGCGCACCCGCGCGACCCGCCCCGAGCGCTGGTTCTCCTACATGGCGGACAAGCTCACCGCGGCCGGCGCCCCCGAGGCCCATGTGTCCCCGCTCCGCGCCGCCCGCCGCCCGGGCACCCTGCCCGGCTTCGCCCCCGCCCCGCCCGACCGCGACATCGTCCCCGGCGAGCTCCTCGACCTCCCCGGCCGCCGCCTGCGCGCGATCTGGACCCCGGGCCACACCCCCGGCCACGTCTGCCTCCACCTGGAAGAGACCCACCCGGCCCAACTCCCGGGCCACGGCCGCCTGTTCTCCGGCGACCACCTGCTTCCCGGGATCACCCCGCACATCGGCCTGTACGAGGACCCCGACGACACCACCGTCACCGACCCCCTCGGCGACTACCTCGACTCCCTCGAACGCGTCGGCCGCCTCGCCCCCGCCGAGGTCCTCCCGGCCCACCAGCACACCTTCACCGACGCGCCCGCCCGCGTACGGGAGTTACTGGCCCACCACGAGACCCGCCTCACCGGCCTCCTCACCCTCCTCGCCGAGCCCCTCACGCCCTGGCGGCTCGCCGAGCGCATGGAGTGGAACCGACCCTGGGACGACATCCCCTACGGCTCACGGAACATCGCGATCGCGGAGGCGGAGGCCCACCTGCGGCGGCTGGTGAAGCTGGGGAGGGCGGAGGCGGTGGCGGGGAGTGAGCCGGTGGCGTACGTGGCGGTGTGAAGGACCACCACGGCCTCCCTCGGCCGCTTCCCTACGGGCCGGTAGAGTGGCCGCGTCGTCATCACGCCCGTACGGGGGGAAGCCGGTGCAAATCCGGCGCTGACCCGCAACCGTGAACCGGTGGTCGAAAAGCCGGTGAGCCGGATCGCCCCGTACGGACTCGTGACCGGCTCACGTGCCCCGGCAGCCGGCCGGAGCACGGCACCGTCGAGGCATACGGAGCCGAGCCGCCCGGGGTCTCCCCTGTGCTGCCCGGCCCCTCAGGGAAGGGCATCCGCCGATCATGTACGTCCGCCGCAGCGCCGCGGTCCTGGCCGCCGTCACCGTGATCGGCACGGTCACGCCCGCCTTCGCCGCCGACCCGTCCCCGTCCGCGTCGCCGTCCGTGGCGCTCCCCGCCGGTCTGTACGGCACGACCGACCCGACGTACGACGGCGTGTGGCGCCAGTCCCTCGCGCTGCTCGCCCAGGACACGGTGGGCGTGAAGCCGGCGGCGAAGGCCGTGGACTGGCTCACCGGGCAGCAGTGCGTCGACGGGGCGTTCGCCCCGTTCCGCGCCGACGTCTCGAAGGGCTGCGGTCCGAAGACCCCGGTCGACACCAACAGCACGGCCGCCGCCGTCCAGGCCCTCGCCGCGCTCGGCGGCCACGGCGTCGCGACCGGCAAGGCCGTGGCCTGGCTGAAGTCCGTGCAGAACAAGGACGGTGGCTGGGGGTACCTGCCGGGAGGCGCGAGCGACACGAACTCGACCTCCGTCGTGGTCGGCGCGCTCGCGGCCGTCGGTGAGAAGCCGGGCGACGTGCGCAAGGGCGGCAACTCCCCGTACGACGCCTTGCTGAAGCTGTCCTTGCCGTGCGGCGACGAGGACGCCGGGGCGTTCGCGTTCCAGCCCGACAAGAAGGGCGCGCCGGCGGCCAACGCCGACGCGACCGCCGCGGGTGTGGTCGGTGTCCTCGGCAAGGGGCTCGTGGCGACGGCGGGCAAGGCGCCCGCGGACGCCCAGAAGTGCCTGGGCGGCAAGAACCCGACGCCCGCCGACGCGGCCCTCAACGGCGCCGTCCACCTCGGCCGCGCCCTGAGCGGGACCGGGTATCTGAAGTCCGCGATGCCCGGTGCCGAGGACCAGCCCGACTACGGCAACACCGCCGACGCGGTGGTGGCGCTGGCCGCCGCGGGCCTGACCGAGCGGGGCCGACAGGCCCTGCTCTGGCTGGAGGGCAACTACGCCGCCTGGGCCGAGCAGAGCGGCCCCGCCGCGTACGCCCAGCTCATCTTCGCCGCCCACGCGACCGGCACCGACCCGCGGGACTTCGGCGGCGCGGACCTCGTCAAGCGGCTCAACGCCACGGGTCCGGCACCGCAGTCGGCGGTGAACGGGTCGGTGACGGCGTCGGCGAAGGCCGCGGAGCGGGAGGACGACGACAACGGCGGCGTCAGCCTGTGGTGGATCATCGGCGTCGGCCTGGTCGCGGGCATCGGCGTCGGATTCCTGATCAGCGGCCGCAACAAGGGGCCTCGGCAGTGATCCGCCGCGCTCTCGTCACGCTCCTGGCCGCGCTGGCCGTCCTCACGGGACTGGCCCCGACCGCCCAGGCGGCCGGCTACCGCTACTGGTCCTTCTGGGACCGCGACGGCGACACCTGGACCTACGCCACCCAGGGCCCCTCCACCGCCCGCCCGTCCGACGGCGACGTCCAGGGCTTCCGGTTCTCGGTCAGCGAGGACTCGAAGGACGCGGCACGGCCGCGCGGCGCCGCCGTGTTCGAGGTGATCTGCGCGAGGACACCGGCGCGGGACGGCGAGAAGCGGGTCGCCCTGGTCATCGACTTCGGCACCCCGGCGGACGCCCCGTCGGCCGAGACACCGCCGGCCCGCCGCGCCGTCTGCGCGCGCGTCGCCCCGGACGCGACGACGGCTCAGGCCCTGGCCGCGGTGGCCAGGCCCCTGCGCTACGACACCAACGCCCTCCTGTGCGCGATCGCGGGCTACCCGCAGAAGGGGTGCGGGGAGCAGGTGTCCGGGACGGCGACCGACAAGACCGCGGCCGAGAAGAGGGACGCCTCGGACGGCGGCGGCCCGTCGCTGGGCCTGGTGGCGGGAATCGCCATGGTGGCCGTACTCGGCGCGGCAGCGATCTGGCAGGCGCGGCGGCGGCGAGCCTGATGGCCGGGGCACAGCTGCACCCCGGCGCCTGGTGGCTCTGGGCCCTCGCCCTCGGCACCGCCGCCACCCGCACCACCAACCCCCTCCTCCTCGCCCTCCTCATAGCGACGTCCGCCTACGTCGTGGCGACCTGCCGCCCCGACGCCCCCTGGGCCCGCTCCTACGCCGGCTTCCTCAAGCTCGCCCTCGCCGTACTCGTCATCCGTCTCTTCTTCGCCGTGGCCCTCGGCTCCCCCGTCCCCGGCACGCACGTGATCGTCACCCTCCCCGAACTCCCCCTGCCCGACTGGGCGCAGGGCATCCGGCTCGGCGGGAAGGTCACCGCCGAGACCCTCGTCCACGCCCTCTACAACGGCCTGCGGCTGGCCACGCTCCTGATCTGCGTGGGCGCGGCGAACGCGCTCGCCCACCCCACCCGTCTGCTGAAGTCCCTCCCCGGCGCCCTCTACGAGATGGGCGTCGCGGTGGTCGTCGCCCTCACCTACGCCCCGCACCTGATCGCCGACGTCCAGCGCCTGCGCGCCGCCCGCCGTCTGCGCGGCCGGCCCGACCGCGGCATCCGCGGCCTCCTGCACGTCGGACTCCCGGTCCTGGAGGGCGCGTTGGAGCGTTCGGTCGCCCTCGCCGCCGCGATGGACGCCCGCGGCTACGGCCGCGGCGCCGACGTCCCGCCTCGCGTCCGCCGTACGACCGGCGCGCTGACCCTCGGCGGCCTGCTGGGCGTCTGCGCGGGAACGTACGGGCTGCTGAGCGCCGAGGGCGCGACGTACGGGCTGCCGGTGCTGCTGGCCGGGCTCGCCGCCGCGCTGGCCGGGCTCCGCCTCGGCGGCCGCCGTGCCCTGCGCACCCGGTACCGTCCGGACCGCTGGGACGCCCGTGCCTGGCTGGTCAGCGGTTCCGGCGCGGCGGTCGCCGCCCTGCTGGTCCTCGCCGCCGGCCGCGACCCGGCCGCCCTGAACCCCGGCGTGGTCCCCCTCGTCGCACCCACCCTGCCCCTGTGGCCCGCGGCGGCCGTCCTCCTCGGCCTGCTCCCCGCCTTCGTGAGTCCCGCACCCCGCAGTCCCGCCCTCAAGGAGCCGTCGTGATCCGCTTCGAGAACGTCTCCGTGACGTACGACGGTGCCACCGAACCCACCGTCCAAGGCGTGGACTTCGAGGTTCCGGAAGGTGAACTGGTCCTCCTCGTCGGCCCGTCCGGGGTCGGCAAGTCCACCGTGCTCAACGCGGTGAGCGGGCTCGTGCCGCACTTCACCGGCGGCACCCTGCGCGGCCGGGTCACGGTGGCGGGCCGGGACACCCGCACCCACAAGCCGCGCGAACTCGCCGACGTGGTGGGCACCGTGGGCCAGGACCCGCTCTCCCACTTCGTGACCGACACCGTCGAGGACGAACTCGCCTACGGCATGGAGTCGCTGGGCCTCGCCCCGGACGTCATGCGCCGCCGCGTCGAGGAGACCCTCGACCTGCTGGGCCTGGCCGACCTGCGCGACCGCTCCATCGCCACACTCTCCGACGGCCAGCGGCAGCGCGTGGCGATCGGCTCGGTCCTCACCCCGCACCCCAGGGCGCTGGTTCTCGACGAGCCGACCTCGGCCCTGGACCCCGCCGCCGCGGAAGAGGTCCTCGCCGTCCTCCAGCGCCTCGTCCACGACCTCGGCACGACGGTCCTGATGGCCGAACACCGCCTGGAACGGGTCGTCCAGTACGCCGACCGGCTCGTCCTTTTGCCGTCCCCGGGCGCGGCCCCGGTCCTCGGTGCTCCGGCGGAGGTGATGGCCGTGTCCCCGGTGTATCCGCCGGTCGTCGACCTCGGCCGCCTCGCGGGCTGGTCCCCGCTGCCCCTGACGGTGCGGGACGCACGGCGTCGGGCGGCGGGCTTGCGGGAACAACTCAGGGGGCGGGACCGCATCGCCCTGAAGGGGCGCGGGGCTGCATCCGATGTGCGGCTACCGCCGCGTGGGCACGACCAACCACAGCAAACCCGCAGCCGCTGGTTCCGGCGCAGGCGCACCCCCACCACCCCGACAACCCCCCACACAGCCGAGGTGAAAGCCCTCACGGTCACCCGTGACCGCATCCAAGCCCTGAGCGACATCAACCTCACCGTCACCCCCGGCGACATCACCGCCGTCATGGGCCGCAACGGCGCGGGAAAGTCCACCCTCCTCAACACCCTGGTCGGCCTCATCGAACCCTCCGCCGGCTCGGTCACCGTCGCCGGAACCCCCGGCCTCGTCCCGCAGGAACCCCGCGACCTGCTGTACGCCGACACGGTCGCCGCCGAGTGCGCGGCCGCCGACGCCGACGTGGGCGCGGCGCCCGGCACCTGCCGCGCCCTCGTCTTTGAGCTCCTCCCGGGCATACCCGACGACACCCACCCCCGTGACCTCTCCGAGGGCCAGCGGCTGACCCTCGCCCTGGCCGTCGTCCTGACCGCCCGCCCTCCGCTCCTGCTCCTCGACGAACCGACCCGCGGACTCGACTACGCGGCGAAGGCACGCCTGGTCGCCCTGCTGCGCGACCTCGCCGCCCGAGGACACGCGATCGTCCTGGCCACCCATGACGTGGAGCTGGCCGCCGAGCTGGCCGACCGGGTCGTCCTGCTCGCCGAGGGCGAGGTGATCGCCGACGGCCCGACGGCCGAGGTCGTCGTCTCCTCCCCCTCCTTCGCCCCGCAGGTCACCAAGATCCTGGCCCCGCAGCAGTGGCTCACGGTCGCGCAGGTACGGCAGGCCCTGTCATGACCGGCGCTCAGCGGCAGGCCCGCCCCATCCGCCTCGGCCCCCGCTCCCTCGCCGCCCTCGCGCTGGTCAGCGCGGTCGGCGTCGCCGCGCTCGGCTGGCCCTTCCTCGCACCCCCCGCCTCCCAGGTCAGCGCGCACGCCAAGGACGCGCCCTGGTTGTTCACCGGACTGCTGGTCCTGCTGGTCGCCGTCGTCGCGGCGACGATCTCCGAGTCCGGGCTCGGCCCGAAGGCGGTGGCGATGCTGGGCGTGCTGGCGGCGACCGGCGCCGCCCTGCGCCCCCTCGGCGCGGGCACGGCCGGCATCGAGCCGATGTTCTTCCTGATGGTGCTCAGCGGCCGGGTGCTCGGCCCCGGCTTCGGCTTCGTCCTCGGCGCGCTGACGATGTTCGCGTCCGCGCTGCTCACGGGCGGGGTGGGGCCGTGGATGCCGTTCCAGATGCTGTCGATGGGCTGGTTCACGATGGGCGCCGGGCTGCTGCCGGGCCCGGACCGTCTGCGCGGCCGCGGTGAGCTGCTCCTGCTGGCCGGCTACGGCTTCCTCGCCGCCTTCGCCTACGGCACGGTGATGAACATGCAGGGCTGGCCCTACCTCCTCGCGGACGGCTCGACCATCGCCCCCGACCCGCAGGCCGGGCCCCTGGCCAACCTCGCCCGCTTCGTCGCGTACTGCCTGGCCACCTCGCTCGGCTGGGACCTGGGCAGGGCGATCGCCACCGTGGTCCTCACCCTCACCCTCGGCCCGGCGATCCTCAAGGCGCTGCGCCGGGCCACCCGCCGGGCGGCCTTCGAGAGCCCGGTCACATTCGACGCTCCCGCACGGTGAAAGCTCGCGCGCGGACCGTCACACCCACGGTGAAGCACCCCACATGACCCGGATCACCTACGAGCCTCTTTAGTGGTGCAAACCGGACGCCATGTACGCGGCAAAAGCGCCTCCGACCTGCACATTGAGAGCCGCATCACACAAGGTCCGCCCCTCGGACATACGGCCACAACTAGCAAAAGGGCTCATTGCGGACATCTTCCGGGCCTGCTTGTCTGGACGACGTCGCACGGCGCCGACGTGCCCTCAGGGCCGCGGCGCCGACGCATGCCCCCCGCCTCGCCTCGCGTGGTTCCGGCATGCCCGCGGCGCCCTGTCCCCGAAGAAAGGCTCCCCGTGTCCGTCGTTTCCACCTTCCGCCGCGTCTCCGCCCCGAAGAAGGCCATCGCCGGTGCCGCTCTGGCCGTCGCCACCGCCGGCACGCTGTTCGCCGCCGCGCCCGCGCAGGCCGCGACGACCGAGGCCGGCTCGGCGCAGAAGATCGCGAAGAAGATGATCTCGGACTCGGCCCAGTACCAGTGCTTCGCGAAGATCGTCGACCACGAGAGCGACTGGAACGTCGACGCCACCAACTCCTCCTCCGGCGCCTACGGCCTCGTCCAGGCCCTGCCGGGCAACAAGATGGCCTCCGCCGGTTCCGACTGGAAGACCAACCCGGCCACCCAGATCGAGTGGGGCCTGGACTACATGAAGGACCGTTACGGCAGCCCGTGCGGCGCCTGGAACTTCTGGCAGTCGAACGGCTGGTACTGAGCCGACCGACCCTGCCGGCAGAGCTGAAGGCGGCGGCCCCTCGATCCCCGGGGCCGCCGCCTTCGCCCTCGGGACACGTCAGCCGGTGCTGACCCGGAGTTCCTTCACGCCGTTGATCCACGCGGAGCGCAGTCGGCGGGGGTCGCCGGCGAGTTTCAGGTCCGGCATCGCGTCGGCGACCGCGTTGAAGATCAGGTCGATCTCCAGCACCGCGAGGGACTTGCCGAGGCAGTAGTGGGGACCGCCTCCGCCGAAGCCCAGGTGGGGGTTGGGATCGCGGGTGATGTCGAAGGCGTCCGGGTTCTCGAAGACCTCGGGGTCGTGGTTGGCCGAGGCGTAGAAGATGCCTACCCGGTCGCCCTTCTTCAGTTGCTTGCCGCCCAGTTCCGTGTCCTGGGTCGCCGTACGCTGGAAGGAGACCACCGGGGTCGCCCAGCGGACGATCTCCTCCGCCGCCGTGGCGGGCCGCTCCCTCTTGTACAGCTCCCACTGGTCGCGGTGGGTGAGGAAGGCGTGCATGCCGTGGGTGATGGCGTTGCGGGTGGTCTCGTTGCCCGCCACGGCCAGCATCAGCACGAAGAACCCGAACTCGTCCGAGCGCAGATTCCCTTCGTCCTCGGCCGCCACGAGCGTCGTGACGATGTCCTTCGCGGGGCACTCCTTGCGGTCGGCGGCCATGGTCATCGCGTAGGAGATGAGCTCGGTGGCCGACTCCTTCCCGACCTCCTCGGTGATGGCGTACTCGGGATCGTCGTACGCGATCATCTTGTTGGACCAGTCGAAGATCTTGGTCCGGTCGTCCTGCGGGATGCCGATGAGCTCGGCGATGGCCTGCAGGGGCAGTTCGCAGGCGACCTCGGTGACGAAGTCGAAGGGGCCGGAGTGCTTCCGGGCGTTCGCGGCGATCGCCAGCGCCCGCGTCCGCAGGCGCTCCTCCAGCGCGCGGATGGCACGCGGGGTGAAGACGCGCTGGACGATCTGGCGGACCCGGGTGTGCTCGGGCGGGTCCATGTTCAGCAGGATCAGCCGCTGGGCGTCGATGGCATCGCGCTCGATGTGCTCGTTGAAGCGGATGATCGCGGTGTTGAGGGTGGACGAGAACAACTCCGGGTGCGTCGAGACGTACCTGACGTCCGCGTGCCGGGTCACGGCCCAGTAGCCCCCGTCCTGGAATCCGGCCACATTGCCCGACTGCGGGATCCAGCGGACCGGTTCGGCGCGGCGCAGCTCGGCGAACTCCGGGAGGGGCACGCGGTGGTGCAGCACATCGGGGTCGGTGAAGTCGAACCCGTCGGGAAGCGCTGGACAGGGCATGGACAGCTCCTGACGGTCCATCAGCAAAGAGGGTCGTCGTGACGGTAGTAACGGGTTCTACAACTGGCAATAGCCATGAGCGCCCCAATTGCCCGCACACCCCTTGCCGTCACTGAACCTCCGTCAGCACACTGCAACACAGAACTAGAACGCGTACTAGTTCCGCAGAGCCTCGGAGAGGACCCGCACCCATGGCTGCCGAACCCGTGATCGTCGAAGCCGTACGCACCCCGATCGGCAAGCGCGGCGGCGCGCTCGCCAACCTCCACCCCGCCTATCTCCTGGGCGAGACCTACCGCGAACTCCTGGGCCGCACGGGCATCCCCGCCGACTGCGTCGAGCAGATCGTCGGCGGCACGGTGACCCACGCCGGCGAGCAGTCCATGAACCCCGCGCGCACGGCCTGGCTGACCATGGGCCTGCCGTACGAGACGGCGGCGACGACGGTCGACTGCCAGTGCGGGTCCTCACAGCAGGCGTCCCACATGACGGCCAACATGATCGCGGCGGGCGTCATCGACGTGGGGATCAGCTGCGGCGTCGAGGCGATGTCACGGGTGCCGCTGGGCTCGGGCTCCAAGCACGGGCCGGGCAAGCCGTTCCCCGACGAGTGGAACGTCGACCTGCCCAATCAGTTCGAGGCGGCGGAGCGCATCGCCCGGCACCGGGGGCTGACGAGGGAGAACGTCGACTCACTGGGGCTGGTCTCGCAGGAGCGGGCGGCGACCGCCTGGGCGGAGGAGCGGTTCAAGAGGGAGACCTTCGCGGTCCAGGTCCCGACGACCGAGGACGAGCAGCGCGCCGGGCAGGGCATGTGGCGGCTCGTCGACAAGGACGAGGGCCTGCGCGACACCTCCGCGGAGGCCCTGGCCGGGCTGAAGCCGATCATGCCGACGGCCGTCCATACGGCGGGCAACTCGTCGCAGATCAGCGACGGGGCGGCGGCGATCATGTGGGCGTCGAAGCGGATGGCTCGCGCCCTGAAGCTGCGGCCCCGGGCCCGGATCGTGGCCCAGGCGCTGGTGGGCGCCGACCCGCACTTCCACCTCGACGGGCCGATCGACGCGACCAAGGCCGTGCTGGGCAAGGCGGGGATGTCGTTGAAGGACATCGACCTCGTCGAGATCAACGAGGCGTTCGCGTCCGTGGTGTTGAGCTGGGCCCAGGTCTTCGAGCAGGACCTGGAGAAGGTGAACGTGAACGGCGGCGCGATCGCGCTGGGGCACCCGGTGGGGGCCACCGGGGCCCGGCTGATCACGACCGCGCTGCATGAACTGGAGCGGGCGGACAAGGAGTTCGCGCTGGTGACGATGTGTGCGGGGGGTGGACTCGCCACCGGGACGATCATCCAGCGGCTGTAGCCTCAGGGCATGAGGACGCGCACTCTGAGGTTCGGTCTGTACGCGGACGAGCAAGGGCTCGCATGGGTCAGGGGACTGGTGGACGAGGCTGTGGGCGCACGCGAGGCCCGGATCGTCGGCGAGACGGTCGCCCACGACTATCCCGAGCGGGGCGACGACCGCTGAGGTGTACGACCATCGGAAGACGGTGATCAGGTCGTTGTGCCCGGAAGGGACCGCGCCTCACGTCTGCCGGGTTCCGTGGGCCGCGCTCTAGTTGTCCGCCGTCCAGTTGACGAAGGTCGTGAACGCGGCGGGGCCGAGGGTGACGATCGGCCCCGCCGGGTTCTTGGAGTCGCGGATGGCGATGGTGGTGTGGGGGGTTTCGGCGACCTCGACGCACTGGCCGTTCTGGTCGCCGCTGTGCGTCGACTTGGTCCAGGTCAGGGAGCCAGTGGTTGCGCACTCGATGCACTCGCCGCCCTGATCCCCGCTGTAGCTGGACTTACGCCACTGGATCCCCGTCAGAATCTCGGTGCTCTCCATAACGCTCCTCCATTACGCGCCGGATCAACTCCGCCGAGTCCTTGAGGGAGAGTGCGGCGGCTTGCAGATGATCGTAACGGAGCGAGCAGTCCTTGACCGTCTCTGGGTTGGCGGTGGGATGCCCGCTGCTGTACCCCTCGGTGTAGACGATGGTCGGATCGCTCGGGAAACGGAAGACGGTGAATGAGCCCTGTGATCCCGCGTGCGCGCCGGCCGAAAATGGCAGCACCTGCACGTTGACCCTCGGATTGTGCTCGAAGGACAACAGGCGTTCCAGTTGGCCGCGCATGGTCTCCCGACCGCCGATTTGCTGGTGCAGCGCCGCCTCGCTCAGGATCATCCAGAAGACCGGGGGCTCGCTCTTGTCGAAGATGCGCTGACGGGCCAGCCGTACCTCGGTGCGGTCGTCGAGGTCGGTATCGTCCAGCACACCGAGCACAGCGCGGGCGTATTCCTTGGTCTGCAGGAGCCCATGCACCATGTGCGTCTGGAAGGTGCCGATCTCGACCGCCCGCGCCTCCAACTCCGCCACCTGCTGAAACCAGGCCGGAAGTTGACTACGCATCACCAGCTCATGCAACCGGGAGAGCGCGCCACCCGTCCCCAGCGCGATATCGACGCGCTCACTGAAGGGCAGCGTCGGCAGCTTCCTGGCCGTCTCGATCTGGCCGACCAGTGAACCGGTGCAGTAGACGATGTCCCCGAGCTGCTTCTGCGTCAGGCCCGCGGCCTCGCGGTAGCGCCGCAGCTCGAAGCCGTAGTAGTCGAGGGGCGAGGCGCCCGGATCGAGGGTGTTGATGTGGGTCACGCAGAACCCCTCTCACGCAACTCGGCCCACTTCGGGACCTGTTGTATCCGTTCCGTAGCCGAGCGTAGTCGCGCGAGGTCACCCTCGTACCGTGAACCGATACTTTCCCCCCACCTACCTGGCCCCGTTCCGCGCCCAGTACCGGCTGCGCCTCACCGTCGGCGAGCACTCCGCGCGGCACATCCGCGCCATCGCGCGCTCGCTGCTCGACGAGTGGGAGATGCGGGAGCTGACCGACGCCGTGGAGCTGGGCGTGACCGAGCTGGTCGCCAATGTCGTACGGCATGTGCCGGACCGGCGGTGTGAGGTGCTGATCCTGCGGCGGACGGGCGGGGTGCGGGTCGAGGTGACGGACGGGTGCGCCCGACTGCCCGCGTCCCGCGTGGAGTCGACGCCGGACGACGAGGGCGGTCGGGGGCTCGTACTGCTGGACGCGGTGTCCGACAAATGGGGAGTGGACTCCGTGACCGGGGGCGGCAAGGCGGTGTGGTTCGAGTGCTGGTGCGGAAGTACCTGAGGGTGTCGATGCTGAGAGATGACCCCTTCGAAGAAGTGCTCCGGGCCGTGCTCGAAGACCCTGAGGTCCGCGACAGCGGCGTGCCCGAGGGCGTACTGGAGGATGCCGCGCAGGCGCGGCGTGGCGACATTCTCGGGGAGACCCAGGACGCGCGGAGCAGGTATCAGCAGGCTGTCTCCCGGGCCGAGCTGGAGGCGCGGCTCCGCGCGCTGCTGGTGGGGATCGGCGCGTTGCTGTCCGTGGCGCTGCTCATCTCGGCGACCGCGTACGGCTGGAGCGACACGCTCAGGGACACTCTGCCGCAGAGCCGTTCCGTCTCGATCACGTCCGTCGCGGGCAAGGCCCTTGGATTCCTGCTGGTCGTCGCCTTGATCACCTGCGGCACGGCCTTCGTGTCCTGGTTCGTGCACTACCTTCTGTCGCGCGACGCGCGGGCGGGCGTACCAGCGGCCAAGGGGCGTCAACTGCTCGTCAGCGGGGGCTTCGCGTACTGCCCGTTGGTGGTGGCGTGCTCGCTCGGTGTGGGGTCGGGCCCCTCGGAGGTGGCCTGGCAGCTCCGGCACAACCGGCCGCTGGCGGAGGTGGGGGGATACGACTGGGGGTTCGGCGTCACGACGGCCGCCTTCACGGTCTTCGTGCTCCTGCCCCTGGCGCTTCGCTCCCTCGCGTCGGCCGCGGCCAAGCAGTCGCTCTCCCTCTCCTACTTGATCGCCGTACTCGACACGCGGGAGCGGTACCGGGCGGCGCGGCAGGCCGAGACCGAGTGGCGGGAGGCCCTGGAGCAGGCCGTGTTGAGCTTCATGCGGGCACGCATCAGCGAACGCACCGAGCGCGACTTCTCCACGGAACTCACCATCGTCTCCGCCCCGGGCCTGCGCCGGCTCCGCGCCGGCCACGAGCACGTGCCGACGCGGGCCGACCGTCAACTGGCCGTGATCAGCGCGGGGATGGAGGGCGGAAGCATCGCTCTGGCGGGCCCCCGCGGGGTCGGCAAGAGTCAGCTGCTGCAGAACTTCTGCAAGGCCGAGGAGAAGGACCGCCCGACCCGGCTGAGCCTCGTCGAGCCGGTGCCGGTCGTCTTCGACCGGCGGGAGTTCATGCTGCACCTCTTCTACAAGCTGTGCGACCTCGTGATCGACGAGGGTCTCGGCACGGCGCGGGAGGCGGAGCGGCACAAGCGCTCGATCCGCTACCTCCAGACCCAGGCGGACGAGGCGGCCGTCAGCGCCGGATGGCGGAGCTGGAACCTGTCGGCGAAGAGGGCGACATCGCTCGCCGAGCAGCCACAGACGTATCCCGAGATCGTGGACGCCCTGAAGAGGTTCCTCGGCCGGACCGCGCTGGAGTTGGACGAGGCGAGGCGGCGGCTGGTGATCGGTATCGACGAACTCGACCGGATCGAGCCGGCCGCCACCGCGCGTACCTTCCTGAACGAGCTCAAGGCCATCTTCGACGTGCCGAACTGCCTGTTCGTGCTGTCGGTCTCCGACGAGGCACTGCGGGAGGCGGACCTGGCGCCGGTCGGCCGACGGGACGCCTTCGACAGTGCGATAGACGAGGTCGTCCGGGTCGAACCGCTCGACCTCGCGACGGCCGAACGACTGCTGGGACGTCGGGTGGTGGGGCTGCCGGTCCCTTTCACCGCCCTGTTCTACTGCCTGTCCGGCGGCATGCCGCGTGACCTGCTGAGGACGGCGCGCGCGGGCATCTCGTACGCGTCACCGGAACCGCTGCGCTCGCTCGCCAACCTGGCCGACTGGCTGGTGAGGCGCGAGGTCGACCGCATCGCCAACACCGCGGGCGGCTCCGAGGAGCACTCCGAACTCGCGCAGTTCTTCCGCCGGGACGTACTCGACGACCACGAGGGACTCGACGAACTGGGACACCTGATCCACCAGCAGGCCGGGGCGACCGGGGACCGCGCGCGGCTGGGAGCGACGCTGGCCAACCGCGCCTACCAGCTGGACACGGTGAAGAGGATCTTCACGCAGACCCTCACCCGGGAGCAGATCACCGCTGCCTCCGATCACCGCTCCGCCGGCTCCTTCGCCGCGCTCGCCCGCACCCACCGCGAGATCGGCACCGCCGACACCCTGGCCCGGTCCACGCTCCAACGCGTCAGGACCGCCTGGTCGTTGCCGGCCCTGCCGCCCATGCCCCCGGGCTGAATCGGAGGGGACTTTCGCACTTCGTCCGCCGCTGAACGCCGCTCTGTGATTCCGCGTCTTCGATCACGTGGCCGCAGCCGAACTCGCCGACACCCGCACGCGCACACGCACCGACGCCCCGCAGTCGGTGCCGCCTGACCGATGGCGGCTCCCGCGCAGGGTGTGGGCCCGCCACCGGGTGCCGCTGCTGGCCACCCTCCCGGCCCTCCCCCTCTACGCGATCTGGGCTCTGTTCCTGGCCACCGGCGGCGGTGACCTGGCCGCCCAGGAGGCGTGGGCGGGGTTCGCGGAGCGGCACGGCGGATCGGCGTACAACCTCTTCTGGTACGGCGGCATGCACACCGCCAACTACAGCCTGATATCCCCGTACTTGATGGCCGGCCTCGGCGTCCGCACGGTCACCGTCGTCTCGGGTGTGGCCGCCACCTGGCTCGCGGCCGTCCTCATCACCCGCGTCGAGGGGCTGCGCAGACCTCTCGGCCCGGCCCTCCTCGCGTCCTTCGCCCTGTGGTGCAACGTGGCCTCCGGGCGCACCACCTTCGCCCTCGGTGTCGCGTTCGGGCTCGCCGCCTGCCTCCTGCTCACCCGTCGGCGCAGGATCGTCCTCGCCGCCGCCTGCGCCGCCCTCGCGACCATGGCGAGCCCGGTGGCGGGGCTGTTCGTGGTGGTCGTGGGCGCCGCCTTCCTCGTCACCCGCGATCACGCCCGCGCCCTCGCGCTGCTCGTCCCGCCCGCGGTCACCGTCGGCGCGACCACGCTCCTCTTCCCTTTCAAGGGCGAGCAGTTGATGTTCGCGGACCGCATCTGGCCGCCCTTCTTCCTCGGCCTGGTCGTCACCGCGCTGGCCCCCCGGAGCTGGGGCGTCGCCCGCTGGAGCGGCGTCGTGTACGCGGTCGGGACCGTCCTGACGTATCTCATCCCCTCCCCCATCGGCACGAACGTCGAGCGCTTCGCCGAGCTGTTCGCGCCCGCCGCCCTGCTGGCCGTGCTGCTGGCCCGGCCCCGTCTCACCGGGTTCCGCCGGAAGCTGCTCGTCGTCGCGCTCGTGTTCTCCGTCGGCTGGGTCGGCAAGAAGACCGGCGACGACCTGTACGTCTCCACCGTGGTGCCCGGCTGGGCCGCCGAGACCCAGGGAGTGGTCCGCGCCCTCGACCGGCTCGGCGCCGACCGCACCCGCGTGGAGGTCGTCCCGGCCCGCAACCACCGCGAGGCCAGCGGGCTCGCGCCGCACGTCAACATGGCCCGCGGCTGGAACCGCCAGCTCGACATGGAGCGCGCCCGGCTGTTCTACGACGGGTCGTTCTCGCCCGCCACCTACCGGGCGTGGCTGGACCGTTGGGCCGTCGGCCTCGTCGTGCTGCCGCTGGGCAAGCCCGACGGGTACGCGAAGATCGAGGCACGGCTCATCCGTGACCACCGGCCCGAGTGGCTGCAGCCCGTGTGGCAGGACGCGCACTGGCGGGTGTACCGCGTGCGCGACGCCGTACCGCTGGTGTCCGAGCCCGCGAGCGTGGTGTCGACGTCCAGCGCCGACATCGTCATACACATGCCACAGCCCGGCACCGCGACCGTACGCGTGGCCTACTCCCCCTGGCTGCACGCGGACGCCGGTGGCTGCCTCGCCCAGCGGGGCGAGTTCACCCAGCTCACCGTGACCGCCCCCGGCGCATACCGGATCAGCTCGGAATACCGTCCCTCACCAGCACGGCCGGGCAGCCACTGCTGACCCAGGCCGCGCGGCCGCCTCAGCGGCCGCCCTCACGCCCAGCGGGCGCACCGCGCATGCCCGACGCCGCACCCCTCGCGCCCCCAGACAACACACCGACAACCGCAGCTTGCCTCGCCCCCCAGGGCAAGTTCACCCAACTCACCGTGACCGCCCCGGCGAACACCGGATCAGCTCGGAGTACCGTCCCTCACCAGCGCGGCCGGGGAGTCGCTGCTGATCCGCTCGGCGCGTGCCGTCTCCGTTCTGGCGCGTGGGCCCTGGAACAGGTACGTGACGCCGAAGCCGGCGCCGACGACCAGGGCGCCTCCGACCGCGTCCAGCACCCAGTGGTTGCCGGTGACGACGATGGCGGTGACCGTGAAGAGGGGGTGCAGCAGGCCCAGGGCCTTCATCCACCATCTGGGGGCGAGGACGAGGATCACCAGACCGCACCACAGGGACCAGCCGAAGTGCAGGGACGGCATCGCCGCGTACTGGTTGGTGAGCTCGGTGAGGGTGCCGTAGTCGGGCCTGGAGAAGTCCTGCGGGCCGTTGACCGTGTCGATGATGCCGAGGCCGGGCATCAGGCGGGGCGGGGCGAGGGGGTAGAGCCAGAAGCCGATCAGGGCGAAGACGGTGGCGAAGCCGATCGCGGTGCGGGCCCAGCGGTAGTCGACGGGGCGGCGCCAGTAGAGGACGGCGAGTACGGCGAACGGGACGCCGAAGTGGAACGACTCGTAGTAGAAGTCGAAGAAGCCCCGCAGCCAGTCGACCTTCACGACGGCGTGGTTGGCCCAGTACTCGATGTCCAGGCGCAGGACGCGTTCGAGGGAGTGGATCTCCTCGCCGTGCTCCTCGGCGGTGACCCGGCCGGCCGAGTGGGAGCCGCCGGCCGCGGCGAGGCGGATCTGGGCGTAGGCGTAGTACGTGACCCGGATCAGCAGGAGCTCGAAGAACAGGTTCGGGCGGCTGATCACCCGGCGCAGGAAGGGGACCAGCGGGATGTGCCGGAAGCGGGCCGGGACCGGGTCGGCGTACCGGGTGGGGATCGGCGTCTGCCAGTACGGGGAGGTGCGCGACAGGAACGGGACGACGGCGGCCGTGGCGAGCGCGGCCAGGAGGACGAGGTCGGCGCGCAGGGGGTGCAGGAACACCTTGTCCGGCACCATCGTCTTCGCGGGCAGGGTCATCACCAGGATGACGGCGACCGGCCACACGTACCGGTCGGAGGCCCGCTTGCCGACCTGTCCGACGACCGCGAGCAGCACCCACAGCAACTGGTGCTGCCAGGCGGTCGGGGAGACGACGGTGGCGGCGCAGCCGGTGATCGCGACGGCGAGGAGGAGCTGTCCGTCGTGGGCGTAGCGCACGGCCCGGCGCAGCGCGAGGACGGCGACGGCGGCGCCGAGGGCGAGGAAGAGGGTGATCTCCAGGGGTCCGGTGAGCCCCAGCCGGAGCAGGGCGCCGTGCAGGGACTGGTTGCCGAGGTCGTCGGCGCGTCCGCCGAGGCCGACGCCGGCCATGTGGTGGACCCAGTAGGTGTACGAGTCGTGCGGCATCGCCGCCGCCGCGAGCGCCGTGCCGGCGGCGAACGTGGCCCCCGTGGACAGCGCGGCCCGGCGGCGGCCGGTGAACCACAGCAGCGGGATGAACAGCAGCAGGGTCGGCTGGAGCGCGGCCGCGAGACCGATGAGCACGCCGCTGGCGCGTTCGCCGCGGACGGCGAAGCAGCCGAGTAGGACGAGCAGGACCGGGATGATGCTGGTCTGGCCGAGGTAGAGGGTGTTGCGCACCGGCAGCGACAGCATGAGCAGGCTGATCGCGACGGGCGCGGCGAGCAGGGAGGTCCTGCGGCTCACCGGCTGGGGCAGGGCGCGGGCGGCGACCAGGCCGAGGGCGACGACGAGCAGGAGGGTGCCGAAGGTCCAGCCCCAGCCGAGGGCCTGCTCGGCGGCGCGGGTCAGCGGTTTGAGGACCAGCCCGCCGAACGGCGTACCGGTGAACTGCGTGGAGTCGTACAGCGAACCGTTCACATGCAGGACGCCGTTCGGGCCGACCCAGGTCTCCAGGTCCGTCAGCCGCTCCCCGCGCGGTGTGCCGACGACGACGGCCACCTGCCGTACGGCGAGTATCGCGACGACCAGCCACAGACCGAGCCGCGTCACGCGCAGGCGTGCCCGGACCGTGCCGACGGCCGTGGCTCCGAGTGCCTGCGCCGGTCGCCCACCGTGATCCGCGTTCGCCACGCCTCGTCGGCCTCCCGCCTCGTTCGTCCCAATCCCACGAGTAAGGAATCTTCACGAAGCCTATGCGGCTCGCACCGCCCCCGGGAGAGACGCACGCGACCCCCGCTTCACCTGACGTCCGCTCTCCTTTCGTCCGGTGACATGATCGGCGGCCCGCACCTCGCGCCGTCGCCTGCGCCGATCGGCTGAATCGACCATCCTGGAAGCCCCGGCGGGGAACCGGAGTTCCCTCACGGGGAACGGAGCGCGCGACTATATTCGTTAGCACATCTAGTTAGCGCTTCTAACTAGTAACGGCCATACGAAAGGCAAGGCGATGAGCGAGTCGCAGCTCTGGGACGACGTCGACGAGTACTTCTCCGCCCACCTCTCACCCGACGACGACGCCCTCCAGGCGACCTTGCGGGACAGCGAGGCGGCCGGGCTGCCGTCGATCGCCGTCAGCCGGCCCCTGGGCAAGCTCCTGCAACTCCTCGCCGAGATCCAGGGCGCCCGCACCATCCTGGAGATCGGCACCCTCGGCGGCTACAGCACCATCTGGCTGGCCCGCGCGCTGCCCGCCGACGGCCGGCTGATCTCGCTGGAGTACAGCGCGAAGCACGCCGAGGTCGCCACCCGCAACATCGCCCGCGCGGGCCTGGACAAGATCGTCGAGGTGCGGGTCGGCGCGGCCCTGGACTCGCTGCCCAAGCTGGCCGACGAGAACCCGGCCCCCTTCGACCTGGTCTTCATCGACGCCGACAAGGCCAACAACCCGAACTACGTCGACTGGGCCCTGAGGCTCACGAGCACGGGCAGCCTGATCGTCGTCGACAACGTCGTGCGCGGCGGCCGGGTCATCGACGCCGGCAGCACCGAGCCGGACATCCGGGGCACCCGTGCCGCCATCGAACTGATCGGCAGCCACCCGAGGTTGAGCGGCACGGCCGTCCAGACGGTGGGCAGCAAGGGCTACGACGGCTTCGCGCTGGCCCGCGTGCTGTGAAGCGGCGTGCGGATCAAGCCTCGTGATAGAAGCCGACGTTGACGCTGCGGGGCTCGGTGCGGTCCTGGACGATGATCTCGCCGCTGCCGCCCCTCGGCAGCGGCACCGTCCCGCCGTACGCGATCGGCTGGGCGTACTCCCCCACCGTCAGCCGCACCTCGGAGGACGGGTCGGACTGCGAGCCGCGCAGCCAGGTCACCTGCCAGCCGCCGTCCGGGCCGCACACGAACTCCAGGTGGACCCGCGAGACGAACAGCCAGTCGTCCGGCGTCGCGAGCCGGCACACCGACTTGTCGCGGCCCACCCGCAGCAGGGCACCCGGCTCGCTGGGCGCGTCGGCCATGAGCATGCCGGCCGTGGCACCCTCGTCCGCCGCGGACACGGCGGCCATGGTGAGTTCGAGCACGTGCGCTCCTCCTGAAACGTCCTTGTACGGCGGCCGTTGTGGCCACCGAGGCCGCATACTAAATCGCCCGGCACCACCGCGTCCGGCACAATGAAGTCATGACCGAGCGAAAGCCCCCCGGTGTTCCGTTCGAGTCCTGGGTCGACAAGCAGATCCACGACGCGCAGGAGCACGGCGACTTCGACCGGCTGCCCGGCGCGGGACAACCGCTGCCGCCCGATCTGGAGTCCCCGTACGACGAACTGTGGTGGGTCAAGCGCAAGATGGCCCGCGAGGGCCTGGCGGTCCTGCCTCCCGCCCTGGCCCTGCGCAAGGAGGCGGAGGACGCGCTGACGGCGGCCTACGCGGCGCCGTCGGAGCGGATCGTCCGGAAGATCATCACGGACGTCAACGCCAAGATCCGCGACATGCTGCTGAAGCCGCCGCCCGGCCCTCCCCTGGGCCGCAGGCCGTACGACGTGGAAGAGGTCGTACGCCAGTGGCGGGAGCGCCGGGCGGCGGCGAACGGTCCGCGGGCGGACGGCTCAGACGTGTAGCAGCCGTTCCGCCAGCTCGCGGTAGTCGCGCAGGGCGACGCGGAGCTGCTCGGTGTCGGTGGACGACTCGGGCCCGCCCTCGGCCCGGTCCGTGGACTCCCAGGCGCCGCGCAGGGTACGGCGGCGCTGTGTCATCGCCTCGTTGAAGCGGGTGGTCAGCTCCTCCAGGACGTGGTCGGCCTCCTCGACGGCGGCCCGGGGGCCGTCGACGAATCCGGAGACGGCGTGCTGGAGCTTGAGCTCGAACTTGTCGGACTCGTCGTGCGGGAACAGCGGGGTGGCCTCGTGCCCGGCCTCCGTGCTGATACCGCCCGGCGTCGTGGTGCGCGACTGCGCGCCGTGCTGTTCCGTACCGCCGGTGGGCGCGACCGTGGGGCCGCTCCTCGCCGGGTCGGGGTCCATTCCCCTGCCGGCACCCATGCCGGTCCTCGCGTCCGTCATGTCAGTCGACTTCCCTTCGCGTGACGTCCGGTGAACGCCCACGGCAGATGGCGGCGGTGGCCGTCGCTGCGGGCGGGCGTCCGCTCGCCGGCGTCCCTGCGGGACTCGGGGGCCCCGCGGTGACGGTCGACCGGGGCCGTCAGGTCCTCGAACAGGGCCCGGGCCTCGATCATGGCCTCGCGCATCTCCTCCGTTCCCGAGCCTCCGCCGTCCCGTCCGTCGCCGACGCGCGCGTGGGCGACGCGGTGCACGCGCCGGTAGCCCTGCACATGGTCCGCGTGGTGCACGGACAGGGCGGCGAGCTGCTCCTCGTACTGCGCGCCGTCCGGGAAGCCCCGGGCCCGCGCCAGGTCCGCGAGCAGCCGGTCCGCCTCGGCGACGGCCTCCCTCGGCGAGTCGACGAAGTGCTCCTGGGCCGCCGTCCAGCGGGCCTCGAACCGCTCCAGCTCGGTCGGCTCCAGCGAGCGCTCACGCAGCGCGCCGTGCCGTTCCACGAGCCGGCCGAGTTCCCGTTCGGCGGCCTTGGTGTCCCCGTCGTGCCGGGCCACGGCCCGCTCGTACTCGGGCCCGAAGCGCCGCTTCAGACCTCCGCTTCCCCGCGCACCGCGAGCGCGCAGAGCCAGGACGGCCACGCCGAGCACGACGGCGACCGCCGCTATCACGATCAAAATGATCACACCTGTGGACATATGGGCCGGGTTGCCCCCAGGACGCCTCTCAAACAGCCCCTCCTCCCACCGCACCGGGCGTGTCGACTCACCGGCGCCCCGATCGACGTGAAGGTGAGGACAGCGATTTCGAGCCATACGGAGGAGAGAGTCATGGGCGAGGTCATCGCACAACTGTCGATGTCGCTGGACGGCTACGTCACGGGCCCGGACCCGGGCCGCGAGCACCCCTTGGGCATCGGCGGCGAACGCCTGCACCAGTGGGTGTACGGCCTGCGCAGCTGGCGCCGGGAGCAGGGCATCGAGGGCGGGGCGAGCGGCCCCGAGGACGACCTGCTCGCGGAGTGGATCAAGCGCCCCGGCGCCGTCGTCATGGGCCACGGCATGTACATCGCAGGCGAAGCTCCCTGGGGCGAGGCCCCACCCTTCCACATGCCGGTGTACGTCGTGACCCACCATCCCCGCGAGCCCCTGGTCAAGGCGGGCGGCACGGTCTTCCACTTCGTCACCGAAGGCCCCGAACACGCCCTCGCCCTGGCCCGCGAGACGGCGGGCGCCAAGGACGTGTCCCTGGCGGGCGGGGCGGATCTGGTGCAGCAGTTCATCCGGGCCGGTCGGCTGGACGAACTCCTGCTCCACGTCGTACCCGTCCTGACCGGCGGGGGCGGACGACGCCTGTTCGACAACGTCGGCGACACCCCCATCGAATGGCGCAGGACACAGGTACTGGACGCCCCCGAAGCCACGCATATTCGCTTGCGGGCAAGCTGGTCCCCCCTCCGAGAATGTCGGCCATGACCTGGACCGTCACCCCGGAACCCCCTGACTCCCCCACCGCCACCGCACTCTGGCGGGCGTACTACACGGAGGTCAGCGACCGCTACTACCTCCTGCACGAGGGTCGCCGCACCGACCCGGCCGAACTGGACCGCGAGATCACCGCCCACTCGTGGGACGAACTGCGCCCGCCGAAGGGCCGGTTGCTGGTGGCCCGCTACGCGGGCGAGCCGGCCGGCACAGCCGGCGTACACCTGCTGGACGCGCAAACCGCCGAACTCAAGCGGGTGTTCATTCACGAGACGATGCGCGGCAAGGGCGGCGGACCGACCCTGGTACGGGCCGCCGAGAACACGGCCCGCGCGCTCGGCGCCACCCGGATGATCCTGGACACCCGCCACGACCTGGTGGAGGCACGCGCCCTCTACACCCGACTCGGCTACGAGGAGACAGCCCCGCACAACGACGACACCTACGCCGACCACTGGTTCAGCAAGAACCTGCACTGACACACGGGTCACCGGCAGGAACGGGCATCCGCCCGCACCGGCGGGCGTCAAGGAACAGCCCCGCCTGGCCCACCCCGCGCCCCCGCCGACCCGTTGTGCGGCTGCTCCCTGTCCGAGCCGCACAGCTCGTGGTTCAGCTCCTTCACCAGCTGGATGAGATCGGTCGGCCGGTCCGGCCCCCACCAGTCCCCCAGCAACTCGGCCAGCGACTCCTCACGTACCAGGGCCAACCGCTCGGCGACCTCCCGTCCCCTGTCGGTCAGCACAAGATCGAGCCCCTCACGGACGGCCAGCCGCCGCTCCTCCACCTGTCGCGCCGCCTCCAGAACGACCGGCAACGGCACCGCGCTGCGCTCGGCGAGCACCGCCGGCTCCACCCAGCCGTACTTCTTGATCCGCAGCAACAGCCACCCCGCCGCGGGCAGCAGGTCGTACCCGGCCCGCTCGGTGATCTTCCGGTAGACCTCCCGCCGCCCCTCCCGCGTACCGAGCACCGACAGCGCCCGGCACACCTCGTCGTACGACGACCGCTCGACCGGATTACTGGCGAGCGTCTCGGAGAGGTCGGGCGCCCGCACGGACCCCCGCAGCTTGTCCTCGCGCAGGAACCAGGCCAGCACGAACCCGAGCAGAGCGACCGGAGCGGCGTACAGGAACACGTCGGTGATGGCGGACGCGTACGCCTGCAGCGCCCCCGGCCGCAGGGCGGCCGGCAGTTCCGCGATGCCCCGCGGATCGGCCTCCAGCCCGTCCAGGGAGACACCGGGCGGAAGCCGGACCCCCCGGAACGCCTCCACGAGCTTGTCGTCGAGCCGGCCCGCGAAGATCGTGCCGAAGACGGCGACGCCGAAGGACGCCCCGATGGACCGGAAGAAGGTCGCACCGGAGGTCGCCACGCCGAGGTCCTCGTACGAGACGGCGTTCTGCACGATCAGCACGAGGACCTGCATGACCAGCCCGAGCCCCAGCCCGAAGACGAAGAAGAACACGCTCATCTCGGCGGTGGAGCTGGCCATGTCGAGCTGGTGGAGCAGCAGCAGCCCGAGCGTGGTGACCGCGGTCCCGGCGACCGGGAACACCTTCCAGCGCCCGGTGCGGCTGACGATCTGCCCGGATCCGGTGGACGACAGCAGCATGCCGACGACCATCGGCAGCATGTGCACGCCGGACATGGTCGGGCTGACGCCCTGCACGACCTGGAGGAACGTCGGCAGATAGGTCATCGCGCCGAACATCGCGAACCCGACGATGAAGCTGATCACGGCGGACAGCGTGAAGGTCCGCACCCGGAACAGCTTGAGCGGCAGCACCGGTTCGGCGGCCCGCCGCTCCACGGCGACGAACGCGACGGCGAGCACGACCCCGAGGACGGCGAGCCCGACGATCTGCGGCGACCCCCAGTCCCAGGTCGTCCCGCCGAGGGACGCCACCAGCACCAGGCACGTGGCGACGGAGGCGATGAGGAACGTGCCGAGGTAGTCGATGACATGCCGCGTCGCCTTGCGCGGAATGTGCAGCACGGCGGCGATGACGGCGAGGGCGACGACCCCGACGGGAAGGTTGACGTAGAACACCCACCGCCAGCTCAGATGCTCCGTGAACACCCCGCCGAGCAGCGGCCCGAGCACACTGCTCGCCCCGAACACGGCACCGAACAGCCCCTGGTAGCGCCCGCGTTCCCGCGGCGGGACGATGTCGCCGACGATCGCCATGGACAGCACCATGAGCCCGCCGCCGCCGAGCCCTTGGACGGCCCGGAAGGCGATGAGCTGAGCCATGTCCTGGGCCATGCCGCACAGCGCGGAGCCGACGAGGAAGATCACGATCGCGATCTGGAAGAGCCGCTTGCGGCCGTACTGGTCACCGAGCTTGCCCCACAGCGGGGTGGCGGCGGTGGACGCCAGCAGATACGCGGTCACGACCCACGACAGATGCTCCAGCCCGCCGAGGTCGCTGACGATGGTCGGCAGCGCGGTCGACACGATGGTCTGGTCGAGGGCGGCGAGCAGCATGCCGAGAAGCAGCGCGCCGATGGAGACGAGGACGTCGCCGGGCACGTTCTCGTGCGGCTCGACTCCCCGTCGCGGGGGCTGCGCGTCACGCACATTTCCCGTCATACCGTGCGCATCCCCGCCCATGAAGACCTCCCACGGCTGTCGTTACACCTCCCACACACCCCCATCGTGATCGCTTTGGACGGTTATGGCCTGTCGAGTCCCTTTGGAATCACTTGTTCCGGGGGCTTCGGGAGACGACGTGAGGGACGTCTGCATAATCTGGGGAGTTCGCGAGGGGAGGCACGAACACGTGAGCGAGCCGAGGGGAACAGTGGGAGCCGAGGGTCCGGACGACCCGGGGAGCCCGGACGGCCGTCTGTGCCCGGAGTGCGGGGCGCCGAGAGCGGCCGACAACACCCCGTCGTGCGGCTGCGGCCGGCGTGTGTCCGAGGCCCTGCGAGACGCCCGTACGGCGGAGGCGGCCGCGGCGGAGGACTTCGATCCGCTGCGGATACGCCCATACGTGGAACTGGAGGGCGGAGCCGAGCCGGCGGACGGCGCCGGAGAAACGATGCCCCTGCGGGCGGTACCGCCGACCGACCCGGCACCCGCACCGGCTCCCACCGAACCGAGCTCGACGCTCCCGGCCCCCCTGCCACCGCCGACACCGACGCCGACACCGACACCGACACCGAGCGAGCGGGACGGGGCCGGCCGACGCCGCCGTACGGTCCTGCTCGGGGTCGGCGGAGGGCTCGTGGCCGTACTGGCGGCGGCGGGGCTGGCCAGCGGCCTGCTCGCGTACGAGACGCCGTCGCGGGACAGGGCGCTGCCGGAGGACGTACGGGTGAGCGTGCCGGATCCGCCGAGCAGCGAGGCGGCCCGGACTCCGTCGCCGACCGGGACGTCACCGCGGCCGGCACCGCCGCCGGTGCCCCCGTCCCCCACCCGGAGCGCGTCCCTCTCGCCGTCACCGTCGAGGTCGAGCGCGTCCCCCACCCCGCCGCCCTCGACGGAACCGGCGAACACCCCCTCGGGCACCGGCGCCGCCGACGCGCAGGAGGAGTCCTCCGCCGCCCGAGAGACGGCACCCCCGACCCTCCGCCGCGGCGACCGCGGCCCCGAGGTCACGGAACTCGAACTCCGCCTGACCCAACTCGGCCTCTACACGAGGGAGGCCGCGGGGACGTACAACGAGGGCGTCGAGGACGCGGTGACGCGGTATCAGCGGGCCCGGGGGATCCAGCCGGAGGAGTACGGCGTCTACGACCTGGCGACGCGGGAGCGGCTGGAGTCGGAGACGCGGGAGCCTTGACGGGGGTTCGCCCAGGGACCCGGGACTTCGGGTCGACGGCGGCTGCGGTTTGTCCCGTGACTGGTCGCGCGGTTCCCCGGCGCCCCTCGGGTCGACCGCGGCATCCGTCGGCCGGCCCGTCACCCGCCCTACAACCGAATCCACATCACCCGAATCACCCGACGTACAACCGAATCCACCCACCCCCGGCGTCCTCCACCCGCACCTGCCGAAGATCCCGCACCAGCACGTCCGGCCCGTGCGCCCCGGCCCGCTCCCCGACCCCCACGACCCGCATCCCGGCCGACCGCCCGGCCTGGATCCCCGCCGCGGAGTCCTCGAACACCACGCAGTCCGCCGGCGCGACCCCCAGCTCGGCGGCCCCCTTCAAGAACCCCTCCGGATCAGGCTTGCTGGCGCCCACCGACTCCGCGGTCACCCGCGCATCCGGCAGCTCCAGCCCGGCCGCGGCCATCCGCGCCGTGGACAGCGCGACATCCGCCGAGGTCACCAGCGCGTGCGGCAACCCCCGCAGCGAAGCCAGAAACTCCCGCGCCCCCGGTATCGCCACCACGCCGTCCACGTCGGCCGTCTCCTCGGCGAGCATGCGCGCGTTGTCCGCGAGGTTCTGCTCCATCGGACGGTCGGGCAGCAGCAGCGCCATCGAGGCGTGCCCCTGCCGTCCGTGCGCGACCTTCATCACCTCGTCCCCGTCCAGCCCGTGCCGCTCGGCCCAGCGACGCCAGATCCGTTCGACGACGGCGTCCGAGTTGACGAGGGTGCCGTCCATGTCGAGCAGGAGGGCACGGGCGGTGAGCACAGGGGGCACGGGCACGGCGGGCACAGGGGTGGCCGGCATCGGCAGCTCCAAGGCGAGGGGCACGGGGGTACAGGGTGGCCCCCGAGAGAAACAAGGTGGTCCCGCCCGCCGGTCAGGGAAAACGGGCGGGAGCCACTTTGTTCCTCCACGGTACAAAACCGAGCGGCATATCGCCACCACCCGCGCCGACCGTTCACCGACCGTTCAGCTCAGCCGGTCACGGCCTCCCACAGGCTCCACACCCCCAGAGCGAGCATCACCAGCGCCGCCACCCTGGTGATCAGCCGCAGCGGCACCCTCCGCATCAGCGCCTTCCCGCCGACGATTCCGAGCCCCGCCACGGCCCACAGCGCCAGCACCGCACCGAGGCCGACCGACAGCGGATCGTCGTAACGCGCCGCGAGGTTCGCCGTCATGATCTGCGTCAGATCCCCGAACTCGGCGACGAGGATGAGCATGAACCCGGCCCCGGACACCTTCCAGAAGGACTGGTTCTCCGGCTTGCGGATCTCCTCCTCGTCCTCGCCCTTCCGCATGAGCAGCACGGCCGCGCCACCCAGGAACAGCACACCCGTCAGCGCGTGCACGATCTGCTGGGGCAACAGCGTCAGCACGCTGCCGGCCGCCACGGCCAGCGCGACATGCACCGCGAACGCGGCGGCGACACCGGCGAAGACGTAGGAGGCGCGATAGCGCGTACCGAGGACGAGCCCGGCCAGCGCCGTCTTGTCGGGCAGTTCGGCAAGGAAGACGACGCCGAAGACGACCGCCGTCACGGTGAAGCTGATCAAAATTCCTCAATCGGTCGGGGCTGCCCCACCGAGAGCATTGTCACTGCGCTACGACACCTCGGCACGGCAGCACACTGGGCGCCCGTGCCGTACGGCACGGGCGTGCACTGCTTGCCGAAGGTCTCGCTGGCCGACCCCTTCGACGAGGTCCGCCTCCGGGCGCCGGCTCAGGCGAGCTGAGCAGTATGTCGACGGTCCGGCGAAGAGCTACTCCCCTTCTGCGCCCACCATCATACGAGATCGTTTCGCCGTAAACCTTGTTATGTCATGTACGCGTCACTAACTTCTTACCGCACGCACACCTCCCCGCAACACGGCGTCGCGAGCATTCCCACGCCCGTACGCCAACACCCCCACTCCACAAGGGAGTTCGCATGTCGAAGTTCTACGCGCGTCGACGCGTGAGCATACTCGCGGCGCTGACCGGTGTCATCGCCTCCGTCGGACTCTTCAACGGCCCGACCGCCTCCGCCGCGCTCCCCACGCCGGTCAGCGCCACCACCGCCCGCGGTTACCTGGCCCAGCTCACCGTGGCCACCGAGGACCGCACCGGCTACGACCGCGACCTCTTCCCGCACTGGATCACCCAGTCCGGCGCCTGCAACACCCGCGAGGTCGTCCTCAAGCGCGACGGCACGAACGTCGTCCAGGACTCCTCCTGCGCCGCCACCAGCGGCAGCTGGTACTCCCCGTACGACGGCGCCACCTGGTCCGCCGCCTCCGACGTCGACATCGACCACCTCGTCCCGCTGGCCGAGGCATGGGACTCCGGCGCCGACAACTGGACCACCTCGCGGCGCCAGTCCTTCGCCAACGACCTGACCCGCCCGCAGCTCATCGCCGTCACGGACAACGTGAACCAGTCCAAGGGCGACCAGGACCCGGCCCAGTGGATGCCCTCGCGCACGGCCTACCGCTGCACCTACGTCCGCGCCTGGGTCCAGGTGAAGTACTACTACGGCCTCTCGGTCGACTCGGCGGAGAAGTCGGCGCTGACGAACCACCTCGCGAGCTGCTGACGCGCTACCGACGACGCGCTACCGACGACGCGGTGCCGATGACGCGGTGCCGATGACTCGATACCGACGATCCGGTACCGACGATCCGGTACCGACGAGTACGCACAGTTCGGCAAACCGTGACCTGCGGAACCTCGCCGCTCACCTCCGTCGTTCCGTACCGTACGGGGCGACGGAGGAGGGCATGACGTGGCCGAACTGCGCCTGGGACCACTGCTGAGGTACGTCGACGGCTCGTCCGCGACCGTATGGGTCGAGTCGAGCCGTCCGTGCACGGCCGCGGTGCGCGGTGCGGACGGTTCCGGTGGCGAGGCCCGCACCTTCCAGATCGCCGGGCATCACTACGCCCTGGTGCCGGTGACCGGTCTGACTCCGGGGACGACGACGCCGTACGAGGTCCTCCTCGACGGCACCCGCGTGTGGCCGCTGCCCGGTTCCCCGTTCCCGCCGTCCGTCATCCGCACCCCCGCCGACCGCGACCCCGTCCGCCTCGCCTTCGGCTCCTGCCGCTGGGCCGCGCCGCCGGCCGGTGAGGAGGACCCGGTCGGCCCGGACGCGCTGGACACCCTCGCCGCCCGGATGGCGGCCGACCCGGACGGTGAGCGGCCGGACGTGCTCGTGCTGCTGGGCGACCAGGTGTACGCCGACGAGACCTCCAAGGCGACCAGGCGCTGGCTGGCCGCCCGGCGCGATCTGAGCGAACCTCCGGGCGACGAGGTCGCGGACTACGAGGAGTACACCCGCCTCTACTACGAGTCCTGGCTCGACCCCGAGGTGCGCTGGCTGCTGTCCACCGTGCCGAGCTGCATGATCTTCGACGACCACGACGTAGTTGACGATTGGAACACCTCCGCCGCCTGGCTCGCCGACATGCGGGCCACCTCCTGGTGGCGGGAGCGGCTGCTGAGCGGGCTGATGTCGTACTGGGTGCACCAGCACCTGGGGAACCTGTCACCGGCCGAGCTGGCCACCGAGCCGCTCTACGCCGCCGTACGCGAAGTCCCCGACGGCACCGACCTGTTGCGCTCCTTCGCCTGCGCGGCGGACGCCGACCCGGCCTCGGTCCGCTGGAGCTACCGGCGCGACTTCGGACGCGTACGGCTGCTGATGGTGGACACGCGGGCGGCCCGGGTCCTCGACGAGGACGCGCGCTCCATGCTGGACCCCGGTGAGGCGCGATGGCTGCGCGAGCAGGCCCTGGACGCCCCCGGCTCCTGCGATCACCTCCTCATCGGTACGTCCCTGCCCTGGCTGCTGCCGCACCTGGTGCACGACGCCGAGGCGTGGAACGCCGCCCTGTGCCGGGGCGAGCGCGGGGAGCGCTGGGCGCGGTTCGGGGAGGACATGCGGCGGCGGGCCGATCTGGAGCACTGGGCGGCGTTCCCGGCGTCCTTCGACGCGCTGGCGGAGCTGATCGCCGAGGCCGGGTCGGGCACCGGGGCCCCGGCGACGGTGTGCGTGCTGTCCGGTGACGTGCACCACGCCTATGTCGCCGAGCCGGCCTGGCCGGACGACAGCGGGCCGGACGCCCGGGTCTTCCAGCTCACCTGCTCGCCCGTGCACAACGCCATCCCGCTGGCGATCCGGCTGGGCTTCCGCTTCGGCTGGAGTGCGGTGGCGCGGGCCCTCGGGCGGCGGTTCGCGGGACACGGGGGCTGCCCGCAGCCGCCGATCGACTGGCGCAGGACGGGCGGGCCGTGGTTCGGCAACCAGCTCATGACGCTGACACTGCGCGGCCGTTCGGCGCGGCTGCGGCTGGAGCAGGCGCGGGGGGTGCGCGGGGCGGGAGCGCGGCTGCGGACGGTCATGGAGTCGGAACTCGCCCCGTGATCGGCGGGTTCCGGACACTTATGCCCCTCTCGTGACCCTTGCGACCTCTTACCCCTCCCGGCCCTCTTACATCTCTTATGGCTCGTGTGCCGCTTGCGCCTCTTGTTCCTCTTGTTCCTCTTGTTCCTCTTGTTTCCTCTTGTGCCTCTGTGGCCTTGATGGCCTGTGATGCTCGTGATGCATCCCACACTCACCGACCCCGGGGCTCGGTTGGCACTGCTTCCGACGGCATGATGATCCGGACCGTCCGCTTCCACCTTGCGGTTCCCTCCGATGCGCCCCCACGCCCGGGAGTCACCCCTTTGTCTGCACCGACCTCCGCCCCGACCCCGGAGCCCTCCACGGCCTCCGTCGCCCTGGTCGGCGCGGGTCCCCGCGGCACCAGCGTCCTGGAACGCCTCTGTGCCTCCGCTCCCGAACTCCTCCCGCCCGGGGCATGCCTGACGGTCCACGTGATCGACCCCGCCCCGCCCGGCCCCGGGCACGTGTGGCGGACCGCGCAGTCGCCCGAGTTGCTGATGAACACGGTGTCCTCACAGGTCACGCTGTTCACCGACGACAGCGTGGACTGCTCGGGCCCGATCCGGCCCGGCCCCAGCCTCCACGCATGGGCGGCCGGCGCGCTCGGCCCGGACGAGTACCCGACCCGCGCCCACTACGGCCGGTACCTGGCGTGGGTGTTCGCGAAGGTGGTGCGTGAGGCGCCGCCCGCCGTGCGCGTCCAGACGTACGAGGCCCGAGCGGTACGGCTCGACGAGGCACCCGACGGCAGCCAGGTCCTCACCCTGGACGACGGCCGGGTCCTGCCCGGCCTGTCCGCCGTCGTCCTGGCACAGGGACATCTGCCGACGGCCGCCGACGCGACTCAGCGCCGTCTCGCCGCGTACGCCGAACGCCACGGTCTGCGGTACGTGGCCCCCGCCAACCCGGCCGACGTCGACCTCTCCCCCGTCTCCCCCGGCGAACCGGTGCTGTTGCGCGGCCTGGGCCTGAACTTCTTCGACCACATGGCCCTGTTGACGACGGGCCGCGGCGGCCGCTTCGCCAGGGAGGCCGACGGACTGCGCTATCTCCCCTCCGGCAACGAGCCGCGCCTGTACGCCGGTTCGCGGCGCGGCATCCCGTACCAGGCGCGCGGCGACAACGCGAAGGGGCCGTACGGACGCCATCTCCCGCTCGTCCTGACCCCCGAGGTGATCGCCGGTTTCCGCAAGCGCGCGGACTCGGGCGAGGCGCCGGACTTCCTCACGGAGATATGGCCGCTGGTCGCGAAGGAGGTGGAGACGGTGTACTACACGGCGCTGATACCGGAGGCCCGGCGGCCCGACTTCGTGGAACGCTTCCTCGCCGTGCCCCACCGCGACCCTCAAGAGGCATGCGTGCTGGCGGAGTTCGGCGTGCCGGAGAGGCAGCGCTGGAGCTGGGACCGGGTCTCCCGACCGTATACGGGACGTGACTTCGCCGATCCCGGGCAGTGGCGCGACTGGCTGCTGGCGTATCTGCGCGAGGACGCCGCACAGGCCGCCCGGGGCAACGTGCACGGCCCGCTGAAGGCAGCGCTCGACGTGCTGCGCGACCTGCGCAACGAACTGCGCCTGATCGTCGACCACGGCGGCCTCACGGGTGCCTCCCGCCGGGAGCACCTGGACCGTTGGTACACCCCGCTCAACGCTTTCCTGTCCATCGGCCCTCCCCGTCGGCGCGTGGAGGAGCTGGTGGCACTGATCGAGGCGGGCGTGGTGGAGGTGCTCGGGCCCCGCCTGGAGGTGCGGGAGGAAGCGGGTGCGTGGGTGGCGCGCTCCCCCGAGGTGCCGGGTTCGGCGGTCCGGGCGACGACTCTCGTCGAAGCGCGCCTGCCGGAACCCGACCTGCGCCGCAGCGCCGACGAGTTGCTGGCCAGGCTGCTGAAGACCGGGCAGTGCCGCCCGCACACCGTCGACGGTTACGAAACCGGTGGGCTGGACGTGACACAGCGGCCGTACCGTCTGATCGACCGCCAGGGTCAGGCACACACGCGGCGGTTCGCGTTCGGAGTGCCCACGGAGGGCGTGCACTGGGTGACCGCGGCGGGAGCGCGGCCCGGTGTGGATTCGGTCACTCTTTCGGACGCGGACGCGGTGGCGAGAGCGGCGCTACGTGCGGCGCTCCCCGGAGATACCGGCGAAACCGAGACAAAGCGACGACGAATGTTGAATTTGCAAGTTTCCATGAGGACTACCTAACCTGGCTACCGATCGGTACCCGTCCCCATGCCGTTCCCGATAAGGACCGGCCAACACCTCAGACCGAGGGAGTCCCCCACATGACCGGACGCCTCAACAGCGCCCAGCCGTATGCCATCGGCCTGTTCCGCATCGTCGTCGGCCTGCTTTTCGCCTGCCACGGCGCCGACAAGCTATTCGGCACCTTCGGGGGTCAGACCCCCCCGGCCGGCACCTGGCCCGCCTGGTACGCCGCCGTGATCGAGCTGGTCGGCGGCAGCCTGGTGCTGCTCGGCCTCGGCACCCGCGCCGCCGCGTTCATCTCCTCCGGCGCCATGGCGTACGCGTACTTCAAGGTCCACCAGCCCCAGGGGCTGTGGCCCATAGAGAACAGCGGCGAAGGCGCCGCCCTGTTCTGCTGGGCCATGTTCCTGCTGATCTTCACCGGCTCCGGCGCCCTCGGCGCGGACCGGCTGTTCGCCAAGCGCTCCGCGGCGCAGGACCGGACGGCGGCCGACAAGACGCCGGTGGCCGCCTGACGCCTCCGGCGGATCGGCACGGCGACTTGTACGACGCCGCCCGTTCGCGTACGTCGGCGCCCGTACCCGCGCTTTAGGAACGGAAGAGCACACGACTCAAATCCACACAC
>NZ_JBEXQG010000006.1:0-229430 GCF_040612485.1 Streptomyces sp. NPDC006385
CGACGCAGGGAGTTGCCGAGGGTGTAACCGAAGCCCGGCTCCAACGGCTCGATCACGAACCGGGAACGGAACTCGTCGACGACCTCTTCGGTCAACGAGGGACGCTGAGCGATCAGCATGTGTGGATCAGATCCTTCTTTCGTGGACGCCCGCTATTTGACGTCCGACGGAAACCGCACCCGTGAGAAGTGCGGGTACTGCAAGGGTACGGGCGATACGGCCCTTTTACGGTGCCGTACCGCCCGAAAGCCCAAGCCCTACCGGCCGTGCGTCAGACGCGACGACGCTTCGGCGGACGGCAGCCGTTGTGCGGGGTCGGGGTGACGTCCTGGATGGAGCCGACCTCGAGACCCGTCGCCTGGAGCGAACGGATCGCGGTCTCACGACCCGAACCCGGACCCTTGACGAACACGTCGACCTTGCGCATGCCGTGCTCCTGGGCGCGGCGGGCAGCCGACTCGGCGGCCATCTGCGCGGCGAACGGCGTGGACTTCCGGGAGCCCTTGAAGCCGACGTGGCCGGCGGAGGCCCAGGAGATCACGTTGCCGGACGGGTCCGTGATGGAGACGATCGTGTTGTTGAACGTGCTCTTGATGTGCGCGTGGCCGTGAGCGACGTTCTTCTTTTCCTTGCGGCGCACCTTCTTGGCAGCGCCCTGACGTCCCTTGGGGGGCATCTACTAACTCCTACGGGAGGTGGTCGGTCCTACAGCGAAGACCGTGGACAGGTGTCCGCTGCGGACTACTTCTTGCCCGGCTTCTTCTTGCCGGCGATGGCGCGACGCGGGCCCTTGCGGGTACGAGCGTTGGTGCTGGTGCGCTGACCGCGGACGGGCAGACCGCGACGGTGACGCAGACCCTGGTAGCAGCCGATCTCGACCTTGCGGCGGATGTCGGCCTGGATCTCGCGACGGAGGTCACCCTCGGTCCTGATGTTGTTGTCGACGTACTCGCGGATCGCGACGAGCTGCTCCTCGGAGAGGTCGCGAACGCGGGTGTTCGGGTCGACGCCGGTGGCGGCCAGCGTCTGCTGCGAAAGGGTCCGGCCGATGCCGAACACATAGGTGAGGGCGACCTCCACGCGCTTGTCGCGCGGGATGTCAACACCGGAAACGCGTGCCATTCAATGGCTCCTGGTGATCTTCGGAGGTCTTCCGCAGAACCGATTCCCAGCCGCCGTACCAGGTACGAACTGGGTCCCCGGCCTCCGAACCGGGGGTGTCAGGCGATCGCTCGCCCGGGTCCTGCGTATGAACATATTCAGCTCGCGTCGCGCGAAAACTCTGCGATAGAGGTGCAGAGGGTTGGTCGTGCGTCAGCCCTGGCGCTGCTTGTGGCGCGGGTTCTCGCAGATGACCATGACCCGGCCGTGACGGCGGATCACCCTGCACTTGTCGCAGATCTTCTTGACGCTCGGCTTGACCTTCATGGGATGTGAGGTTCTCCGGGTCAGTTGCCGGCGGCCCCGCTCGCGCGGGACGTGGGCAAGATCTACTTGTACCGGTAGACGATCCGGCCACGCGTCAGGTCGTACGGAGACAGCTCCACCACGACCCGGTCGTCAGGGAGGATGCGGATGTAGTGCATACGCATCTTGCCGCTGATGTGTGCCAGGACCTGGTGGCCGTTCTGGAGCTCGACCTTGAACATGGCGTTCGGCAGAGACTCGACGACAGTGCCCTCGATCTCGATGGCACCTTGCTTCTTGGCCACGCTTCGCCCTTCGAATCGACTACCTTGATCGACTCACCTGCATTTCCCTTACGGGCGCATGCGGACATGCGGGTGCACGAGAGCCGACGAGTCAGTCTACGTCAGCACACCCGGAAAGACGAATCGGGGAAGTCTGCCCCACGCCGGTGATCATTACGCCAGCGGATCGGGCGCGGCCGTGATCCCGTACTCGGCGAGCTTCGCCTTGCCCCCGTCGGGCGCGGTCAGCACGAGCGGCCCCTGCTCGGTCAGCGCGACCGAGTGCTCCCAGTGGGAGGACCATGTGCCGTCCGTGGTGATGACCGTCCAGTCGTCCGAGAGGACCTCGGTCTTCGGGGTGCCCAGGGACACCATCGGCTCGATCGCCAGGCAGAAGCCCGGGACCAGCTTGGGCCCCTTCCCCCGCCGGCGGTCGACGTAGTTCAGCAGATGCGGGTCCATGTGCATCTCGGTGCCGATGCCGTGGCCGCCGTAGTCCTCGATGATCCCGTAGCGGCCGCCGCCGGACTTGGGCTGACGGCGGATGTACGTCTCGATGGCCCGCGAGATGTCGACGAGGCGGTTGCCCTGCTTCATGGCCGCGATGCCGGCCCACATCGACTCCTCGGTCACCCGGGACAGCTCGACCAGCTCCGGGGCGTGACCGGAACCGACGAAGGCGGTGTAGGCGGCGTCGCCGTGCCACCCGTCGATGATGGCGCCGCAGTCGATGGAGATGATGTCGCCGTCCTTGAGGACGACGTCGTCGGACGGGATGCCGTGGACGACGACGTCGTTCACGGAGGTGCAGATCGTCGCCGGGAAGCCGCCGTAGCCGAGGAAGTTCGACTTGGCGCCATGCTCCGCGAGCACCTTGCGGGCGACCTCGTCCAGATCCTTCGTCGTGGCCCCGGGCACCGCGGCCTCACGGGTGGCCGCGTGAATCGCGGCGACGACCAGCCCCGCCTCTCGCATCTTGGCGATCTGCTCGGGGGTCTTGATCTGCACCATGGGGACAGGGGCCTTTCTTGGACGAATACGGGGACTGCTTCCACCATAAGGGCGAGGTCGGCACACCCCACCCCACACAGCAGCCGCGGCCCCCTTCCCAGGGAACCGCGGCCCAGAGCTGCGTACGAGCTGTCAGCGCTCTACTTGTCGTCCTCGTCGCCTTGAAGCGCCGCCATCGCGCGAGCCGTGACCTCTTCGACCTTGCCGAGCGCGGAGATGGTGACGACCAGCCCCTGCGCCTTGTAGTAGTCGATGATCGGCTCGGTCTGCGTGTGGTAGACCTCCAGCCGCTTGCGGACGGTCTCCTCGGAGTCGTCGTCCCGCTGGTACAGCTCGCCGCCGCAGACGTCACAGACGCCCGCCTGCTTCGGCGCGCTGTAGGTGACGTGGAAGACGTGGCTGGACTCCTTGCGGCAGATCCGCCGCCCGGCGATCCGCTTGACGACCTCTTCCTCGGGGACCTCGAGGTCCAGCACCGCGTCCAGCTTCATGCTCTCGGACTGGAGCATCTCGTCGAGCGCCTCGGCCTGGGACACGTTGCGCGGGAAGCCGTCCAGCAGGAAGCCGCCCTCGGCGTCCGGCTGCTCCATGCGGTCCTTGGCCATCCCGATGGTGACCTCGTCCGGCACCAGGTTGCCCGCGTCCATGTAGGACTTCGCGAGCTTCCCGAGCTCCGTCTGCTGGCTGATGTTGGCCCGGAACAAGTCGCCCGTGGAGATGTGCGGGATCGACAGGTTCTTGGCCAGGAACGCGGCCTGCGTTCCCTTCCCGGCACCCGGCGGCCCGACGAGGACGATTCGCATCAGCGGAGGAACCCTTCGTAATTGCGCTGCTGGAGCTGGCTCTCGATCTGCTTCACCGTCTCAAGACCCACACCCACGATGATCAGGATGCTGGTCCCGCCGAACGGGAAGTTCTGGTCTGCCCCGAAACCAGCCAACGCCATCGTCGGCACGAGAGCGATCAGGCCCAAGTACAGCGAGCCCGGCCAAGTGATCCGGTTGAGCACGTAGGAGAGGTACTCAGCGGTCGGTCGGCCAGCCCGGATGCCCGGGATGAAGCCACCATACTTCTTCATGTTGTCCGCGACTTCCTCGGGGTTGAACGAGATGGCCACGTAGAAGAAGGCGAAGAAAATGATCAAGAAGAAGTACAGGACCATGTGTGTCGGGGCGCTCGGTTCCGCGAGATTCTTCTCGATCCACGTCTTCCAGCCGGCGGTTCCACCGGAGAACTGCGCGATCAGTGCCGGGATGTAGAGCAGCGACGAGGCGAAGATCACAGGGATGATGCCCGCCTGGTTGACCTTCAGCGGAATGTACGTCGACGTGCCGCCGTAGGACCGACGGCCGATCATGCGCTTTGCGTATTGGACCGGAATACGGCGCTGAGCCTGCTCGACGAAGACCACCAGGCCGATCACGACGAGTCCGACGGCGATGACGGTGCCGAACTCGATCCAGCCGTCGGCCAGGGTGCCCTGCTGCTTGATGGCCCACAGCGCGGACGGGAAGGTCGCGGCGATCGAGATGAACATCAGGATCGACATGCCGTTGCCGATGCCGCGGTCGGTGATGAGCTCACCGAGCCACATGACGGTGGCCGTACCGGCGGTCATCGTGATGACCATGACGATGGTCGTGAAGATCGAGCGGTCCGGCACGATCTGGCCGGCCACCTGGCAGTTCGGGAACAGCGAGCCGCTGCGGGCGGTGGCCACCAGGCCGGTGCCCTGCAGGATGGCGAGCGCCACGGTCAGGTAACGGGTGTACTGCGTGATCTTCGCCGTACCGGCCTGGCCCTCCTTCTTGAGGGCTTCCAGACGCGGGATCACCACGGTGAGCAGCTGAAGGATGATGCTCGCCGTGATGTACGGCATGATGCCGAGCGCGAAGATCGTGATCTGCAGCAGCGCGCCGCCGCTGAACATGTTGACCAGACCGAAGAGGCCCTGGTTGGTGCTCGCCTGGTCGATGCAGACCTGAACGGCCCTGTAGTCGACGCCGGGGATCGGGATATGTGTACCGATCCGGTAGATCACGATGATGCCGAGCGTGAAGAGCAGCTTCTTGCGCAGGTCGGGCGTCTTGAACGCCCGGGCGAACGCGGTGAGCACGGTGCCTCCTGCGACCCCCGCGCTACTGCGTCAAGGGTGACGGTCTTGAGGTTCGACTAATAGGGACGACTTAGCTAACGGTCAACTGCCGCTCAGAGTGCCTCACGAGACGCACTCAGTAAAAGTGGGCAGTGCAGGCCACCTTACCGGCGAGACCGCCGCCCTTGGAACGACCAACCGGGGATACCCCATTTGTGGGGTATCCCCGGTCGGGATCGTTCAAGTCATCGAGACGCCTGTTGGGTTCAGACGAGCTCGGTGACGCTGCCGCCGGCGGCGGTGATCTTCTCCTTGGCGGAGCCGGAGACGGCGTCGACCGTCACCTGCAGCGCCACGGAGATCTCGCCCTGGCCGAGGACCTTGACGAGGCTGTTCTTGCGAACGGCACCCTTGGCCACCAGCGACTCGACGGTGACCTCGCCACCCTCGGGGTACAGCGCGGCCAGCTTGTCGAGGTTCACGACCTGGTACTCGGTCTTGAACGGGTTCTTGAAGCCCTTCAGCTTCGGGAGGCGCATGTGCAGCGGCATCTGGCCACCCTCGAAGCGCTCCGGAACCTGGTAGCGGGCCTTGGTGCCCTTGGTACCACGACCGGCCGTCTTACCCTTCGACGCCTCACCACGACCGACACGGGTCTTGGCGGTCTTGGCGCCCGGGGCGGGACGGAGGTTGTGGATCTTGAGCGGGTTCTGCTCCGCCATGATCAGTCGACCTCCTCGACCGTCACGAGGTGGCGGACGGTGTGCACCATGCCGCGGAACTCGGGGCGGTCCTCCTTGACGACCTGCGTGTTGATGCCCTTGAGACCAAGGGAGCGCAGGGTGTCACGGTGGTTCTGCTTGCTGCCGATGTAGGACTTGACCTGCGTGATCTTGAGCTGCGCCATGATTACGCACCCACCCCGGCACGCGCACGCAGCAGGGCCGCGGGGGCGACGTCCTCGAGCGGCAGACCACGGCGAGCCGCGATCTCCTCGGGACGCTGCAGGCCCTTCAGGGCCTCCACGGTCGCGTGCACGATGTTGATCGCGTTGTCGGAGCCGAGCGACTTCGACAGCACGTCGTGGATACCGGCGCACTCGAGCACGGCACGCACCGGACCACCGGCGATCACACCGGTACCGGGCGACGCGGGCTTGAGCAGCACGACGCCGGCAGCCTTCTCACCCTGGATGGGGTGCGGGATGGTGCCCTGGATACGGGGGACCTTGAAGAAGTGCTTCTTGGCCTCCTCAACACCCTTGGCGATGGCGGCCGGCACCTCCTTGGCCTTGCCGTAACCGACACCCACGGTGCCGTCACCGTCGCCCACCACGACCAGCGCGGTGAAGCTGAAGCGACGACCACCCTTCACAACCTTGGCGACGCGGTTGATCGCGACGACGCGCTCAACGTACGCGGTCTTCTCGGCGGCAGCAGCGCCGCCGTCACGGCCCTTCCGGTCCCGCCGCTCGCCGCCACCGGCACCGCTTCCGCGGCGCTGGGGTCCAGCCATTGGATTACCTCTCTCTTTCCGCTAGCTACAAGCGGCTCAGAACTTGAGCCCGGCTTCGCGGGCGGCGTCCGCCAGGGCGGCGATGCGCCCGGCGTACTGGTTGCCACCACGGTCGAACACGACGGCCTCGACACCGGCGGCCTTGGCACGCTCGGCGACCAGGGCGCCGACCTGCTTGGCCTGCGCGGACTTGTCGCCCTCGCCACCACGGATCGAGGTGTCCAGGGTGGACGCCGATGCCAGGGTGTGGCCCTTCAGGTCGTCGATCACCTGCGCCACGATGTGGCGGTTGGAGCGGGTCACGACCAGACGGGGACGCTCCGCCGTACCGGAGACCTTCTTGCGGATCCGGATGTGACGGCGCTTGATCGCGGCGCGCTTGTAGGCGTCGCCCTTGAGGATCTTCTGCCCGTATGCCATGGCTTACTTACCCGCCTTTCCGACCTTGCGGCGGATGACTTCGCCCTCGTACTTGACGCCCTTGGCCTTGTACGGGTCGGGCTTGCGCAGCTTGCGGATGTTGGCCGCAACCTCGCCGACCTTCTGCTTGTCGATGCCCTCGACCTGGAAGCGGGTCGGGGACTCCACCTTGAAGGTGATGCCCTCGGGCGCCTCGACGGTGATCGGGTGGCTGTAGCCGAGCGCGAACTCGAGGTTCGAGCCCTTGGCCGTCACGCGGTAACCGACACCGCTGATCTCGAGCTTCTTCACGTAACCCTGGGTCACGCCGGTGATCATGTTCGCCACCAGCGTGCGGGACAGGCCGTGCAGGGCCTTGTTCTGACGCTCGTCGTTGGGGCGGGTGACGTTGAGAACGCCGTCCTCACCCTTGGCGATGTCGATCGGCGCGGCAACGGTGTGGGTCAGCGAGCCCTTGGGGCCCTTGACCGAAACCGTACGGCCGTCGATGGTGACGTCCACGCCGGCGGGAACCGTGATGGGGAGCTTGCCAATACGCGACATAGCTGTTTCCTCCGTTCCCTTCCGTTACCAGACGTAGGCGAGGACTTCCCCACCCACGCCCTTCTTGCCGGCCTGCTTGTCGGTGAGGAGCCCGTGGGACGTGGAGATGATCGCCACGCCGAGGCCGCCGAGTACCTTCGGCAGGTTGGTGGACTTCGCGTACACCCGGAGACCGGGCTTGGAGATCCGCTTGATGCCCGCGATGGAGCGCTCACGGTTGGGGCCGAACTTCAGCTCCAGGACGAGGTTCTTGCCGACCTCGGCGTCCTCGACCTTCCAGCCCGTGATGAAGCCCTCCTGCTGGAGGATCTCCGCGATGTGCGACTTGATCTTCGAGTGCGGCATCGCCACGGTGTCGTGGTATGCCGAGTTCGCGTTCCGCAGACGCGTAAGCATGTCTGCGATCGGATCAGTCATGGTCATGAATTGGCCTTCGGCCTCTCTCGCCGGGGTTTCCTGGTGCGCCATCCCTCTCCCCGATCCGAGACGGGACGGGTGCGGCGCGGTGGACCTACGGCGTAGTAAGTCGTACGGGCGTGACAGGCGCCCAACCCCACAAGCCTAAGCCATGCGGGGGTGGGCCCCTGTCCACCCAGATGCTTACCGAGAGCTTCAGGAATCCCTAATTACAGGGATTACCAGGAGCTCTTGGTCACGCCCGGCAGCTCGCCACGGTGAGCCATCTCACGAAGGCACACGCGGCACAGGCCGAACTTGCGGTACACGGAGTGCGGACGGCCGCAGCGCTGGCAGCGCGTGTAGCCACGCACACCGAACTTGGGCTTGCGAGCAGCCTTGGCAATCAGAGCCTTCTTCGCCATCTCGCTCACGCCTCCTTGAACGGGAAGCCGAGGTGACGAAGGAGCGCGCGGCCCTCAGCGTCGTTGGTCGCCGTGGTGACCACGGTGATGTCCATACCCCGGGTACGGTCGATCTTGTCCTGGTCGATCTCGTGGAACATGACCTGCTCCGTGAGACCGAAGGTGTAGTTGCCACGGCCGTCGAACTGCTTGGGGGACAGGCCGCGGAAGTCGCGGATGCGCGGCAGCGCGAGCGACAGGGTGCGGTCCAGGAACTCCCACATGCGGTCGCCACGAAGCGTGACGTGGGCACCGATCGGCTGACCCTCGCGCAGCTTGAACTGCGCGATGGACTTGCGGGCCTTGGTGACGGCCGGCTTCTGACCGGTGATGGTGGTCAGGTCGCGGATCGCGCCCTCGATCAGCTTCGAGTCACGGGCGGCGTCGCCGACACCCATGTTGACCACGATCTTGACGAGGCCGGGAACCTGCATGACGTTCTCGTACTTGAACTCGTCACGCAGCTTGCCCGCGATCTCCTCGCGGTACTTCTGCTTCAGACGCGGAGTGGTGGTGGTAGCCATCAGATGTCCTCACCCGTCCGCTTGGCAACGCGGATCTTGTTGCCCTCTTCGTCGAAGCGGTAGCCGACACGCGTGACGACCTTGTTGCCGTCCTTCTCAACGACCAGCTGGACGTTGGAGACGTGGATCGGCGCCTCGGTCGTGACGATGCCGCCGGCCTGCGAGCCCTTGGCGGTCGGACCGGCCTTGGTGTGCTTCTTGACCCGGTTGACACCCTCGACCAGGACACGCTCGTCGCGCGGGTAAGCGGCAATGACCTTGCCCTGCTTGCCCTTGTCCTTGCCGGTGATGACCTGGACCAGGTCGCCCTTCTTGATCTTCATGCTTACAGCACCTCCGGAGCCAGCGAGATGATCTTCATGAACTTCTTCTCGCGCAGCTCACGCCCGACCGGGCCGAAGATGCGGGTGCCGCGAGGGTCGCCGTCGTTCTTCAGAATGACGGCGGCGTTCTCGTCGAAGCGGATGTACGAGCCGTCCGGACGGCGGCGCTCCTTGACGGTGCGAACGATGACCGCCTTGACGACGTCACCCTTCTTCACGTTGCCACCGGGGATCGCGTCCTTGACGGTGGCGACGATGACGTCACCGATGCCCGCGTAGCGGCGACCGGAGCCACCGAGCACACGGATGCAAAGGATCTCCTTCGCACCAGTGTTGTCGGCGACACGCAGTCGCGACTCCTGCTGGATCACGTCTATCTCCTGTTTGTCTGCCGGTTCCCTCCGGGGGTTGAACCGGAGAGCCTGGCGGAACCGTCCTGCGGGGATTGCCCCGCAGGAATTACTTACGCCTCTTCAGGTGAAAACCCGCGCCGGGGGCCGTAGCCCCCGGCGGGGGCAGCGAGGGCAGAGCCCCCGCTTGTTACTTCGCCTTCTCGAGGATCTCGACGACGCGCCAGCGCTTCGTCGCGGACAGCGGCCGGGTCTCCATGAGGAGGACGCGGTCGCCGACGCCCGCGGCGTTCTGCTCGTCGTGCGCCTTGAGCTTGTTGGTACGGCGGATGACCTTGCCGTACAGCGCGTGCTTGACGCGGTCCTCGACGGCGACGACGACGGTCTTGTCCATCTTGTCGCTGACGACGAGACCCTCACGGGTCTTGCGGAAGCCGCGGGCCTCTGCAGTCTGCTCAGTCACGTTGCTCTCACTCATCAGGCGCTCTCCACCGTCTCGATGCCCAGCTCGCGCTCACGCATCAGGGTGTAGATCCGCGCGATGTCCTTACGGACGGCCTTCAGCCGACCGTGGTTCTCGAGCTGACCGGTCGCCGCCTGGAAGCGGAGGTTGAACAGCTCTTCCTTGGCTTCGCGGAGCTTCGCCAGAAGCTCCTCGTCACCCAGTTCGCGCAGCTCGGACGCCTTGGTACCGGCCGACATCACGCTTCACCTGCCTCGCGCTTGACGATCCGGCACTTCATCGGCAGCTTGTGGGCCGCACGAGTCAGCGCCTCACGGGCGATCTTCTCGTTGGGGTACGACAGCTCGAACATCACACGTCCGGGCTTGACGTTGGCGATCCACCACTCCGGAGAACCCTTACCGGAACCCATGCGGGTCTCGGCGGGCTTCTTGGTGAGCGGACGGTCCGGGTAGATGTTGATCCAGACCTTGCCGCCACGCTTGATGTGGCGGGTCATCGCGATACGGGCCGCCTCGATCTGGCGGTTCGTCACGTAGGCCGGGGTCAGCGCCTGGATGCCGTACTCGCCGAACGCAACCTGCGTTCCACCCTTGGACATACCGTTGCGCTTCGGGTGGTGCTGCTTGCGGTGCTTGACCCTACGGGGGATCAGCATGACGGTCAGGCCTCCGTTCCGGTGCTCTCAGCCGGAGCGGCGGCGGGAGCCTCGGCCTTGGGGGCCTCGGCGCCGGCAGCCTGCTGCGGCTTGCGACCGCGCCGCTCGCCACCACGGCCACCACGGGCCGGGCGGTCGGCACCACCACGGGCCGGGCGGTTACCCGCACGGGCCGCAGCGTTCTCGGCGCGGACCTCGGCGATGTTCTTGACGTCGCCCTTGTAGATCCAGACCTTCACACCGATGCGGCCGAAGGTCGTCTTGGCCTCGAAGAAGCCGTAGTCCACGTTCGCGCGGAGCGTGTGCAGGGGCACACGGCCCTCGCGGTAGAACTCCGAGCGGGACATCTCGGCGCCACCGAGGCGGCCACCGCACTGGATCTTGATGCCCTTGGCGCCGGCCTTCATGGCGGACTGCATGCTCTTGCGCATGGCCCGACGGAAGGAGACGCGGGAGGAGAGCTGCTCGGCGACGGCCTGGGCAACCAGCTGAGCGTCGGTCTCGGGGTTCTTGACCTCGAGGATGTTCAGCTGGACCTGCTTGCCCGTGAGCTTCTCGAGGTCACCGCGGATGCGGTCGGCCTCGGCGCCACGGCGGCCGATGACGATGCCCGGACGCGCGGTGTGGATGTCCACGCGGACACGGTCACGGGTGCGCTCGATCTCCACCTTCGAGATGCCGGCGCGCTCCATGCCGGACGTCATCATCCGACGGATGGCGACGTCTTCCTTGACGTAGTCCTTGTACAGCTTGTCGGCGTACCACCGGGACTTGAAGTCCGTGGTGACACCGAGCCGGAACCCATGCGGGTTAACCTTCTGGCCCATTACCGGGTTCCTTCCTTGCTGGCGACGACCACGGTGATGTGGCTGGTCCGCTTGCGGATCCGGTAGGCACGTCCCTGGGCACGCGGACGGAACCGCTTCAGGGTCGGGCCCTCGTCGACGTACGCCTCGCTGATGAACAGCGAGGAGGCGTCCGGGTGGTCGTAGTTGTGCGCGGCGTTGGCGATGGCGCTGTCGAGCACCTTGCCGACGGGCACGGAGGCTGCCTGCGGAGCGAATCGCAGAACAGCCTGAGCCTCCGTGGCATCCATGCCACGGATAAGGTCCACCACGCGGCGGGCCTTCATGGGCGTAACGCGGATGTACCGCGCCTGGGCCCTGGCTTCCATGGTTGTCCCTCTCAGTTACTTACGTGTCTGAATGCGATCCGCTACTAGCGGCGCTTCGACTTCCGGTCGTCCTTGACGTGGCCCCGGAAGGTGCGCGTCGGCGAGAACTCGCCGAGCTTGTGGCCGACCATCGACTCGGTGACGAACACCGGGATGTGGGTCTTGCCGTTGTGCACCGCGAGCGTGTGGCCGAGCATGGCCGGCACGATCATGGAGCGACGGGACCAGGTCTTGATGACGTTCTTGGTGCCGGCTTCGTTCTGGGCTTCCACCTTCTTGATCAGGTGGTCGTCGACGAAGGGCCCCTTCTTGAGACTGCGCGGCATCTAAACCCGCTCCTAGCGCTTCTTGTTCGTCTTGCGGCGGCGGACGATGTACTTGTTGCTCGCCTTCTTGGGAGCACGAGTACGACCTTCCTTCTGACCCCACGGGGAGACCGGGTGGCGACCACCGGAGGTCTTGCCCTCACCACCACCGTGCGGGTGGTCAACCGGGTTCATCGCCACACCGCGAACGGTCGGGCGGACGCCCAGCCAGCGCTTACGGCCGGCCTTGCCCCAGTTGATGTTGCTCTGCTCGGCGTTGCCGACCTCGCCGACGGTGGCGCGGCAGCGCACGTCGACCAGGCGGATCTCACCGGAGGGCATGCGCAGGTGGGCCATCTGGCCCTCCTTCGCGAGCAGTTGCACGGAGGCACCGGCGGAGCGGGCGAACTTGGCACCGCCGCCCGGACGAAGCTCCACGGAGTGGATCGTCGTACCGACCGGGATGTTGCGCAGCGCCAGGTTGTTGCCGGGCTTGATGTCGGCCGCGGGGCCGTTCTCGATCCGGTCGCCCTGGTTGAGGCCCTTGGGGGCCAGGATGTAGCGCTTCTCGCCGTCCGCGTAGTGCAGCAGCGCGATGCGCGCGGTGCGGTTGGGGTCGTACTCGATGTGCGCGACCTTCGCCGGCACGCCGTCCTTGTCGTGACGACGGAAGTCGATCACGCGGTAGGCGCGCTTGTGGCCACCACCCTGGTGGCGGACGGTCACACGACCGGAGTTGTTACGGCCACCCTTGCTGTGCAGGGGGCGGACCAACGACTTCTCCGGCGTGGACCGCGTGACCTCGACGAAGTCGGCGACGCTGGAGCCACGACGGCCCGGCGTAGTCGGCTTGTACTTGCGGATTCCCATTTCTCAGTCCTCGTCCGATATCGGACGATCCGGACCGCCCTCAGGCGGTCGGACCGCCGAAGATGTCGATACGGTCGCCCTCAGCGAGGGTCACGATCGCGCGCTTGGTGGAAGCGCGCTGGCCGAAGCCCGTGCGGGTCCGCTTGCGCTTGCCCTGGCGGTTGATCGTGTTGACCCCGGTGACCTTGACCTCGAAGACCGTCTCGACGGCCTGCTTGATCTGGGTCTTGTTGGAGCCCGGCGCGACGATGAACGTGTACTTGTTCTCGTCGAGGAGCGCGTAGCTCTTCTCCGACACGACCGGCTTGATCAGGACGTCACGGTGGTCCGTGAACGCCTTGCTGACCGGGGTGACGACGGTGTTCTTGCCCTCGGCGGCGTGGCGACGCGCCTTCTTGACGCGCGCTTCCTTGGCCTTCTTCGCGGCCTTCGAGGCAATGGCGGGGTGACGGATAGCCATCAGGCCTCGCTCCCTTCGGTGTCATTGGCCTTCGGGCCGGACACGAAGGACTCGAAGGCGGCCTGGGTGAAGACCACGTCGTCGGAGACGAGAACGTCGTACGTGTTCAGCTGGCCCGGCTCCAGGATGTGGACCTGGGGCAGGTTGCGGGCGGACAGCCACGCGGCCTCGTCGGCGCGCTCGACGACCAGGAGCAGGTTCTTGCGCTCCGAGATCTTGCCGAACAGCGACTTCGCGGCCTTCGTGGACGGGGCGTCGCCCTCGATCACGCCGGAGACGACGTGGATGCGGTTGTTGCGGGCCCGGTCGGTGAGGGCGTGGCGCAGGGCCGCGGCCTTCATCTTCTTCGGGGTCCGCTGCGAGTAGTCACGCGGCACGGGACCGTGCACGACGCCACCACCGGCGAACTGCGGCGCGCGGGTCGAACCCTGACGGGCGCGACCGGTGCCCTTCTGGCGGTACGGCTTCTTGCCGCCACCACGGACCTCGCCGCGCGTCTTGGTCTTGTGCGTGCCCTGACGGGCAGCGGCCAGCTGTGCGACGACGACCTGGTGAAGCAGCGGGACGCTGATCTTCTCTACGCCGAAGATCTCCGCGGGGAGCTCGACGGAACCGGCCTTGTCGCCCGCCGGCGAAAGGATGTCAACAGTGCTCATCGGTTACCTCAGGCCCCCTTGGCCGCGGTGCGGACCAGGACGAGGCCGCCGTTCGGACCGGGAACCGCGCCCTTGATGAGCAGCAGACCCTTCTCCGCGTCAACGGCGTGGACGGTCAGGTTCTGGGTGGTGACCCGCTCGTTGCCCATGCGACCCGCCATGCGGAGGCCCTTGAACACACGGCCCGGGGTGGCGCAGCCACCGATGGAACCGGGAGAGCGGTGCTTGCGCTGGGTGCCGTGACCGGCGCCGAGGCCACCGAAGTTGTGGCGCTTCATGACACCGGCGAAGCCCTTGCCCTTGCTCTTGCCGGTGACGTCGACCTTCACGCCGGCCTCGAACACCTCGGCGGTGACTTCCTGGCCGAGCGTGTACTCGGAGGCGTCCGCGGTGCGGATCTCGACGAGGTGACGACGGGGGGTGACGTCGGCCTTCGCGAAGTGGCCCTTGAGGGGCTTGTTCACCTTGCGCGGGTCGATCTCGCCGAAGGCGAGCTGGACGGACTCGTAGCCGTCGACGTCATTGGTACGAACCTGGGTGACGATGTTCGGGCCGGCCTTGACGACGGTGACCGGAACAACACGGTTGTTCTCGTCCCACACCTGCGTCATGCCGAGCTTCTCGCCCAGGATGCCCTTGATCTGCTTAGCCATCTCTCAGATCACCGCGCCTCAGAGCTTGATCTCGATGTCGACACCGGCCGGGAGGTCGAGTCGCATCAGAGAGTCAACGGTCTTGGGGGTCGGGTCGAGGATGTCGATCAGGCGCTTGTGCGTGCGCATCTCGAAGTGCTCGCGCGAGTCCTTGTACTTGTGCGGCGACTTGATGACGCAGTACACGTTCTTCTCAGTGGGCAGCGGCACCGGGCCCGCGACCGACGCACCAGTGCGGGTCACCGTCTCGACGATCTTCTTCGCCGAGGAGTCGATGACCTCGTGGTCGTAGGCCTTGAGCCGGATGCGGATCTTCTGTCCCGCCATGGCTACTCAGTAGTCCTGTCTCTCTTACGCTCCGGAACCCGGCGTCCCATACCCTCTCCTCCGACCCACGCGGTCGGGCGTGTCGCGCTCCCGCTGACACAGATGCCCCTTGTTCGAACATCCCTGCGTGGGAACACGGCCCTTCCGGAACCGCAAGCCGGGAGCTGAGAGGCCCACCGGGTGCCTGGCCGGTGCCGCGCCCACGCTTCCCGAAAGATTCCCGTACGTCCGCCCCAGCGCTGCCTTACGGCAGTTAGGGCGACGAGTACTGTGGGACTCGCTTCCGGTCCTCCCGGCGGGAGGCGCGCAGCATCAACACTCGACCGAGCAACTCGGACAGTCTGCCATATGGGGCTGGGGCTCCGCCAATCGAGCCGGAGAGAATACCCCGAGGGTGACGTAGGTGAAACCCGGGCGACCCCGCCACCGGCCGTCCGGGTGCTCGGGGCCGGATGCGAGCGGATCCGCCCCACTGCCGCCGGCCGGGGCCCGGATCAGACCGGTGATCCGGGGACAGCCGGCCTTGCCGGGTCCGAGGCAGGACCTGCAGGTACACGTCACGTACGAGGTCGTGCCGCCGGACGGCGGCCGGGGCCGGCACCGCGCCCCGCACGCCGCCGTCGGCGTCACCCACGCCCGGTGGCCTGGATGTGGTGCCTCAGCTCTCTGTCGCTGTCTGGCGTGGTGCCGCGAGCTGTCCCGAGAGCGGTGTGGAAGGGTCCCGCTGGGCGAGGAGGTGGAGCGCGTCCCGCAGCAGGGTGCTTGAGGTGTGCACGGTGTAGGGGAAGTAGACGACCTCCACCCCGACCCTCGCGAACTCGGCCTCGTAGGTCGTCCAGACGTCCGTACCGAGCCAGTCGTCCCCTTTGAAGATGACGTCGAAGCCGACTTCCCTCCAGGTCTCCATCTTGTCCTCCACGGTCGCGACGAAGGTCTCGTCCACGTAGCGCACGCTGCGGACGATCTGCAGTCGCTCGGAGAGTGGTACGACGGGTGGCCTGCCCTTCATGCGCACCACGAGTTCGTCGGAGCAGACGCCGGCGATGAGCCGGTCGCAGTGCCCGCGCGCCCGGCGCAGGATGTTCAGATGGCCCACGTGGAAGAGGTCGAAGACCCCTGGCGCGTAGCCGAGGCGTTCCCCGGTCAACGTTCGTCCTTCGCGCGTTCGGCGGCGCCCGCGGTGACCACGAGCGCGTTCGACCTCGGTGAGGTGTTCCTGCCGTCGGTGACGGCGATCCGGTAGCGATGGCGGGAGCCGGGGGTGACGGAGTCCGTGTACGTCATCGTGGGCCGGTTCCACTCCGCGGACCGCTCGGTCGGCGAGGCCACGAGCTGGCCGTCCCGGTAGATCAGGTACTTCAGCCTCGCGTCGTCCCGGTCCCAGGCGGCACGCCAGGTGAGTGTGATCCGGCCGGCCTGCGTGTCCGTGACCGCGAGCGTGGGCGGATCTTCCGGGGCCCCCCGGTCGGGTCCGGCCGAGAAGCGCGTCAGGCTCTGCTGCGGTCTGCCGTTGACGGTGGTGAACTCGCCGCCCGCCCAGAGCACGCCACGGGCCATCCTCAGTGCCCGGGGGCCGTTGCCCTCGCCGAGGCCGCCGTCCGTGTCGGGGAACCAGTGCAGGATGTGCCGGTTGCGCACCGACTGGGCCAGGAAGTGCTGGCGGTTGTTGTGCTCGGGGAAGCCGCCCGGTGTCTCATGGCAGTTGTGGGCGTGGGACCCGCTGTAGAGAACGCCGTTGTGCACGGCGAGGGCCTGGGTGGCGCCCAGGCAGGTGTCCTTCCAGACCATCTCGCCACTGCCGAGGCGACCGGCGATACGGCCGTCGAAGATGCCCGTCCCCCTGCCCTCGGACGCCACGTAGAAGTTGGTCTTGTCGCGGGTCAGCGCCTTGACGTACGAGCGCGGCGTCAGCCAGTTGGGGAACGAGCCCACCGTCTTTCCGGTGGTGGAGCGCAGGGCGACGAGCTTGAACTCGAACTCGTCGTTGACCTCCAGGAAGTCGCCGCCGACGATGAGTTTGCCGAACCCGGGAGCGGCGACGATGGCCCGTACGGGAGCGTCGATCGCGGCCTTGAAGGGCAGCAGCGAACCGTCAGGGGTCAACGCCGCGATGCGCTGCCTCTTCTGGCCGTTGACGCGTGTGAAGTCGCCCCCCAGGTAGACCGCGCGGGCCGTGACCTCGATGGCCCGGACGAACGACGACACGACCGGACGGAAGTCCTTGCGCAGGGAGCAGTTGGCGGTGTTGAGCGCGACCGCGCTGGCCGCCCCGGCGTTGTCGACCTCGCCGAACGAGCCGCCGATGTAGAGCACCTTGTCGTCCGGTGACGCCTTCAGCGCCCGTACGGTGTTGCCGCCTCCGGAGAAGGAGTGGGTGCACGGCAGCAGCCTGCCGGTGGCGGCGTCGAACGCGGCGAAGTTCTTGCGTGCGACCTCCTTCTCGCCGGGTTTCGCGCCCGGGGGGCGGACCTTGTCGAAGGTTCCGCCGACGTACACGACCCCGTCCGCGTACTCGATCGACCAGACGATGCCGTCGGTCTGCCAGGCCGCCAAGGTGTCGGCGGTCAGGGTCTTTTCGTCGCCCTCGGCTGCCGAGGCCGAAGCGGTGATGAGCGAGGCAGCCGCGAGAAGGGCCACGGCCGAAGCCGTGGTGGCCCCCCTCTTCGTGCTTTTTCTCAGGCGCATGGAACATCCCTGGTTGCAGCAAGTACGGGTGACGGAAAGGGAGATGGGGTGGCGGTCTCGGCGTCGAGACGGCCTCATGTGACGCGTTCGCGGAGCACACCGACGAGTTCAGACACTCCCAGGGGAGTGCGAAATCGCCACAAACTTATACCGAATGCGCAAAATCCCATGGTGATTGCGACGGCAAGTCCGACGGTCGTGTCACCTGCCAGCAGCCGCGCGGGAAGGACCAGCGGCACCGTGAGGCACAGGCCGGTCAAGGTCGCCAGGAGGTAGCCGTGGTCGATGATCGTGAAGCCCTGGTGCCGTCGCACCAACGCGGCCGAGACGAGGTTCTCGACGACGGTCGCCGCCCCCCAGGACAGGGCGGCTCCGAGGACACCCAGCCGGGGAACGGTGAGGAGGCCGACCGTCAGCTGCACCGCGAACGCGACGCCGGTGACCGCCAGATGCCAGGTGCTCTTGCCCGCCATGAGCAGCACTGTCTGGGCGTTGCCCACCCCCACGTTGACCGCCGAGGCGATACAGAGCACCACCAGCGCGTCCGCCCCCTGCCCGAACTCCGGCCCGAACAGCGACAGGACGGTGCCCGGGAAGCTGGTGAGCAGGACGAGCAGCGGCCAGGAGAACAGCACGATCCAGCGCGTCGAGACCCGGTGCAGATGGCATGCCTGGGGGAGGTCGCCCACGGCGAGGAGACGGCTGATCTCCGGGGCGACGGCCAGCCGGATGGCGAGCTGGAGCAGGGTCGCCGCGATGACGACACGGCCGACGGCGGTGTAGATGCCCGCCTCTTCGCTCGTCGCCAGGCTGGACAACAGGATGACGCCCACCCAGACCGCGCTGATGTCGAAGACGGAGGAGATCGCCCGGGGCGCGGCGAACGCCCAGAATCCCCGGCCGGCCGCGGCCGTCTCCGGCCCGGACGCGGGTCCCGGGCTCCTCCGGCGGCACCGGCGCAGTGCGAACCAGGCGATGACGAAACCGGCCAGAGAGGGCACGAGCCAGGCGGCGGCCAGCGTCAGCACGCCCGGAGCCAGCAGCATGACCGGTACGGCGATCAGCACCCGCAGGACCGGTTTGCCGATCTGCTCGACACCGACGAACGGGATCACCGTGCCGTAGCCCTGGGTGGCGCCCAGCAGGACCAGGGTGACCGTGGCCAGGGGGAGGAACACGGCGAACAGCCGGACCAGGGTCACCGCGTCGTCGGGGTCGAGGCTGGGCAGCAGCGCGGTGGCCGTCCAGGGCGACAGGAACAGCAGCGCGGCGGCCGCGGTGCTCGCCGCGGCTCCGGGCAGGACCGCGCTGCGCAGGAGCGCGCCCACCTTGCGGCCACCGGTGGTGGCCAGGTCCCCGGAGACGAAGCGCACGAGGCCGGTGTCGGCGCCGAGCTTGCAGGTGTTGCAGAGGATGGTGAAGGCCGCGACACCGGTGAACACCGCTCCCGCCCCGTACGCCCCGAGCGCCCGGGTGATCAGGGTGACCAGGACATAGCCGAAGACCGCGTTGACCGCCGAGCCCAGGAAGCCCCACCACCCGCCGCGCGCGGTGGCGGCGACCCCGCACCGGGCGGGCGGCCCGCCGGTGGCGGGGACGGCCGTGTCGGAGGCGCTCACCGGGAGGCGCTGAGTGTGTCGTCCTGCGCGGGCGCGGCCGGCTGCGCCACGACGGGGCCGGCCGGCGCGGACGGTGCCGTGGACGGGTGCCGCCCTGTCGCCCGGCGCACCCAGTCGCTGTCCAGGACGCGGCGGAGCACGCCGGGCCGGGTGCCGTTGTGGAGCGCCGCGCCCACGACGTGTCCTCCCGAGCAGCCGATCAGCTCGCGGACCCGCTTGAGGTCGTCGCGCCTGACGTCGTGCAGACCGCCCACCACGAGAACGCCGTCCACCCGCCGGGCCAGCGCCAGACCGTCGGCGTGTTCCAGCAGCGGCGGGACGAGGAAGATCGCCGGCCTTGCGGCATCGGTATCCGCTACGGCGCACGCCGTCATCGGGGCCGCCGCCCGGTCGTCGCCGGTGGTGCGACCGCTGTCGGTGCGGAGCGTGAACCGTCCCGCTGTGCCCGCGTCCACGACCACTCCGCCCTCGGGGAGGTCGGCCTGCGCCGAGTCGCCGTCGGACAGGGGCAGCCGTGCCGACAGGCCGGGTGGCTGCGCGGTGGCGTCCACGAGCAGGACGTCGTCACCGCACTCGGCGAGGGCCGCGGCGAGGTTCACGGCGACGGCCTCGGCGCCCTGTGTCCCCTTCGGCGCCACGATCATGAGCGTGCCCGCGGCCGTACGGCCGTCCCCGCGCCGCAGGCGGAAGGCGAGGGCGCGGTACGCCTCCACACGGCTGCCGTCGGCCCGGCCCACCTCCAGCAGTGCGCCGTCGGGGCCGGGTTCCGGGAGGATGCCCAGCACCGGAGCGTGCAGTGCCCCTTCGACCTCGCCGACCGAGCGCGCCCGCGGTTCGAGGGCGGATCGGAGCCAGGCGAACACCACGCCCAGGATGAGACCGCCGATCAGGCCGAGCCCGATGAGCCAGCCGGGGCCCGGTCCCGAGGGCCGGTTCGCCGGCTCGGCCCTGCGGACGATGTCACCGCCGGAGGTGTCGTAGGCCCTGATGTCCGAGGCCCGCTTCTGCAGAATGCCGATCTGCTGCTGCATACCGGCGGTGCCGGCGGAGGAGCCGTCGGACTTCATCGCGTTGACCCGCTTGCTGAGCGCGCTGATCTGCCGGTCCAGGCCGGCGGTCATCCGCGTGACCATGGCCTTGGAGCGGTCCTGGCGATCGGCGAGGTAGGCCCGCGCGAACGCGTTGGTCACCCGGGCCGCCCGCTTCGGATCGCCCGTCGAGTACTCGAACCGAAGCACCTGGGTGTCCTTGGGATTGGTCACCCGCAGGTCGGTGAGGAGCGCATCGGCGCGGGACCGCTGCCCCACCGCCTTCGCCGCCCGGGCGGCGACGTTCGCGCTGAGCGCGATCTGCCGCTCCGTGCTCATGCTCACCTGGTTGTCGACGGACACGCCGAACGTGTTGAAGGGGTCCGTTCTCGAACGGACGAGCACCTCACTGGTGGAGGTGTAGTGACCCCCGCGCAGCAGGACCAGGAGCAGTCCGCCGACCAGCCCGAGGAGCACGCCCAGCACGATGGTCGCGCGGTACCTGAGCAGTCGGCGTACCTGGTCGCGCAGCTGGTCGGGGTCTTCGTAGCGATCGTCGAAGCCGGCGGGGCTGGTCACGGATGCCTCCTGTGTCCGGGGACGGTTGCGTGGCCCGTGGCCGCGGGTGGCCGCACCGGTGACGGGATGCGGTACGGCCGGGCGGCGCGGGTGGTGATGAGGAGCGGAACGGTCAGGAGCAGCAGCAGCGGCCCGATGATCGCCATGAGGCTGCCGCGCAGGAAAACCAACTGGTAAAAGGCGAAGGCGGGGACCAGCAGAACCGCCAGGGTGCTCGGCCGGTCCCGCAGTCGTTCCCGGATGTCGTCCATCCGCCGTCCGGCCGCGCCCAGCAGGCAGAAAACCGCGACGACGCACGGAGCGCCGCCCCACAGATAACTCTCGATCCACAGCGGAGCGGAAAGGTTGTAGAAGTCGTAACCCGCGTACTGGGCGAGTTCGATACCCGTGGTGGGCGGTTTGTCGGGCCACAGGGAACGCGGCACCATGAACAGGGCGACGCCGAGCACGGCCGATGGCGAGAAGCCGTTTTCCTGCACATAGTCGATGCCGGTCTGCATTTGCTGAAAGGCGTCGTAGTCCATGTTGGTGTTGAACTGCTCGGCGAGTGCCACGACCTGCACCGATTCCCGTTCGTCGTAACGGAAGTAGTCGCTGTAGGGGAAAGCGAACAGCACCACGGTCGCGATGGCCGCGGCGGCGACGCGAAAGGCCCGCGGGGTGCTGAACCGGCGCCAGGAGAAGAGCAGGACCACGAGGACCGTGCCGGCCCAGAAACGCGGCCTGCTGATCGGGTTGTTGACGATCACGTTGAGCGTGAGGAGGACCGGGAGCAGCATCCAGCGGACCGCGCGCAGCAACCGGTCCCCGGTGGCCAGGCGGGGCACATGGAGCAGGGCCACCATGGCCCAGAAGGCGGGGACGGCGAGGGCCCAGATGCGCAGCGCGTGCGCGGTGTCCGCCTCGGCGCCCGACTGCCGCAGCGCCTGCCTGCTGGTGAAGAAGGCGCGCAGGCCGCCTTCCTGCCCGGGGATCAGCATGATCGCGAGCAGCAGTGACAGGCCGCACAGCAGCAGCACGGGCAGCGGCGCGAGCCTGCGGGACAGCAGGGGTTCGAACACCACCGACCTGCCGCCCCGGCGCCTGGCGGCCAGGGCGGACCCCGCGCTGTAGGCGAGGAGTCCGAGTTCGGTGAGTGCGGCGGCGGCGAACGCGGTCGTTTCACCGGTGCGGTATTCCAGCGGATAGGTGTCGGTGGCGAGCATGGCGAGCGGCGCCAGTCCGAGCCACACATAGGAGAAAAGCCAGAATCCGAAGGCGACAAGACGCACCGATGTGTCGGTGAGCACTCTGGCGAGTCCCCCGCCGGCGTGCGCCACGACGACGCACTGCACGGCGAGTGCCGCGCCGAATCGCGTATCGATGGCCTGCAGGATCAGCGCGGGCAGGAAGGCGACGAAAAGGAAGGACCAGCAGCACACAGCCGCCACGCAACGCTTTTTACTGCCTCGCACCTGAACCCCCGTATGAGCGGGCAAACGGAATAAATCGGCGCCAATAGATTTATAACCCGAAGACCCCGCAGGGCGCCCGCATTTCAGAGGGTGTTTTACTTGACGTAAATTGCTATGAATTCACAATAATCACTTACCGGTACGGCTCGCCGCCCGCAGAATTTCCTCGAATCGCGAAGCGCACTGTTCGAGGGCGAACTCGCGCTCGGCCAGCGCCCGGCTCTCCTTGCCCAGTGACTCCGCCCGCACGGGATCGTTCAGGACCTCGCGGACCCACGCGGCCGCATCGGCCAGCGAGGACTCCTCCGGGGCGAACACCGCCGAGCCGGCCTGCCGGAGCAGCTTCGCCGCCAGGTTGTCCGCCGGCATCAGGCCCAGCACGGGGCGTCCGGCGCACAGATAGGACAGCGTCTTGGAGGGCACCGAGAACTCCCCGGCGTCCGCCGCCAGCAGCACGACCAGCACATCGCCCGTGCCCAGGACCTCGGGCAGGCGCTCGTAGGGCTGGAAGGGCAGCAGGGTCAGCTCGACGCCCCGGGCGGCGGCGGCCTCCTTGATGACCGGGACGGCCGGGCCGTCGTTGACGACCACGAGGCGGACCCGTTCGCCCTGTTCGCGCAGCGTCTCGGCCAGCCGGACCAGCAGGACGGGGTTGTGCTTGAGGCCGATCGTGCCGGAGTACAGCACGGTCCGGACGCCGGTGAGGCCGTGCTCCGCGGACCAGGCGTTGGCGCGGTCCACGGGGACGATCTCGTCCAGCGGCGCCCAGTTGGGGATGACGGTGACCTTGCCGGCGGTGCCCCACTCCCCGTGGATCCGCACGAAGGAGTCGGCGATGACGACGATCGCCGAGGCCCGTCGCGCCGACCACTTCTCACCCCGCTCGAAAACCCTGGCGGCCACGCCCATCAGCCTCGACACACCGGCGGCGGCGAAGCTCTTGAGCGCGACGGCGGTGATGTCCTGGTGCCACAGCACCCAGGGGATGCGCAGCGCCCGCAGCGCCGCCGCGGCCACGACCAGGGTCGGGATCGGCAGGTTCCCCAGCATCGCCACGTCCGGCTTCTCACGCCGTACCTGCCGGGCCAGCTCCAGGCCCAGCCGGGTCTCCTGGAACAGGCGCCGGACATAGGCGTCCTTGTCGAGCACGACGCGGTCGCCGATGGTGACGAAGCGAAGGCCGACGGCCGCGTCCTGGGCGAGGTTGCCCTTCCCGGAGACATACGCCGGGCAGGTCGAGTGAACGACGTCATGACCGCGCCCGGCCAGCTCACGGGAGAGCTGGGCCTGGAACGGGTGTCCGCTGTAGTCGTGGACGAGGATCCTCATCGGTTGCCCTCCCGGCCGGTCGAAAGGGTCAGGAGCGGGCGAGCTTGACCTGGTCGTAGACCCAGGCGTAGGTCTTCTCCAGGCCTTCGGCCAGCGGGATCGACGGCTCCCACCCGTACAGTTCGCGGATCAGGGCGTTGTCGGAGTTGCGGCCGCGTACGCCCTGCGGGGCGTCCAGCCGGTACTTGCGTTCGCAGCGGACGCCCGCGATCTCCTCGACGATGTCCACCAGCTGGTTGATGGTGACCAGCTCGGTCGAGCCGAGGTTGACCGGGACGCTGCCGGCCCCCTTCATGATCATCTGCGTGCCGTGGAGGCAGTCGTCGATGTACATGAAGGACCGGGTCTGCAGGCCGTCGCCCCAGATCTCGATCCGGTGGTCACCGGAGATGACCGCTTCGGCGATCTTGCGGCACACGGCGGCGGGGGCCTTCTCGCGGCCTCCGGTCCAGGTGCCCGCGGGGCCGTAGACGTTGTGGTAGCGCGCGACGCGGCAGGTGAACCCGTAGTCCTCCTCGAAGTGGCGGCACATGCGCTCGGAGAAGAGCTTCTCCCAGCCGTAGCCGTCCTCGGGCTGTGCCGGATACGCGTCCTCCTCCTTCAGCGCGGTGACGTTCGGGTCGGTCTGCTTGCCGGCCGCGTACACACAGGCGGACGAGGAGTAGAAGTAGCGCTCGACGCCCGCCTCCTGTGCGGCCTTGAGCATGTGGGTGCTGGTCAGCACCGACATCATGCAGGCGGCCTTGTGGTTCTCGATGAACCCCATGCCGCCCATGTCGGCGGCCAGCATGTACACCTCGCGGGCGCCCCGGACGGCGTCGCGGGCGCTGTCGAGGAGGGACAGATCGGCGACGACGTTCTCGGCGGCGGCGTGCGCCTGGTGCCACTCGTGCTGCGGCTTGATGTCCACACAACGGACCGTCAGCCCCTGGGACAGAAGGTCGGCCGTGAGATGCCCACCGATGAATCCTCCGCCTCCCGCGACAACGACGTCCACCTGCTTGCTCATGGCAGCTCCTTCTGGAAACCCGGAATCAGGCTGGAAGATTAGCCACCATTTGCACCTTTTCATGCGATATGCCGCGCGTTTCCCTGCCACAAAGCCCCTGATGCACCTGCCACAAGGCCCCTGATGCCTCCGTCCGAGTCCGCGTCAGGACAACTCGCGGAACCATTTGGCAAGGAACGCCGGCAGAAGCAGCACATGGGCCGCGAGCAGGGCCACATACAGCGCGAGGAAGAGTTTCGGGCTCCCCAGGAACAGGAAGCTCAGACACAGCAGGCCGTAATCCACGGGCAGCAGTGCCATGCCACGCACAGTGGAAGGCGGAGGCACCGGTCCGGCGGGCAGATCCCCTCTGCGCCTTCTCAGCTGTTCCGTCAGAATCCCTCCGAAGAACAGCAGGACGGCGGCGAACTGGAAGGCCACCGGAAGCAGCAGCGCGGTGCGCGGCAGGTCGAAGAAGCGGTAGAAGGAAATCAGTACCGCCATATGGATGCCGAGGAACTTCGCGCAGTCCACCACATGGTCCAGCCACTCCCCGGAAAAGCTGGTCGACCGGTGCAGCCGGGCCAGCTGGCCGTCCGCGGAATCGAGTGCGAAGCCGAGAAGCAGGGCGAGCGCGACCCATTGTCCGAGCGCGTGGGAAGGCGGGTACAACGCCATCGCGAGGACGGCGGCGAAGGTGATCAGCGCGCTGACGACCGTCACATGGTTGGGCGAGAGCCCGATGCGGCACGCTGCGGCCGCGAGCAGTCTGCCGACCGGCCGGTTGACGAACCGTGTGTAGACGGAAACTCCCCGAGGCGGTTTCTGCACCTTCGAGAGCTGCCGCAGCGTGCTGGAGAAGTCCATTCCCTGACCTCGTGCCTGAAGGGGCGGAAGGATCAACCGCCTGCCGAATCCTCAGATACGTCCCCGCGCGAGGATCCCGAAATTTGACGCGGGAAAGCACCTCTCCCCCACGGCCTGCAGCAGACAGGACTGGGTCGACCAGTACCGCTCGATGTCGACCACCGAGAACGACGCGGTCAGGCAGCCGCGGATGGCCTCCTCGTCGACGCCCTGCCGGACCACGTGGTACTCCACCATGTCGGACGGGTTCGCCTCGTCATAGGCGCCGCGCATCCGGCGGATCCGGGTGCCCAGCCCGCGCCGGAACTCGCCCTGCAGCATCCGCCAGCAGAAATAGGACCCGCGGTCGAGCGCCAGCGACCACGCGGAACGCCGGGGGTACCACAAGGGGTCCTGGAAACTCAGGAACGCCCCGCCCGGCGCGATCCGTTCGGCCAGCTTGGCGGTGGTCCCCAGATAGTCGGGAATGTGATGCAGCACCGAGATGCAGACGACGACGTCGACCGGGTCTCCGCTGCAAGCTGCGTTCCCGTCGGCGTCATGGATCACGGCGACCCTGGGATTGTGCCGGAAACGGTGGCGCAGAAACTCCGCGCTGGGCGCGCTCATCTCGGTGACCTCGACTTCGGCCCCGGCCGCCAGCAGGTGGTCGGTGAAGCACCCGTGGCCCGCTCCGACCTCGACGACGCGGCACCGGCCGTTCCTCTTCATGACCTCCCCCACCACCTGGTGAATACGCCGCACCACCCTGTCCCGGATGCTGTGGTGAAGAATGTGCGGGGAGCCCTTCGCGTAATTGTGCCCGGCGTCGTGAGCGCACTGTTGCAGCTCGGCCATGGACGGCTTTTCCAGAATGGAACCCATGGCCAGAACGTAGGCGTCCGGGCCCGTCTCATCTGATCCGACCAGCGGAATTGTCACGGTATTCATCCGATCGGCCGCAGGAAGCCTTGGGGCCGTGACCGGGGGCGTGCCACACGCCGATAGATCGTCTCCAGCCGGTCCGTCACCGCGTGCACGGAGAACACCTCCGTGACGGCACGGCGCCCCGCCTCCGCGAGGGCGGCTCGCTTGCCGGCGTCGGCCAGCAGAGCGCAGACCGCGTCCGCCATGTCCTCGGGACTGCCGTCGGTGACCACCGCCGCCCGCCGGTGAGCCAGCTCGTCCGCGATGCCGCAGGTGTCGGTGCACACCACGGGGGTGCCCGCGCGGAGCGCCTCGATCACGGTCATCCCGAACGGTTCGTCGACGCTGGGCAGCACGTACACCGCCGCCTTCGCGTAGGCCCGTACCGCCTCGGCGTGCGCCAGCGCCCCGCCGTAGGAGACGACGGCCTCCAACTCATGGGCGGCGATCAGCCGGTGCACCTTCGGCAGCATCCCTTCGTCCGCCCCGTAGAGGGTGAACCGGGCGTCGGGCATCCTGCGGTGCACCAGAGCGGCCATCTCGACGAACGCGTCCGGGCGCTTGCGCGGGTGCAGCCGGGCGAGGAAGAGCACCTCCCGCGTGCCCCGCCCCTGCTCCGCCCCGCCTTCGTGCTCGGGTCGCACCCCGTTGGGCAGGGTCACCAGCGGCGGGCCGCCGGCGCCGATCACCTGGGCCACGTCCCGGCGCTCGTGCTCGGTGAGGACCAGGCAGCCGCGGGCCCGGCGCAGCAAAGGCACGTACACCCGGTCGAAAAGCCTGACAGCGACCGCGCGCCGGGGCTGCACCATGCCGTGCGTCTGCGCGACGAATCTCTTGCGGCGCAGCGCGGCGACGGCGAGCGCCGCGAGGGAGACGAGGTCGCGCCCCGCGTGGATGTGGACCACATCGGCCCTGCCCATGGCTTTCCACAGGTCCCTGACCAGCATCGGATGCATGAGCCCGGTGAAGCGCCCCGGCAGCAGGGAGCGGGCCGGACGCGTACGCAGCGGCACCGAGCCCAGACGGGCCGGCGCCGGGGACCTGCCCCGCCACAGGGACACCAGGGTGACCTCGTGGCCTCGGGCGGCGCACTCCTCCAACTGCCCGGCGGCCACGCTCGTCGGACCGCCGTACGCTCCGTCGTCGCTGACGAGTGTCACGACGTGGACGACCCTCATGCCGCCGCCCCACTGGTGATGACCTCGCCCGGACCGATGTCGCGCCGGGCGACCACCGAGGCACCCACCACCGCGCCACGGCCCACGGTCACCCCGCGCAGCACGACGGCCCGTGCCGCGATCCAGGCTCCGGGCTCCAGGCGGATGGGCCCGTTGTCGAACTCGAAGGTGGGGCTGCGGCGTTGGTGGCTTCCCGTGCACAGCAGCGCCCCCTGCGAGACGCACACGTTGCTGCCGATACTGATCTGCTGCAGGTTCAGCAGCCAGGCGCCCTCCCCGATCCACACGTCGTCGTCGATGTGCAGCCGCCAGGGCCAGTGCACCCGGACACCGTGCCGGATCAGCACCCGTCGTCCGATCCGCGCGCCGAAGGCCCGCAGCACGGCCGGCCGCCAGCGGGCCGGGAACCACCACTTGACGAACACGAGGTGGAGTACGGCGAACCAGGCCGCCTGGACGAGCAGCGGACGCCCCTTGTCGTAGCCCGCCCCCGTGAAGCCCCGCAGGGAACGCTCGACCACGGCCCGGTGGTCGGGCTCGCCTGTGCGGGTGCCCCTGTCGGGCGGCGCTGCGGTCTCTGTCATGGGGGTAGCCCTTCCCGAACCCGAACCGGAAAATATGCCTATTTGCATAAATTGCTATGAATTCACGGCGTGGGCCAGCACATAACGGCGTGTTGCCGCCGGCCTCGACCGCATGGAAGACCCGTATCCCCCCGGGAGGGGCGCGGCGGGCTCAGTAGGCCCCGCGCCCGTCCAGCACCGCGCGGACCGTGCGGGCCATGACCGTCATGTCCCAGGTCCAGGACCAGTTGTCGACGTACCGCAGATCGAGCGAGACCGTCTCGTGCCAGGACAGGTCGGATCTGCCGCTCACCTGCCACAGTCCCGTGAGGCCGGGTTTGACGCTCAGTCGGCGCATCTCCACCTCGTCGTAGCGGGCGACCTCCTCGGGCAGCGGTGGGCGTGGGCCCACCAGCGACATATGACCGAGGAGGACATTGGCCAACTGGGGCAGTTCGTCCAGCGAGTAGCGGCGCAGAAAGCGCCCGACGGAGGTGACCCGTGGATCCCGGCGCAGCTTGAACATATGGCCGTCGTGTTCGTTGGCCGCCGCCAGGTCGCCCTTCATCCGGTCCGCGTCCACGACCATCGTCCGGAACTTCCACATGGGGAAGGGCGTTCCGTTCCGTCCGACGCGGGCCTGACGGTAGATGACCGGCCCCGGCGAGCTCATCCGCACGGCGAGCGCCACGACCGCGAACAGGGGGGCCAGCACCATGAGCAGGACCAGCGAACCCGCCCGGTCCGTGGCGGCCTTCAGCAGCGTCGGCAGGCCACGGCGCGTCGGCGCCGAGATGTCCAGCAGGGTGAGCCCGGCCGCCGAGGTGATCCGGACCCTGCGCCGGGCCACTTCGACGATGCCGGGCAGCGCCATCAGCCGACGGCCCCGGTCGTGCAGGGCCCAGGACAGCCGCCGAAGCCGGTCCCCGCACATGTGCCGGTCCGTGGCGACGAAGACGAGGTCGGCGCCGAGCGCCTCGGCCGCCTCGGCCACGGGCGCGGCATCCTCGTCCAGAGCGGTCGGCGTGTCGACCCCCAGCCGCGCCGACACGGGCACCCCGGACAACACGTCGCCCTCGCCCAGCACACAGGCGCCGACCACCACGTACCCATGGTCCGTACGCTCGGCGAGCTGCCCCACCACGGCGTCCACCGCTCCGGGCTCACCGATGACGAGGACGCGTCGAAGCCCTCGGGCACGCCGGCGTACGGCCAGGACGCGGCGGTGGATCGCCTTGCGGCAGACCACGGTGACCGCCAACGCGGGACACAGGGCGAGAACCGCCGTGGGCATGTCGCCGAACCCGGATGCGGCACGCAGCACCGCCAGAACGCCGAGCAGCACCAGCCAGTCCCGCACAACCGGTCCGACCGGGGCGCCCTCGTCCCATGTCCAGGGCACGTAGCGGCTGGCGGCGAGGCCCACGAGCACCCAGATGACCGTGATGGCGACCACCTGCTGCACCGGGTGCGCCACACCGGTCGCGAGGAAGGCCACCGCCGTCGGCAGCGCCATCCCCACGGCGTCGGCACAGACCGCGACCGGCACGTACCACCCGCCCGCAGGACCTGTGCGCCCGTCTGTCCGGTGCGGTGTGAGGGGAACCGCCTTCCCTGAAACCGCGCTGCTGGACTGCCGCATGGTTCTCCCTGTGACCCCGGCCCTCGGCGAAGACGTGGGCGCGGCCGCACCGGAGGAGCAGCTCGCACCCAATGCGACGGTTATATCAATCTTCTTGCCTGTATGTCCTATTTAAATGACTTGCTGTCAGGTGTCGCTCCCCCCGCCGAGGACCCGTGCCGCCGCCCAGCCGCTCGGCCTTTCCGGTGCTCTGAGACCCGGACGGCCTAGAAGAGGAGCCTCCGAAGAGTGACGCCAGTGTGATTGTGCAATTGATCAGGCGCCCGGCAGCGGATGCGCATCACCACTCGAATCGCCCAAGAAACAGGCACGGCCATCCGCGAGGTCCGGTACACCAGAACAAGGAGGAGTACTCGTCGTGCGAGTAACCACTCGAACAATGACCCAGTCGCGACGCCCCAGATGGGCAGCGCGCCTCGTCGGCCTCGGTCTGACCACGGCCCTCGCGGTCACCATCACGGCCGGCCCCGCGGCGGCGGTGCCGGGAGGCCCCAGCGCCTCCGGCGAGCAGCCGGTGGAGGTGCCGGGCAACCCGACCTTCGCCACGCTGCCCGCCACGATCACCCCCTTCACCTGCGACCGGATCGTCACGGTCGACCCGGTGACGGCGGGATCCTTCGGGGACGACGACGAGGTCAGCATCCTCAACATCGGCACCGACAACACCTTCGACTTCAGCATCTCCGACGACTTCGCCGCCATCGGCGTCCTCGTCAAGGGCGGCCCGGTCGCCAACGTCTACGACTACCGGCCCGTGGGCATCCAGGCGGACCAGGAACTGCACGCTCCGGTCAACCCGATGAACATGACCTACTACGGCCTCAGCAACCTCGACTTCTGCCTCGTCGAGGACAACTACAACAGCTGACGTCCCCCACCCACCGAAAAGCGAAAGGGCCCGCACGACCGAAGTCGTACGGGCCCCTTCAGGAGCTCGCGGATGGAGCTACCAGGTCAGATCAGCAAACTCACTTGTTGATCTTGGTGACCTGGCCGGCGCCCACGGTCCGGCCACCCTCACGGATGGCGAACTTCAGGCCCTCCTCCATGGCGACGGGCTGGATGAGCTCCACCTTCATCTCGGTGTTGTCACCCGGCATGACCATCTCGGTGCCCTCGGGGAGGGTCACGACGCCGGTCACGTCCGTCGTACGGAAGTAGAACTGCGGACGGTAGTTGTTGAAGAACGGCGTGTGGCGGCCACCCTCGTCCTTGGACAGGATGTAGGCCTGCGCCTCGAACTCGGTGTGCGGGGTGACCGAGCCCGGCTTGATGATGACCTGGCCGCGCTCGACGTCCTCGCGCTTGATGCCGCGAAGCAGCAGACCGACGTTCTCACCGGCCTGGCCCTCGTCGAGCAGCTTGCGGAACATCTCGATGCCGGTGACCGTGGTGGTGGTCTTCTCGGTCTTGATGCCGATGATGTCGACGGTCTCGTTGACCTTCAGGACACCACGCTCGATACGGCCGGTGACGACCGTACCGCGACCGGTGATCGTGAAGACGTCCTCGATCGGCATGAGGAACGGCTTGTCGACGTCGCGCTCCGGCTCCGGGATCGACTCGTCGACGGCCTTCATCAGGTCCAGGACCGACTGGCCCCACTCCTTGTCGCCCTCGAGAGCCTTGAGCGCCGAGACCTTGACGACCGGCAGGTCGTCGCCCGGGAACTCGTACTCGGAGAGGAGCTCACGCACCTCGAGCTCGACGAGCTCCAGGATCTCCTCGTCGTCCACCATGTCGGCCTTGTTCAGGGCGACGACGATGTACGGAACGCCGACCTGGCGGGCCAGGAGCACGTGCTCCTTGGTCTGCGGCATCGGGCCGTCGGTGGCGGCGACCACGAGGATGGCGCCGTCCATCTGGGCAGCACCGGTGATCATGTTCTTGATGTAGTCCGCGTGACCGGGGCAGTCGACGTGGGCGTAGTGACGGGTCTCCGTCTGGTACTCGACGTGCGCGATGGAGATGGTGATACCGCGCTGGCGCTCCTCGGGAGCCTTGTCGATCTGGTCGAACGCCGAGGCCTCGTTCAGGTCCGGGAACGCGTCGTGCAGCACCTTGGTAATGGCGGCCGTGAGGGTCGTCTTACCGTGGTCGATGTGACCGATGGTGCCGATGTTGACGTGCGGCTTAGTCCGCTCGAACTTCGCCTTCGCCACTGGGGTCCTCCTGTGGAGTGGTTCTGAACGCCTTGCTTCATCGGCGCCAGGTGATCTTTGCTGGAAAGCCCGGGCCCGGGGCAAACACCCGCAAAAGCGGGTGTTTGCCCCTGAGGCTCCGGAGTCAAGCCTAAAGCGTGTGAACGCGGTGCGTTACTCGCCCTTGGCCTTCGCGATGATCTCCTCGGCGACGTTCCGCGGAACCTCGGCGTAGGAGTCGAACTGCATGGAGTAGCTGGCCCGGCCGGACGTCTTGCTGCGCAGGTCGCCGACGTAACCGAACATCTCCGAGAGGGGCACGAGGCCCTTCACGACGCGGGCACCCGCCCGCTCCTCCATGGCCTGGATCTGGCCACGGCGGGAGTTGATGTCGCCGATGACCTCACCCATGTAGTCCTCGGGCGTGGTGACCTCGACGGCCATCATCGGCTCGAGCAGTACAGGGCTGGCCTTGCGCGCGGCCTCCTTGAAGGCCTGCGAACCGGCGATCTTGAACGCGAGCTCGGAGGAGTCGACCTCGTGGTACGCACCGTCGAGCAGCGTGACGCGGACACCGGTCATCTCGTAACCGGCGAGGATGCCGAACTGCATGGCCTCCTGCGCACCGGCGTCGACCGAAGGGATGTACTCCTTCGGGATACGACCACCGGTCACCTTGTTCACGAACTCGTACGACGTGTCGCCGCTTTCGAGAGGCTCGATCGCGATCTGCACCTTGGCGAACTGGCCGGTACCACCAGTCTGCTTCTTGTGCGTGAAGTCGACGCGCTCGACGGCCTTGCGGATCGTCTCACGGTAGGCGACCTGCGGCTTGCCGACGTTGGCCTCGACCTTGAACTCACGGCGCATACGGTCGACCAGCACCTCGAGGTGCAGCTCGCCCATACCACCGATGATGGTCTGGCCGGTCTCCTCGTCCGAGTGGACCTGGAAGGACGGGTCCTCCTCGGCCAGGCGCTGGATCGCGACGCCGAGCTTCTCCTGGTCGCCCTTCGACTTGGGCTCGATGGCGACCTGGATGACCGGCGCCGGGAAGTCCATGGACTCCAGGATCACCGGGTTCTTGTCGTCGGCCAGCGTCTCACCGGTCGTGGTCTGCTTCAGACCCATGACGGCGATGATGTCGCCGGCGCCCACCGACTGGATCTCCTCACGCTTGTTCGCGTGCATGCGGTAGATCTTGCCGATGCGCTCCTTCTTGCCCTTGACGGAGTTCAGCACCTGGGTGCCGGACTCCAGGCGACCGGAGTACACGCGGACGAAGGTGAGCTTGCCGAGGTGCGGGTCGCTCATGATCTTGAACGCCAGCGCCGACAGCGGCTCGTCGTCGGAGGGCTTGCGCTTCACGACCTCCTCGGGGTCGTTCACCGCGTGGCCCTCGATGGCCTCGATGTCGAGCGGGGAGGGCAGGTAGCGGACCACCGCGTCGAGCAGGGGCTGAACGCCCTTGTTCTTGAACGCGGTGCCACAGAACACCGGGGTGACCGTGGTGTCGCTGGACTTGCCGGAGGCGATCGTGATGCGGCGGATGGCCGCGTACAGCTGCTCCTCGGAGGGCTCCTCGCCCTCCAGGTACAGCTCCATAATCTCCTCGTCGTTCTCCGCGACGGCCTCGAGCAGCTTGCCGCGCCACTCTTCAGCGGCCTCGGTGTGCGTGGCCGGGATGTCGACGACGTCGTACATCTCGCCCTTGGTGGCCTCGGCGGACCAGACGAGCGCCTTCATGCGGACCAGGTCCACGACGCCCTTGAAGTCGGCCTCGGCACCGATCGGGAGCTGCATGACGAGCGGCTGGGCACCCAGACGGTCGCTGATCATGTCGACGCAGCGGTGGAACTCCGCGCCCGTACGGTCCAGCTTGTTGACGAAGCAGATACGCGGAACGCGGTAACGGTCCGCCTGACGCCACACCGTCTCGGACTGCGGCTCAACGCCGGCGACGCCGTCGAACACCGTCACGGCACCGTCGAGCACGCGCAGCGAGCGCTCCACCTCGACGGTGAAGTCGACGTGGCCCGGGGTGTCGATGATGTTGATGGTGTGGTCGACGTCTTCCAGCGGCCAGTGACAGGTGGTGGCAGCAGAGGTGATCGTGATGCCACGCTCCTGCTCCTGCTCCATCCAGTCCATGGTGGCAGCGCCGTCGTGGACCTCACCGATCTTGTAAGACACACCGGTGTAGAACAGGATCCGCTCGGTGGTGGTCGTCTTGCCCGCGTCGATGTGGGCCATGATGCCGATATTGCGCACCTTGGCCAGGTCAAGTGAAGTGGTAGCCATAAGGCTTCAGTCTTCTCTCGGTCTCGATGTGGGTAGCGACTACCAGCGGTAGTGCGCGAAGGCCTTGTTGGACTCGGCCATCTTGTGGGTGTCCTCGCGCTTCTTCACGGCCGCACCGAGGCCGTTGGAGGCATCGAGAAGCTCGTTGAGGAGACGCTCGGTCATGGTCTTCTCGCGACGGGCGCGGGAGTAACCGACCAGCCAGCGCAGCGCCAGGGTGTTGGCGCGGCCCGGCTTGACCTCGACCGGGACCTGGTAGGTGGCGCCACCGACACGGCGGGACTTGACCTCGAGGGTCGGCTTGATGTTCTCGAGAGCGCGCTTGAGCGTGATGACCGGGTCGTTGCCGGTCTTCTCGCGCAGGCCCTCCATGGCGCCGTAGACGATGCGCTCGGCGGTGGAGCGCTTGCCGTTCAGCAGCACCTTGTTGATCAGGGAGGTCACCAGAGGGGAGCCGTAAACCGGGTCGATGATGACCGGGCGCTTCGGGGCGGGGCCCTTACGAGGCATTCTTACTTCTCCTTCTTGGCGCCGTAACGGCTGCGAGCCTGCTTGCGGTTCTTGACACCCTGAGTGTCGAGCGAGCCGCGGATGATCTTGTAGCGAACACCCGGCAGGTCCTTCACACGGCCGCCGCGCACGAGCACGATGGAGTGCTCCTGCAGGTTGTGTCCCTCACCCGGAATGTAAGCGGTGACCTCGATCCCGCTGGTCAGACGCACACGCGCGACCTTACGCAGGGCCGAGTTCGGCTTCTTCGGGGTGGTCGTGAACACACGCGTGCAGACGCCGCGACGCTGAGGGGACCCCTCGAGTGCGGGCGTCTTGTTCTTCTCGACCTTGTCCTGCCGGCCCTTGCGGACCAGCTGCTGGATCGTAGGCACTACTTCTCCGGTTTCTGTGTGCCGATGGGTACAGCTAACCTGGAACGTCGCCGACCCACGCGGTCGGGTGTGTCGAATCCGGCGGACTCCCGCCGCGAGGCGAAAAGAGCACAGATTACGGTGGCCGCTCACAGCTCGTTATGCGGTTGAAGGCACGCACGAGAGCCAGGGCACACCCCAGGCACAAGGTCTGAGCGTACCTACCTCATACGCTGCGGTCAAAACAAATGGGCGTCGCCCGCATCGCCATACGCCCGATGTCAAGACCGCACGACGAGTTCGATCTTCAAATCCCCGATCAGAGCACGTCAGCAAGACATCACCGGACCGGCGAAGAGTCGGCTCATCGCATCTCATGCGGTGACGGCGGCGGGGTCATGGGAGCGGCGGTACTGTGCGGGGCGACCGGCACCGGTTCTGCCACTCTTCCCGGACACGACAGCGGCCTCAGCGAGGGCAGCACCGGCCCCGTCTGGACACGAGGGACCGCGTGCAGAGGCGGCTGCCAGAGGTCACACGGACACGACGCCGACCGCACGCCGAGATTCCCCCGGGCTCACCGAGGGACGCCGTTGTCATACGGAGGCAGCCGCGGTCACGATCATCAGGGTCAGCAGGATCGCCCAGCCCGCGGTCGACAGCCACCCCAGCACCAGCCCGGTCAGGGCGAGCGCGTCGCCGGCCTCTCCGGTGCGGCGTATCTCGGAGCGCGCGGCGTGGCCCAGGACCACGGCCGGAATGCCGGTCAGCCCGAAGCTCACCAGGCAGAGCACGCCGCAGACGGCCGACCCGACGGCCTTGCCGTTCGTCTGCGGCCGGGGCGCCGCCAGGAACGTCCGCGGCACGGGCGTGGCGGGCGCAGGCTGCGGTACGGGGCCCTGGGGCAGGTCGGCGACGAGCAGGGCCAGTTCGCCCACCGTACGGGCCGCGTAGGCCCGCGCGACCCGCTGCTCGAACTCGGGCTGCTCCAGCCGTCCTTCGCCGTAACCCGCCCTGAGCACGTCCACGGCACGCTCACGGTCGGCGTGCGAGGCGAGCATCGAGGGGGCGCTGGGCCCGGTCCACCGCTGCGGGGCGGTGCCGCCCTGCGCCGGCTGCGGTGCACCGCTCCCCTGCCACGGCTGCCACGGCTGCCACGCGGGATGCGTCATGGAGCACCTCCCCCGTAGTGGTCGGAGTCCTTCCATGATGCGCCGATCCGGCATGCGCGGCATCGGGGTCGCACCCGGAGAAGACCCGGACGCCGTCCGAAGACGCCGAAGGGCGGCCACCCGGAGAGGTGACCGCCCTTCGACTCCAGCGACTCGCTTACTGGTTGTACGGACCGTAGTCGTAGTCCTCCAGCGGAACGGCCTGGCCGGAGCCCGTGCCGAACGGCGAGTAGTCGATGTCGTCGTAGCCGACGGCCGAGTACATCGCGGCCTTGGCCTCCTCGGTCGGCTCGACCCGGATGTTGCGGTAGCGGGACAGACCCGTACCGGCCGGGATGAGCTTACCGATGATGACGTTCTCCTTGAGGCCGATCAGGGAGTCGGACTTGGCGTTGATCGCCGCGTCCGTGAGGACCCTGGTCGTCTCCTGGAAGGACGCCGCCGACAGCCACGACTCGGTCGCCAGCGAGGCCTTGGTGATACCCATGAGCTGCGGACGACCGGAGGCCGGGTGACCGCCCTCCTGGACCACACGACGGTTCTCGGTCTCGAACTTCGAGCGCTCGACCAGCTCGCCGGGCAGCAGCTCGGCGTCGCCGGACTCGATGATCGTCACGCGGCGCAGCATCTGCCGGATGATGATCTCGATGTGCTTGTCGTGGATCGACACACCCTGCGAGTTGTAGACCTTCTGGACCTCGCCGACCAGGTGGACCTGGACGGCACGCTGGCCCAGGATGCGCAGCACGTCGTGCGGGTTGGTGGCACCCACGGTGAGCTTCTGGCCCACCTCGACGTGCTCGCCCTCGCTGACCAGGAGTCGGGCACGCTTCGAGATCGGGTACGCCGTCTCGTCGCTGCCGTCGTCCGGGGTGACGACGATCTTCTTGGTCTTCTCGGTCTCCTCGATCCGGACGCGGCCGGTGGCCTCGGAGATCGGGGCGACACCCTTCGGGGTACGGGCCTCGAAGAGCTCGACGACACGCGGCAGACCCTGGGTGATGTCGTCACCGGCCACACCACCGGTGTGGAAGGTACGCATCGTCAGCTGGGTACCGGGCTCACCGATGGACTGGGCGGCGATGATGCCGACCGCCTCACCGATGTCGACCAGCTTGCCGGTGGCGAGCGAACGGCCGTAGCACATGGCGCAGGTGCCGACGGCGGACTCGCAGGTCAGGACCGAGCGGGTCTTGACCGTCTCGACGCCCTGGGCCACGAGCTCCTCGATGAGGACGTCGCCCAGGTCGGTGCCGGCCGGGGCCAGCACCTTGCCGTCGACCACGATGTCCTCGGCGAGGCAGCGCGCGTACACGGACGTCTCGACGTTCTCCGTCTTGCGCAGCACGCCGTCCGCACCGCGCTCGGCGATCGCCAGCTTGAGGCCACGGTCGGTGCCGCAGTCCTCCTCGCGGATGATCACGTCCTGCGACACGTCCACCAGACGACGGGTCAGGTAACCCGAGTCGGCGGTACGCAGGGCGGTGTCCGCCAGACCCTTACGGGCACCGTGCGTGGAGATGAAGTACTCCAGCACGGACAGGCCCTCACGGAAGGACGCCTTGATCGGACGCGGGATCGTCTCGTTCTTCGCGTTCGACACCAGACCACGCATACCGGCGATCTGACGCATCTGCATCATGTTGCCTCGTGCACCCGAGTTCACCATCATGAAGATCGGGTTGGTCTTCGGGAAGTTGTCGTTCATCGCCTCGGCGACCTCGTTGGTCGCCTTGGTCCAGATCGCGATGAGCTCCTGCGTGCGCTCGTCCTTGGTGATCAGACCGCGCTCGTACTGCTTCTGGACCTTCTCGTCCTGCGCCTCGTAACCGCGGACGATCTCCTTCTTCGCCTCGGGAACGACGACGTCGGAGATGGCGACGGTGACGCCGGAACGGGTGGCCCAGTAGAAGCCGGAAGCCTTCAGGTTGTCGAGCGTCGCCGCCACGATGACCTTCGGGTAGCGCTCGGCGAGGTCGTTGACGATCTCGGAGAGCTGCTTCTTGCCGACCTCGTAGTCGACGAACGGGTAGTCCTCGGGCAGCAGCTCGTTGAAAAGCGCACGACCCAGCGTGGTCTTCAGACGGAAGCTGTCACCCTGCTGCCACTCCGGCTCGCCCTCCTCCTGCGCCGGCGGGGTCCAGCCGCGCGGCGGGATGGTGCCGACCGGGAAGCGGATGTCGATCTTCGACTGGAGCGAGAGCTCACCGGCGTCGAAGGCCATGATCGCCTCGGCCACGGACGAGAACGAGCGGTCCTCACCCTTGATGTCCCGCATCTCGCCGTCGGTGGTGAGGAAGAACAGACCGAGGACCATGTCCTGGGTCGGCATCGTCACCGGACGGCCGTCGGCGGGCTTGAGGATGTTGTTCGAGGACAGCATCAGGATGCGGGCCTCGGCCTGCGCCTCCGCGGACAGCGGCAGGTGCACGGCCATCTGGTCACCGTCGAAGTCCGCGTTGAACGCGGTGCAGACGAGCGGGTGGATCTGGATGGCCTTGCCCTCGACCAGCTGCGGCTCGAAGGCCTGGATGCCGAGGCGGTGCAGGGTGGGCGCACGGTTCAGCAGAACCGGGTGCTCGGCGATGACCTCTTCGAGGACGTCGTACACGACCGTGCGGCCGCGCTCCACCATGCGCTTGGCGCTCTTGATGTTCTGCGCGTGGTTGAGGTCCACGAGCCGCTTCATCACGAACGGCTTGAACAGCTCCAGCGCCATCGCCTTGGGCAGACCGCACTGGTGCAGCTTCAGCTGCGGACCGACGACGATCACTGAACGCGCGGAGTAGTCCACACGCTTACCGAGCAGGTTCTGACGGAATCGACCCTGCTTGCCCTTCAGCATGTCGCTGAGGGACTTCAGCGGGCGGTTGCCCGGACCGGTCACCGGGCGACCACGACGACCGTTGTCGAAGAGGGCGTCAACAGCCTCCTGAAGCATGCGCTTCTCGTTGTTGACGATGATCTCGGGCGCGCCGAGGTCGAGGAGCCTCTTCAGACGGTTGTTGCGGTTGATCACACGGCGGTACAGGTCGTTCAGGTCGGAGGTCGCGAAGCGGCCACCGTCCAGCTGCACCATCGGACGCAGGTCCGGCGGGATGACCGGCACGCAGTCGAGCACCATGCCCTTGGGGCTGTTGCTGGTCTGCAGGAACGCGGAGACGACCTTCAGGCGCTTGAGCGCACGGGTCTTCTTCTGGCCCTTGCCGGTACGGATGATCTCGCGGAGGCGCTCGGCCTCCTCGTCCAGGTCGAAGGACTCCAGGCGCTTCTGCAGCGCCGCGGCACCCATCGAACCGTCGAAGTACGTGCCGAAGCGGTCACGCAGCTCGCGGTAGAGGAGCTCGTCGCCCTCGAGGTCCTGGACCTTGAGGTTCTTGAACCGGGTCCACACCTCGTCGAGGCGGTCGATCTCGCGCTGCGCACGGTCGCGCAGCTGCTTCATCTCACGCTCGGCACCCTCGCGCACCTTGCGGCGCACGTCGGCCTTGGCGCCCTCGGCCTCCAGCTCGGCCAGGTCGGTCTCGAGCTTCTTGGCGCGGGCCTCCAGGTCGGCGTCCCGGCGGTTCTCGATCTGCTGGCGCTCGACGGAGACGTGCGCCTCCAGGGAGGGCAGGTCGCGGGTACGGCGCTCCTCGTCGACGTACGTGATCATGTACGCCGCGAAGTAGATGACCTTCTCGAGGTCCTTGGGAGCCAGGTCGAGCAGGTAGCCCAGCCGGCTCGGGACACCCTTGAAGTACCAGATGTGCGTGACGGGCGCGGCGAGCTCGATGTGGCCCATCCGCTCACGGCGCACCTTGGCGCGCGTGACCTCGACGCCACAGCGCTCGCAGATGATGCCCTTGAAGCGAACGCGCTTGTACTTGCCGCAGTAGCACTCCCAGTCCCGGGTCGGACCGAAGATCTTCTCGCAGAAGAGTCCGTCCTTCTCGGGCTTGAGGGTGCGGTAGTTGATGGTCTCGGGCTTCTTGACCTCGCCGTGGCTCCACTGACGGATGTCGTCAGCGGTGGCCAGACCGATCCGGAGCTCATCGAAGAAGTTGACGTCGAGCACTATGCGTCAATCCCTCTCAGGGTTGTAAGTCTGTGGTCTGAAACGGGGGCCTGGGGGTCGGCGGGGCCCTGTGGGTGAGGGCCCCGCCGGACTCCCGTCAGACCTCTTCGACGCTGCTCGGCTCGCGCCGGGACAGGTCGATGCCGAGCTCCTCCGCAGCGCGGAAGACGTCCTCGTCGGTGTCACGCATCTCGATGGACATACCGTCGCTGGACAGCACCTCCACGTTCAGGCAGAGCGACTGCATCTCCTTGATGAGCACCTTGAAGGACTCGGGGATGCCGGGCTCGGGGATGTTCTCGCCCTTGACGATGGCCTCGTAGACCTTCACGCGGCCGGTGACGTCGTCGGACTTGATGGTCAGCAGCTCCTGGAGGGCGTATGCGGCGCCGTATGCCTCCAGCGCCCACACCTCCATCTCACCGAACCGCTGGCCACCGAACTGGGCCTTACCACCCAGCGGCTGCTGGGTGATCATGCTGTACGGGCCGGTCGAACGGGCGTGCAGCTTGTCGTCGACCAGGTGGTGCAGCTTCAGGATGTACATGTAGCCGACCGAGATCGGGTCCGGGAACGGCTCACCGCTACGGCCGTCGAACAGCCGCGCCTTGCCGGACGGGAGCACCATGCGCTCGCCGTCGCGGTTCGGGATGGTGTGCTGCAGCAGACCCGCCAGCTCGTCCTCACGCGCACCGTCGAACACCGGGGTGGCGACGTTGGTGCCCGGGTCGACCTGGTCGGCGCCGATCGCCTGGAGGCGCTGCGCCCACTCGTCCGCGAGGCCGGAGACGTCCCAGCCGCGGCTGGCGAGCCAGCCGAGGTGGATCTCCAGGACCTGTCCCGGGTTCATTCGGGACGGCACACCCAGCGGGTTGAGGATGATGTCGACCGGGGTGCCGTCCTCCAGGAACGGCATGTCCTCGATCGGCAGAATCTTGGAGATGACGCCCTTGTTGCCGTGGCGGCCGGCGAGCTTGTCACCGTCGGTGATCTTGCGCTTCTGCGCCACGTACACGCGCACCAGCTGGTTCACACCGGGGGGAAGCTCGTCGCCCTCCTCGCGGTCGAAGACGCGGACGCCGATGACCTTGCCGGTCTCGCCGTGCGGCACCTTCAGCGAGGTGTCACGGACCTCACGGGCCTTCTCACCGAAGATCGCGCGCAGCAGGCGCTCCTCCGGCGTCAGCTCGGTCTCACCCTTCGGGGTCACCTTGCCGACGAGGATGTCACCGGCGATGACCTCGGCACCGATACGGATGATGCCGCGCTCGTCGAGGTCGGCGAGGACCTCCTCGGAGACGTTCGGGATGTCCCGGGTGATCTCCTCGGGGCCGAGCTTGGTGTCACGGGCGTCGACCTCGTGCTCCTCGATGTGGATCGAGGAGAGGACGTCGTCCTGCACGAGGCGCTGCGACAGGATGATCGCGTCCTCGTAGTTGTGACCCTCCCACGGCATGAACGCCACGAGCAGGTTCTTGCCCAGCGCCATCTCACCGTTCTGGGTGGCCGGACCGTCGGCGAGGACCTGGCCCTCGACGATCCGGTCGCCCTCCTGGACGATGACCTTCTGGTTGACCGAGGTGCCCTGGTTGGAGCGGGCGAACTTGGCCAGGCGGTACGTGATGTACGTGCCGTCGTCGTTGGCGGTGGTGATGTAGTCCGCGGAGACCTCCTGGACCACACCGGCCTTCTCGGCCTTGACGACGTCGCCGGCGTCGACGGCGGAGCGGTACTCCATGCCGGTGCCGACGAGCGGGGCCTCCGCCTTGATGAGCGGAACGGCCTGGCGCATCATGTTCGCGCCCATGAGGGCACGGTTGGCGTCGTCGTGCTCGAGGAACGGGATCATGGCGGTCGCGACCGACACCATCTGGCGCGGCGAGACGTCCATGTAGTCCACGTCCTCGCCGCCGACGTAGTCGACCTCGCCGCCACGGCGGCGGACGAGCACACGGGCCTCGGCGAAACGCATGTCGTCCGTCAGCGTGGCGTTGGCCTGCGCGATGACGAAGCGGTCCTCCTCGTCGGCCGTCAGGTAGTCGACCTCGTCGGTGACCTGACCGTCGACGACCTTGCGGTACGGCGTCTCGACGAAACCGAACGCGTTGACGCGGCCGTAGGAGGCGAGCGAACCGATCAGACCGATGTTCGGGCCTTCAGGCGTCTCGATCGGGCACATACGGCCGTAGTGGGACGGGTGAACGTCACGGACCTCGAAGCCGGCCCGCTCACGGGACAGACCACCCGGGCCGAGCGCGGACAGACGACGCTTGTGCGTCAGCCCGGACAGCGGGTTGTTCTGGTCCATGAACTGCGACAGCTGGCTGGTGCCGAAGAACTCCTTGATGGAGGCGACGACCGGCCGGATGTTGATCAGGGTCTGCGGCGTGATCGCCTCGACGTCCTGGGTCGTCATGCGCTCACGGACGACGCGCTCCATACGAGCCAGACCGGTGCGGACCTGGTTCTGGATGAGCTCGCCGACGCTGCGCAGACGACGGTTGCCGAAGTGGTCGATGTCGTCGGTCTCGACGACGATGCTCTGACCGCTGTCGCCGACCGTCTCGGTCTCGCCCGCGTGCAGCTTCACCAGGTACTTGATCGTCGAGATGATGTCCTCGACGGTCAGGATGCCCGCGTCGAGCGGAGCGTCCGCACCCAGCTTCTTGTTGACCTTGTAGCGGCCGACCTTGGCGAGGTCGTAGCGCTTCGGGTTGAAGTAGAGGTTCTCAAGGAGCGTCTGCGCGGCCTCACGCGTGGGGGGCTCGCCCGGACGCAGCTTGCGGTAGATGTCGAGCAGCGCGTCGTCCTGGCCCTGGGTGTGGTCCTTCTCCAGGGTGGCGCGCATCGACTCGTACTCGCCGAACTCCTCGAGGATCTGCTCGGTGGTCCAGCCGAGCGCCTTGAGCAGGACGGTGACGGACTGCTTGCGCTTGCGGTCGATGCGGACACCGACCATGTCGCGCTTGTCGATCTCCATCTCCAGCCAGGCACCCCGGGACGGGATGATCTTGGCCGAGAAGATGTCCTTGTCGGACGTCTTGTCGATGGTCGAGTCGAAGTAGACACCGGGGGAACGGACCAGCTGCGACACCACGACACGCTCGGTGCCGTTGATGACGAAGGTGCCCTTGTTCGTCATGAGCGGGAAGTCACCCATGAAGACCGTCTGGGACTTGATCTCGCCGGTCTCGTTGTTCGTGAACTCGGCCGTGACGAAGAGCGGAGCGGCGTACGTGAAGTCGCGCTCCTTGCACTCGTCGATGCTGTTCTTCGGCGGCTCGAAGCGGTGGTCGCGGAACGTCAGCGACATCGACCCGGAGAAGTCCTCGATCGGGGAGATCTCCTCGAAGATCTCCTCGAGGCCGGACTTGGTGGGGACATCCTGACCGGACTCCAGAGCCGCCTCGACCCGACTCTGCCAGGCGGTGTTGCCGAGCAGCCAGTCAAAGCTCTCGGTCTGCAGCGCGAGCAGGTTCGGAACCTCAAGGGGCTCCTTGATCTTTGCAAAAGAGATGCGCAGCGGGGCGGTGCTGGCGCCGTTGTTCGTATTCGCGGTCGAGGCAGTGCGCGAGGCGGCCAAGAGGGGGTCCTTCCGAGGGCTCGGACTCACTACGCGCGTACCGGCCCCTCACCGGGGCACAGAGACAGGTGTTCCGTCTCCGACCAAAGAATGGCCAGGTCAAGGATGGTCCGGTCATCGGTGCTCAAGCGAGGGCATGCCCCTGGTGACGGGCAGGGGACAGCTAACAGGCAGCGCAAAGGGTCAGTGTAGCCACTTGGCACACTGATGTCCAGTGCGGGTTTTTCGCGACCCTCGTTGTTCTCAACGCCCTCGGCATGCTCGCCCTCAATGCACGTTGATACTGCCCTCTTCGTCGCCGATCCATGCCTCGGATTCGGATCCTTGTGACGACGCGTCCTGAGAATTGCGCGCTGCGTGCGGTTCGTCAAGGCCCCCAGGCCCGAACCCGGGGCCGCCCAGGGACACGACGAAGATCACCATACCCCCCACCGAACCGGGCGCAAGGCAACCGTGGCCGCGCCCCCAGGAACGCCGAGGAGCGACCACCCGAATGGATGATCGCTCCTCGGTGCGACTGCGTTACAGCCCTAGGTGGCTGCTCTCAGCATGCGCGAAGGTCGTACTCGACCGGGAAGACCGGGAAGACCGGAAAGGTCTTACTTGACCTCGACGGAGGCGCCGGCGCCCTCGAGGGACTCCTTGGCCTTGTCCGCGGCCTCCTTGTTGACCTTCTCCAGAACCGGCTTCGGCGCACCGTCGACCAGGTCCTTGGCCTCCTTCAGGCCCAGCGAGGTCAGCTCACGCACGACCTTGATGACCTGGATCTTCTTGTCACCGGCGCCGGTGAGGATGACGTCGAACTCGTCCTTCTCCTCGACGGCCTCGGCCGGGACACCCGGGGCACCCGGAGCGGCAACGGCGACCGCGGCGGCAGCGGCGGTGACGTCGAACTTCTCCTCGAACGCCTTCACGAACTCGGAAAGCTGGATGAGGGTCATGTTCTCGAACTCGGCGAGCAGTTCTTCCTGGGTGAGAGCCACGATGGCTTTCCTTCCACTAATTCGGCTGGTGCCGGATGTACATGAGTGGCGGGCGTACGTTGGCCCGCTACGACCGCTGCCTGGGGGCGGCGGTCATGATGCGAGCCGAATTACTCGGCACCGCCCTGCTCGTCCTGCTTGGCACGAAGCGCGTCCACGGTGCGGACGAGCTTCGACGGGAGCGCCTGGAAGACCTGAGCAGCCTGCGTCTGCTTGCCCTTCAGGGCGCCCGCCAGCTTGGCGAGCAGAACCTCGCGGGACTCGAGGTCCGCAAGCTTCTTGATCTCGTCGGCGGACAGCGCCTTGCCGTCAAGGACACCGCCCTTGATGACGAGATTCGGGTTGTCCTTGGCGAAGTCACGGAGACCCTTCGCCGACTCCACCGGGTCACCGGTGACGAAGGCGACAGCCGTCGGACCGTTGAACAGGTCGTCCAGCGTCGAGATCCCGGCCTCGTTGGCCGCAATCTTGGTCAGCGTGTTCTTCACCACGGCGTACTGGGCGTTCTCACCGAGCGAACGACGCAGCGTCTTGAGCTGCGCCACGGTGAGACCGCGGTACTCGGTCAGCACTGCAGCGCTCGAGTTGCGGAACTGCTCCGTCAACTCCGCCACTGCGGCAGCCTTGTCGGGCCTCGCCATAGAGCCTCGGCCTCCTTCCGGGTGATTCGGACCGCGCGGACCCGAAGGAGGACTGGGGAAAACGAAACGCCCCGGCGCAGGCGCACGGGGCGGACTCGACCGGTCGCACGCACGAGACGTACGTACTCCGGGAGCACTTCCACTGTCACCTGCGCGGGTCGTCCGCATTTCAGCGGATCCTTCGGCCACCGCGCCCTCCTGCGAGCGCACGGCAACGACCAGCGGTCTTTGGCTTCTGTAGGAGAGTACGGGACACAATCGCCGTCAGGCAAATCGGCCCGTACGGTGCTCAGCTCCCGTTCTTCTGCAGCGGCTTGCGCAGGTCGGCGGTGTCGTCGGCCTGGGGTGCCCGCACCGTCACCGGCTTGCCGTGGTCGAGGAAGGTGAAGGTGAGGTCGAGCACGCCGTGGCGGCCGAAGCCCTGCGTGCGCAGGCGCTTGACCCGGTCGTCACCGTCGACCCACACATCCAGGGTGAGCTCGTCCACGCCCTGCTTGTCGTACTGGTCGAGGCTGTTCTCGCGTCCCTGCCGGGCGGCCTTGTCCTCGACGTCGTCGAGGGAGGCGCGCAGCTCCTCGACGGTGGCCGTCCCCGCGTAGTGCGTGGTGTCGGCGCCGTCGACCGTCTCGGTGCCGATCCGCTTCACGTCCTCGGCAGCGGCCAGGAGGGCTGCTTCCCGGGCCGGGTTCCGGCTCACCTGGTCGCGCAGGCCGGCGACGTCCATACGCAGGCCGCCGGCGGTGGTGAACTTGGCGTCCGGACCGTAGCTGATCCAGTGCCTCCCGCCCATCTCCTTGACCATGTCGTCGGGCGCGCTCGCGTAGAGCACCCCGCCGACCAGGCGCAGCTCGGACTCGCCCTGGTTCTCGCCGCTCAGGTTGGCCGTCCTCAAACGGGCCGTGGCCGGTGTCGTGCGGACGGCCGCCTCGTCCTCGATCTTCCCCCGCTCAGGCATCCGGCCGGTCACCCGGTACCGCAGGGACGGGACCCCTTCGGTCCGCTCCGCGGCCCGAAGGACGGCCTCGGCGGCCGAGGTTTGCGCGGACCGCCCCGCATCGGCTCCTGTGCCGCAGCCGGCGAGAAGGAGCGCGGCGAGGCCGACGACCGCCGCCCGACGCGGCACGGAGACGGGCAGGGCGGCGCGTATGGAACGCCTCATCGATTCCCCCCAAGGAACACACGGCGGTGCGTGGTCGGCGCACAGCAAGATCGGGAGCGTATCCCAGGAAGCCTGACCAGGAAGCCGGAACGGTCTTCCGGAGTCGAGCGGTACGACGCGGCGCTCAGGAGGTGCCGCCCAGACCTCCTCGCATCTTCAGCAGCTCCTTGAAGTCCGCGGTGTCCCCCGCCGGAGGTTTCTCGACCGCGGTCTTCACGCCGTAGTCGCTGTAGTACGCGGTCTGGGTCAGCCGTCCGGTGGCCGTCCGGCCCTTCTCGACCTTCTTGACCAGCAGGTTACGGTCATCGACCCATATCTCGACGGTCTGGGTGGCGGCACCCTCGCCCTGCACCGTGCCGGAGTAGTGCGTGGTGCGCTCGCCTCTCACCGTCTCCTCGCCGACCTTGCGTACGTCCGCGGAGGACAGCAGCAGTTTCACCGACGTATGCGGTGCGGTGGCGCGCATCTGGTCCGCCAGGTCCGCTCCGGCACTGCCGGCGAGATGCTTCAGGTCGTCGTAGACGTACTTGATCCAGTGCTTGCCGTCGGTCTTCTCGGCGAACGTGTCGCCCATGCGCGCGTAGTAGGCGTCGGGAAGATAGCGGGCCTCCATGGACGTCGTGCCCAGTCGGCGCATCGTCTCGGCCGTCGTGCCGCCGGTGTACGTGATCTTCATGGTGCCGGTGAGGCCGTCGCTCCAGGCGAGGGCGCCCTCGGCCTTCATGGACAGGGCCGAGCCCATGCTGGTCGTGGATCTGACGCGGGCGGACTCGGCCTGGCCCGTGGCGCGTTCGACGGTGCGCAGGGCGGCTGTCACGGCGGCGGCGGGAGTGGGGCGGGCCTCCTCCGTGGGGCGGTCGGAGGCCGTGCAGGCGGCCAGGGCCGCCGGCACGGCCGTCAGCGCGATCCACAGCGCCGACCGGCGCGCCCTCGTGCTCGTCATTCGTTCCCCCTGTGTGAACCCCGTGAATGCACGTTAACCCAGGGCACTGACAAACGGGCCGGAGAACGGGAACGGGCCCCGCACCCGGGAAGGGTGCGGGGCCCGTCTACGAGCCTGGTGAGCCGGTGGCTCAGACCGCGGCCGGGTCCTCCTCGACGAGGAGGTTGCGGGTGCGGTTGGGGTCGACCGGAACGCCGGGGCCCATCGTGGTGGTGATGGCGGCCTTCTTGATGTAGCGACCCTTGGCGGCGGACGGCTTCAGACGGAGGATCTCCTCCAGCGCGGCGCCGTAGTTCTCCACCAGCTTGCTGTCGTCGAAGGACACCTTGCCGATGATGAAGTGCAGGTTCGAGTGCTTGTCGACGCGGAACTCGATCTTGCCGCCCTTGATGTCGGTGACGGCCTTGGCCACGTCGGGGGTGACGGTGCCGGTCTTCGGGTTCGGCATCAGACCACGCGGACCGAGCACCCGGCCGAGGCGGCCGACCTTGCCCATGAGGTCCGGGGTGGCGACGACGGCGTCGAAGTCCAGGCGGCCCTTCGAGACCTCGTCGATCAGCTCGTCGGCACCGACGATGTCGGCGCCCGCGGCACGCGCGGCCTCGGCACGGTCGCCGGTCGCGAAGACCAGGACCCGGGCGGTCTTACCGGTGCCGTGCGGAAGGTTCACGGTGCCACGGACCATCTGGTCGGCCTTACGCGGGTCGACACCCAGACGGAAGGCGACCTCGACGGTGCCGTCGAACTTGGTCGTGGACGTCTCCTTGGCGAGACGGACGGCCTCGAGCGGGGCGTAGAGCTTCTCCCGGTCGATCTTGGCGTCCGCAGCGCGGAGAGTCTTGCTGCGCTTGCTCACTACTGCTCCTGTGTGTGCTTAGGAGTTGTGGTCCGGGCCGAGCAGGCCCTGCCACTCACTTCTGCTGGGGGGTTGGGGTCAGCCCTCGACCGTGATGCCCATGGAACGGGCGGTGCCGGCGATGATCTTCGCGGCGGCGTCCAGGTCGTTGGCGTTGAGGTCGGGCATCTTGGTGGTGGCGATCTCGCGGACCTGCGCCTCGGTGATCTTGGCGACCTTGGTCTTGTGCGGCTCGCCGGAGCCCTTCTCCACGCCCGCGGCCTTGAGGATCATCTTGGCGGCCGGCGGCGTCTTGGTGATGAAGGTGAAGGAACGGTCCTCGTAGACCGTGATCTCCACCGGGATGACCCAACCGCGCTGCGACTCGGTCGCGGCGTTGTAGGCCTTGCAGAACTCCATGATGTTGACGCCGTGCTGACCCAGCGCGGGGCCGACCGGCGGGGCCGGGTTGGCGGCACCGGCCTGGATCTGGAGCTTGATGAGCCCCGTGACCTTCTTCTTCTTGGGAGGCATTACTCTCCGGGTCCTTTCGATTGAGGCGTGCCCCCGCCCGGGTCGCGTCCCGGATGAAGGCATACCGCACAACGATAACGGGTATAGATGCGCGGCCAAAAACCGAGCAGGTCAGGCGGCCGCTTGAGCGTTCGCCTGACCTGCGCGGAAGCGGTGAGTCCAGAAAAAACTAGTTCTTCTGAATCTGGTCGAAGGAGAGCTCGACCGGCGTCTCGCGGCCGAAGATCTCCACCAGGCCCTTGACCTTCTTCGAGTCGGCGTTGATCTCGTTGATGGTCGCCTGCAGCGTGGCGAACGGGCCGTCGGTGACCGTGACCGAGTCGCCGACCTCGAAGTCCAGCACCTGGACCTCGACCTTGCGCTGCGGTGCGGGCTTGCCCTCGGCCTCGGCCGCCTCGCGGGCGGCCTTCTCCTCGGCCTCCGGGGCGAGCATCTTGACGATCTCGTCCAGGGTCAGCGGGTACGGGTCGTAGGCGTTGCCCACGAAGCCGGTGACGCCGGGGGTGTTGCGGACGACGCCCCAGGACTCGTTCGTGAGGTCCATGCGGACCAGGACGTAACCCGGCAGCTTGTTCTGCTTGATCGTCTTGCGGTCGCCGTTCTTGATCTGGACGACCTCTTCCTGCGGCACCTCGGCCTGGAAGATGTAGTCCTCGACGTTCAGCGAGACGGCGCGCTGCTCGAGGTTGGTCTTCACCCGGTTCTCGTAACCGGCGTAGGTGTGGATGACGTACCACTCGCCGGGGAGGGTGCGAAGTTCCTCGCGGAGCGCGGCGACGGGGTCGACCGGCTCGGCCTCCTCCTCGGGGGCCTCGGCGGCCTCGGAGTCCTCCGAGGGCTCCTCCTCCACGTGCAGCGCGGCTTCCTCGGCGGGTTCGCCCGCGTCGGCGTCGGCAGCCTCGACCTCGTCCAGGCCCTCGTCCGCGCCCTCGACGATGTCGAGCTCGTCTTCCACGGACTCGACACCCTGCCCGTGTGGCTCGATGGCGTCGTTCACGTTCTGGTCAGACACGGTGGCTGCTTCTTCCTGGATACATAGGGGTGGAACATGCGAAAGGGGCGCCGGTAACCACGGCGCCCTTCGCTCTTGGCTCAGCCGAAGACGTACTTGGCGGCGTTGTCGAGCCCATAGTCAATCACGGTCACCAGGCCGATCATGATGACGACGAAGATGATCACCACAGTGGTGTACGTCGTCAGCTGGTTGCGCGTCGGCCAGACGACCTTGCGGAGCTCCGCGACGATCTGGCGGTAGAAGAGCGCGAGTCGCTTCAGCGGGCCCTTCTTGGCGCGCTTGCCGCCCTTCCGGGCCTTCTTCTTGGACTCCGGCGCCTCGTCCTGGGCATCAGGCATGTCGATGGAGCCCACGGCGTCCGTCACTCGTCCTCACCTGATTCCGGGTCGTGGCCGTGCCGCGCCCGGTCTGAGCCGCACGGCGGTGCATTGCTGTACGTACATGCGCACACATCCTGGCGAAGGTGTGTGTAGCAGGGCCGGAGGGACTTGAACCCCCAACCGCCGGTTTTGGAGACCGGTGCTCTACCAATTGAGCTACGACCCTTTGTGTGTCCCCCAACGTACCGCATCCAACCGGGTGCTCGGTGTGCACCGTGCGACTGCGGGCTGCTGAAGGCCAACGAGGTGAGAGTGTACGTGGTCCCGAGCGCCTCGTCGAACAGAAAGTGCCCGCTGGGGGCTTGGATGGCGGAAGATCGCCGGGCGATCGCCCGTGCGACAACGCAAGATCGCCCAGGCCGCGGGCCCGATCCGGACAGATGTTCAGCTGATGTTCAGTCTGTGAAACCCCCGTGCCGCGCGCGTTTCCGGTCTGAAACCATGGGCCCCATGAGCGCTGCAACCCCTCCCACCGAGCGCCGGGTCTCCGCCCGAGTCGGCGCGATCTCCGAGTCCGCCACCCTCGCCGTGGACGCCAAGGCCAAGGCCCTCAAGGCCGCCGGGCGTCCGGTGATCGGCTTCGGCGCCGGTGAGCCCGACTTCCCGACCCCGGACTACATCGTCGAGGCCGCCATCGAGGCCTGCAAGAACCCGAAGTACCACCGCTACACCCCGGCCGGCGGTCTGCCCGAGCTGAAGGCCGCGATCGCCGCGAAGACGCTGCGTGACTCCGGCTACCAGCCCGACGTCTCGCAGATCCTCGTCACCAACGGTGGCAAGCAGGCCATCTACGAAGCCTTCGCCGCGATTCTCGACCCGGGCGACGAGGTCATCGTCCCCGCCCCGTACTGGACGACGTACCCGGAGTCGATCCGTCTCGCGGGCGGTGTCCCGGTCGAGGTCGTCGCCGACGAGACGACCGGCTACCGCGTCTCGGTGGAGCAGTTGGAGGCGGCCCGTACGGAGAAGACGAAGGTCGTCCTGTTCGTCTCCCCGTCGAACCCGACCGGCGCGGTCTACACGGAGGCCGAGACCGAGGCGATCGGCCGCTGGGCCGTCGAGCACGGCCTGTGGGTGCTGACCGACGAGATCTACGAGCACCTGGTGTACGGCGAGGCCGCCGCGGTCTCCCTGCCGGGTCTGTTCCCCGAGCTGCGGGACAAGTGCATCGTGGTCAACGGCGTGGCCAAGACGTACGCCATGACCGGCTGGCGGGTGGGCTGGGTCATCGGCCCGAAGGACGTGGTGAAGGCCGCGACCAACCTCCAGTCGCACGCGACGTCGAACGTCTCGAACGTGGCGCAGGTGGCCGCCATCGCCGCCGTCTCCGGCGACCTGGACGCGGTCGCGACCATGCGTGAGGCCTTCGACCGCCGCCGCAAGACGATCGTGCGGATGCTCAACGAGATCGACGGCGTGGTCTGCCCGGAGCCCGAGGGCGCCTTCTACGCGTACCCGTCGGTGAAGGCCCTGCTCGGCAAGGAGATCCGCGGCAAGCGCCCGCAGAGCAGCGTCGAGCTGGCCGAGCTGATCCTGGAGGAGGCCGAGGTCGCGGTCGTCCCGGGTGAGGCGTTCGGCACGCCGGGCTATCTGCGGCTGTCGTACGCGCTCGGTGACGAGGACCTCGTCGAGGGCGTGAGCCGGATCCAGAAGCTGCTGGCCGAGGCGCGGGACTGACGGTTCCGCATCGGCCCCGGGGCACATACCGACGCCGGTGTGTGCCCCGTTTGTTTGTGCGAGCAAGACCACTAAAGGGCAAACCGCTACCGGGACGGCGCACGCGTACGGCAGGATCCTGGAATGGAGCGTGTACGTGATGTCTCTGAGCTGCCGAAAGCCCATCTGCACCTGCACTTCACCGGCTCGATGCGGCCGGCGACCCTGCTGGAGCTGGCCGACAAGTACGGTGTGCGCCTGCCCGAGGCGCTGACCGACGCGCTGACCCGCGGGGAGTCCCCGAAGCTGCGGGCGACGGACGAGCGGGGCTGGTTCCGCTTCCAGCGCCTGTACGACGCGGCGCGCTCGTGCCTCAGGCAGCCGGAGGACATTCAGCGGCTGGTCAGGGAGGTCGCGGAGGAGGACATCAGGGACGGCTCCGGCTGGCTGGAGATCCAGGTGGATCCGACGTCGTACGCGCCCCGGCTGGGCGGTCTGATCCCGGCGCTGGAGATCATCCTGGACGCGGTGGAGACGGCGTCGCGGGACACGGGGCTCGGGATGCGTGTCCTGGTCGCCGCGAACCGTATGAAGCACCCCCTGGACGCCCGCACGCTGGCGCGTCTCGCGGTGCGGTACGCCGACCGGGGCGTGGTCGGCTTCGGGTTGTCGAACGACGAACGCCGTGGAATGGCACGGGACTTCGACCGCGCCTTCCACATCGCCCGCGAGGGCGGCCTGCTCTCGGCCCCGCACGGCGGCGAGCTGACCGGCCCGTCCTCCGTCCGTGACTGCCTGGACGACCTGCACGCCGACCGGCTCGGCCACGGGGTACGGGCGGCCGAGGACCCGCGGCTGCTGAAGCGCCTGGCCGACAAGGGCGTGACGTGCGAGGTGTGTCCCGCCTCGAACGTCGCCCTCGGCGTCTACGAGAAGCCGGAGGACGTCCCGCTGCGCGCCCTGTACGACGCCGGCGTCCCGATGGCCCTCGGCGCCGACGACCCCCTCCTCTTCGGCTCCCGCCTCGCCGCCCAGTACGACCTCGCCCGCCACCATCACGCCTTCACGGACGAGGAACTGGCGGAACTGGCCCGGCAGTCGGTGCGTGCGTCCGCGGCGCCCGAGGAGGTGCGCAGGAAGCTGCTGGCGGGAGTGGACGACTGGCTCGCCGCCTAGCGCGTCACACCGCGAGCCCCACGACGAGCGTCCGCACCAGCCGCGTCGCGAACTCAGCCGCCCGCGGCCGCTCCTCCGCCGCCTCGTACGCGAACGCGCGCTGGGCGCAGGCGCCGAGGAGGAGCGAGGCCCCCGCGAAGGTGTCGGCGTCGGGGCGGACGCGGCCGAGGGCCTGCTCGGCGCGCAGGTAGGCGTCCAGGCCCTCGATCGGGATGTGCGGCCCCGTTCCACGCTCGCGCATGGCCTCGTCGTGCCGTCGCTTGAGCGAGGGCTCGGCGTACAGGGACGCGGCGATCGGAAAGCTCTGCTCGTAGAAAAGGCAGGCCTGGTGGGCGATCTCGGTGAGGTTCTCCTCCAGGGAGTGCCGGCCCGGCTCCGCCGCGAGGCTGCTGAGCAGTGGGGCGAGCGGAGGAAGCCGCTCCGCGAGCACCCTGACGAACAGTTCCTCCTTGCTGTCGAAGTGCTTGTACAGCGCCGCCTCGGAGCATCCGGCCGCCCGCGCGATCTCTTTCGTCGTGGTGCGCGCCAGGCCGAGCGTGAGCATCAGGTCGTGCGCGGCATCGAGCAGTCGGACGCGGGTCGGTCGGTTCTCCATGTCATGTCCGATCGCTCTTGACGGGTGGGTGAGTATTTACCCACTGTAGAAGGAGCTCGGTGAGTGAATACTCACCCACCAGCTCCGAGCATTCAGGGGAGGCCCCATGAAACTCACCGTCTTCGGTGCCACCGGCGGCACCGGTCAGGAGATCGTCCGGCAGGCTCTTGACTCGGGACACCAGGTCACGGCGGTGGTGCGGGATCCGGCGCGGTTCACTGTGACCGGCGAGCGGCTGGAGGTGTTCCGTGCGGACCTGACCGATCCGCAGGCCCTGCGCCCCGCTGTCGCCGGCCGGGACGCGGTCCTGTCCGGGCTCGGTGCCCGCGGCCGCAGGGACGCCGGGGTCGCGGCGCGGCTGACGCGGACGGTGCTCGGCGCCCTGGAGGCCGAGGGCGTGCGGCGGCTGGTCGTGGTGAGCGCGGCGCCGGTCGGTCCCGAGCCGGAGGGTGAGGGGTTCCTCGACCGGAGCGTGCGCGGCATCGTCTCGGCGGTCCTGAAGGACATCTACGCCGACCTGCGGGAGATGGAGGCGGACCTCGCCCGCAGCGCCACGGACTGGACGGTCGTACGGCCGCCACGGCTTCAGGACAAGCCGCTCACCGGGAGGTACCGGAGGGTGGTGGGCGGCTTTCCGCGTGGGGGCCGCTTTCTGGCGCGTGCGGATGTGGCGCACGCCATGCTGGGCACGGTCGGCGACCAAGCCACGGTGAAGCAGGGGGTGGGCGTCGCCTACTGAGGGGGCGCCCCGTCGGGGGCGAGCTGGTCGGGGGTGCGCTGGTCGGGGGTGCGCTGATGAGCGGTGGCCCTCACAGGCTCACGCCGACCGTCACCGGCTCGTTGACCAGCGTGATGCCGAAGGCCTCGCGGACCCCTGCGACGACCTCGCGGGCGAGCGCGAGGAGGTCCTCGGTGGTCGCTTCGCCGCGGTTGGTGAGGGCGAGGGTGTGCTTGGTGGAGATGCGGGCGGGGCCGGCGCCGTATCCCTTGGTGAAGCCCGCCTTGTCGATGAGCCAGGCCGCGGAGGTCTTGGTGCGCCCCTCCCCCGCCGGGTAGGCGGGCGGCTCCACGCCGTCGCCGAGACGCTCACGCACGCGCGCGTGGAACGCCGCGAACTGCTCGTCGGTGAGGATCGGATTGGTGAAGAAGGATCCGGCCGACCAGGTGTCGTGGTCCTCCGGGTCCAGGACCATGCCCTTCCCGGTACGGAGCTTCAGCACGGTCTCGCGCGCGGCGGCCAAGGGCACGCGGTCGCCCGGTTCGACGCCGAGGGCGCGGGCCGTCTCTGCGTACTTGATGGGGGCGGAGAGCCCGTCGGCGTCCTCCAGCCGGAACCGGACGCGCAGGACGACGTAGCGCTCGGGGTCGGCCTTGAAGCGGCTGTGGCGGTAGGAGAAGGCGCACTCGGCGTTCGGGATGACGACGGTCTCGCCCGCCCGGCGGTCGTAGGCGATCACCTCGGTGATCGTGGAGGAGACCTCCTGGCCGTACGCCCCGACGTTCTGGATCGGTGTCGCGCCCGCGGAGCCGGGGATTCCGGCGAGGCACTCGATCCCGGCGAGCCCGGCCTCCACGGTCCGGGCGACGGCGTCGGTCCACACCTCGCCGGCCGCCAGTTCGAGCGTGGTGCCGTCCAGCTCGAAGCCCTCGGTGGCGATGACCAGCGCGGTGCCCGCGAAGCCCTTGTCCCCGATGACCAGGTTCGATCCGCCGCCGATGAGCAGCAACGGGGTCCCGGAGGCGTCCGCCTCGCGCACGACGTCGATCACCTCGGCGTCGCTCGTCGCGGTGACCAGGCGGGTGGCGGGGCCGCCCAGCCGGAAGGTGGTGAGGGGGGCGAGGGGGGCGTCGTGGAGTTCCTGCACGCGCTCAAGACTACGAGACGGCACTGACAGCCCCGGCACGCGCGTGGAGGGCCGGGGCTGAGGCACGCACCACGCGCGCGTGCCGTTCAGGTCAGGCGCCGGAACGCCTCGGCCCAGTCGACTGGGAGTGCGCCGCTCGACACCTGCCATGCGGTGAACCTCGCGTCCCGCATCTGTGCGGACAGTCCCTGCGACGTCGGAGCATGGGCGCCCGAGCGGGCGAAATCCTTCAGCGCCGCGGGCGACTCCCAGGCCGACAGTGTCCAGAAGGGCCGCTTGAACGGCTGCGCCTTCAGCGCGGCCCCGTACGCTCCGGGCGCCCGGCTCACCTGCCGCCACACGGTTGGAGGCCGGGGCGAAGAACAGAGCCATGCCGATGCCACTATGGAGGACGCCCCTTACCGCACGGCACGCGCGTGCCCGTTCACGCCAGTCGTACGACCGCCCGCGACATCCCGAGCACCTTCTGCCCGGCACTCTTCACGGTCAGGTCCACACGGACCTTGTTGTCGTCGAGCACGGCGGCGACCTTGCCACTGACCTCGATCGTGGCGCCCTGGTCGTCGTTCGGCACGACGACGGGCTTGGTGAAGCGGACGCCGTACTCGACGACCGCGCCAGGGTCGCCGGTCCAGTCGGTGACCACACGGATCGCCTCGGCCATGGTGAACATGCCGTGCGCGATGACGTCCGGCAGCCCGACCTCCTTGGCGAACCTCTCGTTCCAGTGGATCGGGTTGAAGTCACCGGACGCGCCCGCGTACTGGACGAGCGTGGCGCGGGTCACAGGGAAGGTCCGGGTGGGCAGTTCGGTGCCGACCTCGACGTCGCCGTGCGCAATCTTCGCCGTCATCGTTCTCAGACCTCCCCTTCCGCGGAGTCCGCCGGGCGGGCCACCAGCTTCGTCCAGGCGGTCACCACGTGCTCGCCCGCCTCGTCGTGGACCTCGCCGCGGATGTCCAGGATCTCGTTGCCCGCCATGGTCTTGATCGCCTCGATGGTCGAGGTGACGGTCAGCCGGTCACCGGCGCGCACCGGGCGGGTGTAGGCGAACTTCTGGTCGCCGTGCACCACCCGGCTGTAGTCGAGGCCGAGTTGCGGGTCCTGGATGACCTGTCCCGCGGCCTTGAAGGTGATCGCGAAGACGAAGGTCGGCGGGGCGATCACATCGGAGTGGCCGAGCGCCTTGGCGGCCTCCGGGTCCGTGTAGGCCGGGTTGGCGTCCCCCACCGCCTCCGCGAACTCACGGATCTTCTCCCGGCCCACCTCATAGGGGTCGGTGGGCGGGTAGCTCCGCCCCACGAAGGACTGGTCGAGCGCCATGGCTCGGCACCTCCTGATGTCTGCTGTGGTTGACCTGCTGTGCGCCCGGCTGATCCGCCTGGCCGGTTCACCGGTTCACCGAGGCGACTCACCTGGCCGATTCACCCGCGACCAGCCGGAACCGACCGGTAACCGGGGTGGAAACGACGCGAGGCCGCCCCCCGACTAATGGGGGCGGCCTCGCGTACGAGCCTGTTTTATCGCGTTTCGCGGTGCGCGGTGTGCGCGTTGCAACGCGGGCAGTGCTTCTTCATCTCAAGACGATCCGGGTTGTTACGCCGGTTCTTCTTGGTGATGTAGTTCCGCTCCTTGCACTCCACGCAGGCCAGCGTGATCTTCGGGCGGACGTCGGTGGCAGCCACGTGAGTGCTCCTAAGACGAACGGGTGGACTAATTCAACGCAAGAAAGAGTAGCCGATCGAAGGACCGACCCCGCAATCGGCTACTGTCAGTAGCGGTGACCGGACTTGAACCGGTGACACAGCGATTATGAGCCGCTTGCTCTACCGACTGAGCTACACCGCTGAGATGCGATCGGGCCCCGCCTCGCGGCGGGAACCTCTCACACCAGAGCCCCAAAACGGAATCGAACCGTTGACCTTCTCCTTACCATGGAGACGCTCTGCCGACTGAGCTATTGGGGCGAGCGATGAAGACATTACACGCTCGGCCGCCGTTCACCCAAATCCGTTTCGCGGCACCGGCCGGGGCCGATCAGATGACCGCGCAGACGCCTCGCAGGCCACCGCGGCAACGCGGGTGTGGCTCCCCTTCGGCGGACCACACCGGTACGACTATTGCGCTCCTGCACGCCGGGGCCGGATCGCCACCCTAGGCTCGTCTCACTCTGCGTGATCTTGCGTGCCCGGCGCAGTTCCCCGGCACCGTCCCCGCAGCCCCGCCGCGCAGCCCCGAGCCTCTGGAACGCGATGCCCGACAGCCAGCCCCAGCCGCCCCACTCGTCGTCCTCGTCGGGTTCGTCCGGACCGGCCGACCCGGCCGGTCTGCTGTTGTGCGGAGCGCGGCTCACCGACGGCCGGACCGTGGACGTACGACTGGGCGGCGGCCGCATCGAGGCGGTGGGCACGGCAGGGAGCCTGGCGGGAGACGGCACGCGCGCGTGCGGCGCGCGCGTGGATCTCGGCGGCTACCTGCTGCTGCCGGCCCCCGCCGAACCGCACGCCCACGGCGACACCGCGCTCTCCGCCGACGAGGGCGGACCGGTCTCCTACGACCCCCAGGACGTCCAGCGCCGGGCCACCGAGGCCGCCCTGCTCCAGCTCGGGCACGGGGCGACCGCGCTGCGGGCGCACGTGCGCGTGGGTGACGTCCAGGGTCTGGGCGCGCTGACCGCCGTACTGCAGGCCCGGCGTTCGTTGCGCGGACTCACCGAGTTGACGACGGTGGCGATGCCGCGGCTGCTGACCGGCGTGGCCGGTGCCGACGGCCTCGCGATGCTGCGGGACGCGGTGAAGATGGGCGCCTCGGTGGTCGGCGGCTGCCCGGACCTGGACCCGGACCCGACGGGGTACGTGGAAGCGGTCCTGGAAGTCGCCTCGGAGCACGGCTGCCCCGTCGACCTGCACACCGACGCCACCGACCCGGCCCGCCTGGCCCGCCTCGCCGCGATGGCCGGCGGCCTGCGCCCCGGCGTGACACTCGGCCCGTGCGGCGGTCTGGGGCGTCTGCCGGCCCAGGTGGCCTCCCGCACCGCGGACCAGCTCGCGGCGGCCGGCGTGACGGTGGTCTGCATGCCGCAGGGCGGCTGCGGGGGCGTGGACCGGCGCGGCACGACGCCCGTACGACTGCTGCGCGCCGCCGGGGTACGGGTCGCCGCCGGGAGCGGTGCCCTGAGGGATGTGTCCAACCCCGTGGGGCGCGGGGACCCCCTGGAAGCCGCCTACCTGCTGTCCTCGCGCCACGGGCTGCGCCCCGAGGACTCGTACGACGCCGTGAGCGGGTCGGCGCGTGCGGTGCTGGGTCTGCCGGAGGTGCGAGTGGAGGCGGGCTTCCCTGCCGAGTTGCTGGCGGTACGCGGCGACCGGCTGGCGGGGGCGCTGTCGCTCGCGTACAGCCGCATCGTGGTGCACCGGGGGCGCGTGGTGGCGCGGACGAGCGCGGTACGGGAGTACTGCAACTCGGCCGTGGCGGCGGAGTTGGGGTTGCCTCGGCAAGGGCGAGGTGAGTTGTCGTGACGGGTGGGGCGGGGTGAGTTGTCGTGACGGGTGAGGCGGGGTGAGTTGTCGTGAGGTGGGGCGAGGTGCCGTATGCACACCCCCCGGAGCACACCAACACCCCCGGAAGCAGGGTGACGCAGAGCGTGTGCCGGAGTGTGAGTTCAGCGGGCGCCGGAGTGTGAGTTCGGCGTGCGCGGGGGGCGCACGCGCCTGCGGCTCGCTCGGGGCGAGTGTCGGGGTTCGCGAGTGCGACGGGTGCCCCGGCGCCATGGGGCGTGGCTGAACTCGTGCGGCGGATGCGGCCGTCCGGGCGTACGGTCGAAGACATGCGCATTGTCATCGCTGGTGGTCATGGTCAGATCGCGCTGCGGCTGGAGCGGCTGCTCGCCCGGCGCGGGGACGAGGTCGTGGGGATCATCCGCAAGGCCGAACAGGGCGACGACCTGCGGGAGGCCGGCGCCGAACCCGTCCTGCTGGATCTGGAGTCGGCCTCCGTCGAGGAGGTCGCGGCATGTCTGCGGGGCGCGGACGCGGCGGTGTTCGCGGCCGGCGCGGGCCCGGGCAGCGGGTCGGCCCGCAAGGACACGGTGGACAGGGGCGCGGCGGTCCTGTTCGCGGACGCGGCGGTCCAGGCGGACGTACGCCGTTTCGTGGTCGTGTCGTCGATGGGCGCGGACCCGAAGCACGAGGGCAACGAGGTCTTCGACGTCTACCAGCGCGCGAAGGGCGAGGCCGACGCGTACGTCCGGAGCCTTGACGCCCTGGACTGGACGATCCTGCGTCCCGGCATGCTGACGAACGACGCCGGAACCGGCCTGGTGCGCCTGGAGGCCCACACCGGTCGCGGCCCGATCCCGCGCGACGATGTCGCCGCCGTACTCGCGGAGTTGCTCGACACCCCGGCGACGGCCGGCCTGACACTCGAACTGATCAGCGGGTCTGCTCCGGTGTCGGTGGCGGTGAAGTCGGTGGCGGGAAACTGACGTTGGGCTCGCAGGGGGTGCCCGCCCGCCGCGCAGGAGGCGCTGTTGCGGCGCATGTACGAGGTCTTCTCGACGGACGAGCGGGACACCTTCCTGGAGCGGTGCCTGGCGCCCGACGTGGACTGGCCGAACCTCCTGGACGGGGTCCGGTTGCACGGCCGCGAGGCGGTGCGCGCGTACTGGGCACGGCAGTTCGCCGCCGGGCATCCCCTCGTACGCCTGGAGGGCCTGCGCCCGGCCGCAGACGGCGAGGCGGTGGTGGCCAACCGTACGGCCAGGGATGCGCGACGCGTCGGGCGACCGGTGGGCGGAGGAGACGGTCGAGCACGTGTACCGGTTCTGCGGGGACGGGCTGGTGACGCGGATGGACGTGCGGGCGGGACCTGGCGGGCCTGCTTGGGAGTGAGCTGGGCAGGGCCCGCCGGGGCTTTCAGAACAGTGGAAGCTGGCCTGGGAAGTCCGGCACGACGTACCCGTCCAATGCGGGCTGCGCGGCGCCCAGTTGCGCCTGGCGCCGCGATCCGGGACACGAGACGAGTTCGCCGCTCTCCCGAGCGCCGGGCGGATCATGCCGGGCGAACCGACCGGCTACGACGGCGATCTCACGACGGCACTCGGGGCAGCTTCTGCGACGCGTGATCATGGGAGCCATGGGATCAGTGTGCCTCCAGGCTCTGACAGTGGAATGCGAAAACCCCCTCCGATCTACGTTTCCGCAGATCGGAGGGGGTTTTCCCCAGTGTGGCGGCGCCAGGATTCGAACCTGGGAAGGCTGAGCCGGCAGATTTACAGTCTGCTCCCTTTGGCCGCTCGGGCACACCGCCGGGTTTGCTGCTGTTCGCACCACTTTCCGGTGGTGCTCCCTGGCAACGACGTAAACAATACCTGATGTGGAGGGGTGCTTCGCCACCCGATTGATCGCCTCCCGGGGACGAGGGGTGGCTAGGCTTGTCCGGATGCGGCCCGAGGTCTGCCCCGGGCTCGGCGGCCACCCCCACGCCCGCCGATACGCACCCCACACGCACCCCGATACAAGGAGCCACAGGACATGGCCGACTCCAGTTTCGACATCGTCTCGAAGGTCGAGCGGCAGGAGGTCGACAACGCCCTCAACCAGGCCGCCAAGGAGATCTCGCAGCGCTACGACTTCAAGGGCGTGGGTGCCTCGATCTCGTGGTCCGGTGAAAAGATCCTTATGGAGGCGAACTCCGAGGACCGGGTCAAGGCTGTCCTCGACGTCTTCCAGTCCAAGCTGATCAAGCGCGGGATCTCGCTGAAGGCGCTGGACGCGGGTGAGCCCCAGCTCTCGGGCAAGGAGTACAAGATCTTCGCGTCGATCGAGGAGGGCATCTCCCAGGAGAACGCGAAGAAGGTGGCGAAGATCATTCGCGACGAGGGCCCGAAGGGTGTGAAGGCCCAGGTGCAGGGCGACGAGTTGCGGGTCAGCTCCAAGAGCCGCGACGACCTGCAGGCTGTGATCTCCCTGCTGAAGGGCAAGGACTTCGACTTCGCGATTCAGTTCGTGAACTACCGGTGAGCCGCTGATCCGACGTCGGCGCCGACGTCGGCATCGGCGTCGGCATCGGTTCCGGCTGCGGGTCGGCTGCGCTACGGCTACGTACGAAGAAGGGTGGGCATCAGGCGGTGCCCACCCTTCTCGCCTGCCGGCTGCCGTCCAGGGGCTCGCCCGTTCGCCTCACTCAGTCGCGTGAGTGGCCGAACAGGATGCGGTAGGCGATCAGGAGCACGAGGGAGCCGCCGATCGCGGCGGCCCAGGTGGCGCCGTCGTAGAAGTCCTTGGAGATGGGGTGGTCCAGCCAGCGGGCCGAGATCCAGCCACCGATGAACGCGCCCGCGACGCCGATGACAGTGGTGCCGATGAAACCGCCGGGGTCGCGACCCGGCAGCAGGAACTTGGCGATGGCCCCGGCCAACAGCCCCAGAATGATCCAGCTGATGATCGTCATGCCCTGAACCTGCCCCTCCGCGCCGTGCCCGCACTTGCCCGGCACTGTGATGTCGGGCGCGCTTGTTCGTGCTCTGTTGATGAAGAGGACGTCCCGCCGGCGCCCCTCGGTTGCGGCGATCAGTAAGGTTCGGGCCATGACAGGCTCCAGCTCCGCCCCACCGGAACTGCGGCGTACCCTCGGTGTCGGTGATGCCGTGATCATCGGTCTCGGCTCGATGGTCGGGGCCGGGATCTTCGCGTCCCTCGGGCCCGCCGCGCGTGCTGCCGGCTCCGGCTTGCTGCTCGGGCTCGCTGTCGCGGCCGTGGTCGCGTACTGCAACGCCATGTCATCGGCACGGCTTGCCGCCCTGTATCCGGCCTCGGGCGGCACTTATGTGTACGGGCGTGAGCGGCTCGGGGAGTTCTGGGGATATCTCGCGGGCTGGTCGTTCGTGGTCGGTAAGACGGCCTCCTGTGCGGCGATGGCGCTCACCGTGGGCGCGTACGTCTGGCCGGGGCAGGCGCACGCGGTGGCGGTCGCGGCCGTGGTGGCGCTGACCGCGGCGAACTACGGCGGCGTCCAGAAGTCCGCCTGGCTGACGCGGGCGATCGTGGCGGTCGTCCTGGCTGTCCTCGCTTGTGTCGTCGTCGTGTGTCTGGGGTCCGGGGAGTCCGATGCCGGACGCCTGGACGTCGGGGCTTCGGGCGGCGTGGGCGGGGTACTGCAGGCGGCGGGACTGCTGTTCTTCGCCTTCGCCGGGTACGCGCGGATCGCGACCCTCGGTGAGGAGGTGCGGGACCCGGCGCGGACCATCCCGCGGGCGATTCCACTGGCCCTCGGCATCGCGCTGGCGGTGTACGCGTGTGTGGCGGTGGCTGTCCTTTCCGTGCTGGGGTCGGAGGGTCTCGGGCATGCCGGCGCGCCGCTGGCCGACGCGGTGCGGGCGGCCGGGGTGCCGGGGCTCGCGCCCGTGGTGCGGGTGGGCGCTGCCGTCGCCGCGATGGGCACACTGCTCGCCCTGATTCTGGGCGTCTCCCGGACCACGCTGGCCATGGCCCGCGACCGGCACCTGCCCCGTGCCCTGGCAGCCGTGCATCCGCGCCACCAGGTGCCGCACCGGGCCGAACTGGCCGTGGGTGCGGTGGTCGCGGTCCTCGCCGCCACGGTGGACGTGCGGGGCGCGATCGGGTTCTCCTCCTTCGGTGTGCTGGCGTACTACGCGGTGGCCAACGCGTCGGCCTGGACTCTCGACGCGTCGCCGACGTCACGGGTCGTGCCGGCGGTGGGGCTTCTCGGGTGTGTGGTGCTGGCGTTCTCGCTTCCGGGGGTTTCGGTCGTGGTCGGCGCCGGGGTGCTGGTGGTGGGTGTGGTGGCGTACGGCGTACGGCGGTGGGTGGCGGCGAGGTCAGGGGGCGGGGGGCGGTAGGCCGCCGCCCGTGGGCACGCGTTCGCTGCTGGCTGTGCGGGTAGGTCGACAGGGCGTTGGCGTCTGCTCGGTCCCGTTGTCCCTCGGTCCCTCGGTCCGCTCAACGACTGCCGGTCAGGGTCGACCGGCGGTTCGCGCCTCTTCAGGACGCCCGTGCCGACGCCGTCCGTATGCGGAGGTCGGCCCACGGGGCCATCTGCAGGCCGTCGTTCGTCTCCTCGTACCAGCCGGTGCCGTCGACCCAGGCGCGCAGCCAGTCCGCAAGGCTCGGAGCGTCCACGTACCAGGCATGGTCGGCGTCGTCGGCGTTCGGTTCGAAGAACAGGACGGTGGCATGAGGGCTGCGGCAGTCCACGCACGCGTACATCGCGCAGCCCCAGTGGGATATCGGCAGGACGCCTTCGGGCCAGGGCCAGTCGGGGTCCTTGCGGGCGCTTTCGCGGTTGGCGAGGTACTGCGTGACGGCGGCGGGCTCGTCGGCCGGAGGGCTGTCGAGCAGGGGCAACAGGCCGTACTCCGGGCCGAACCCGCCGTCTCCTACACGCAGGTAGAGATCGGTGAGCAGCTGGGGCAGGCGGAAGCCGAGGGCGGCCTCGGCGCGGGCCACGGTGGCGGCGTCCACAGGCTCGGGGAGAGAGGTCCAGCCCCACGGGCGGGTGTTGCGGGCCTTGTCCGCCACCCTCGTCAGCAACTGCTCGATCTCGGTCATGCGTTCATGATGCAAGCCGCCACTGACAATCGGTCGGGCCTGTGGACAACCACCGGGTTGTGGACAACTCCGGGACTACCGCCCTAGTTCCACCGCGGCTACCGTCCCCGTTCCACCGCGGCTACCAGCTCGACGCGAACGGCCTGTCCGTGGACACGATTTCGCGGCCCAGCGGGAACAGCGAGACCGGGATCAGTTTGAAGTTGGCGATGCCGAACGGGATGCCGATGATCGTGACGCAGAGCGCAATGCCCGTGACGATGTGGCCGATGGCCAGCCACCAGCCCGCGAGGACCAGCCACAGGACGTTGCCGACGCAGGAGGGTGCCCCGGCGTCGCGGCGCTCGACCGTCGTGTACCCGAAGGGCCACAGCGCGTAGATGCCGATGCGGAAGGCCGCGATGCCGAACGGGATGCCGATGACGGTGATGCACAGGAGTACGCCCGCGAGCAGGTAGCCGAGGCACAGCCAGAAGCCGCTCAGGACGAGCCATATGACGTTCAGGATGGTCTTCACTGGGGGCCTGCCATCTTCTCGAGTCGGGCGATACGGTCCGCCATCGGCGGGTGGGTGGAGAACATCTTGGAGAACCCCTGACCTGGACGGAAGGGGTTCGCGATCATCATGTGGCTGGCTGTCTCGATACGGGGCTCCGGGGGCAGCGGCAGTTGCTTGGTGCCGAGTTCGAGCTTGCGCAGGGCGCTGGCGAGGGCCCGCGGGTCACCGGTGAGCTGGGCGCCGGACGCGTCGGCCTCGTACTCCCGGGAGCGGCTGATGGCCAGCTGGATGAGTGTGGCGGCGAGCGGCCCCAGGATCATGATCAGAAGCATGCCGAGGAGGCCGGGGCCGTCGTCGTCATCGGACCGTCCGATCGGGATCAGCCAGGCGAAGTTGACCAGGAACATGATCACCGAGGCAAGGGCGCCGGCGACCGACGAGATCAGGATGTCGCGGTTGTAGACGTGACTCAACTCGTGGCCGATGACGCCGCGCAGTTCGCGTTCGTCAAGGAGTCTCAGGATGCCTTCGGTACAGCACACGGCGGCGTTGCGCGGGTTGCGGCCCGTCGCGAACGCGTTCGGCGCCTCCGTCGGGGAGATGTAGAGGCGGGGCATGGGCTGGCGGGCCTGGGTCGAGAGCTCTCGGACCATGCGGTAGAGCCCCGGGGCCTCGAACTCGCTGACCGGACGGGCGCGCATCGCGCGAAGTGCCAGCTTGTCGCTGTTCCAGTACGCGTACGCGTTCGTGGCCAGCGCGATCAGAACCGCCACGACGAGCCCCATGCGGCCGAAGAAGCTGCCGATGACGATGATGAGGGCGGACATTCCCCCGAGGAGTACTGCGGTCCTGAGCCCGTTGTGCCGGCGGTGCACGGTACGCCCTCCAAGTGGTGCGGCAGGGGAACCCTTTGCTGGTCGATCTCCGATGCCACTGATGCCGTGGTCTCACGTCCAGTGGACCCTTCTGTACTGGTCAACGCCAGGCGAGGGCCACGGGTTCCCTGGTGCGTACGGCGGCGGGCGTGAGCCGTACGGGTGAAGCCTCCGGCACACGCCACGCGCGCGTGAGAGGTCGGGTGCCCCACGCGCGCGCCCGGAATGCGCCAGAGGCTCAGAAGAGACCGGTGTCGGCGAAGCGCAGGATCAGCTGGGGGGCTCCGGACAGGGCAATGCCGACGACGCCGGTGAGGGCCAGCGTGGCCGTCACGGGTGCGGGGACGAGGTGCTTGACGGGCTCGCCCTCGGGGGCTCGGAACAGCAGGGCCGTCCACTGGAGGTAGTAGAAGAGCGCGATCACGACGTTGACGGCCATGACCACGGCCAGCCAGCCGAGGCCCGCGTCGACGGCGGCGGAGAAGACGGTGACCTTGGCGAAGAGGCCGATGATGCCCGGCGGGAGTCCGGCGAGGCAGAGCAGGAAGAAGGCCAGGATCAGGGCGGACAGGGGGTTCCGCGCGTACAGGCCGCGATAGTCGCTGACGCGGTTGAGGGTCTTCGTACGGCCCACGAGCGCGGCGACCGCGAAGGCGCCCAGGTTCACGGCTGCGTACATGAGGGCGTAGGCGACGGTGGAGCCGATCGACCGCTCGGCGTCATCGGAGTACGCGGCGGCGGCGATCGGCACCAGGAGGTAGCCGGCCTGGCCGACGGAGGACCAGGCGAGCAGCCGTACCGCGCTGTACGCGCGCGTGGCTTGCTGGCGCAGGGCGCCGACGTTGCCGACGGTCATGGTGAGGGCGGCGAGCGCCGCGAGGGCCGGGCCCCAGACGTCGGCGTACGACGGCAGCGCGATGACCGTGACGAGGATCAGACCGGTGAAGCCGACCGCCTTGCCGACGACCGACAGATAGGCGGCGACCGGCAGGGGCGCCCCTACGTAGGTGTCCGGCACCCAGAAGTGGAAGGGCACGGCGGCCGTCTTGAAGGCGAAGCCGATCAGAGTGAGGACGACTCCGGTCTGGGCGAGGGTCTGGAGCTGTCCGTCGACGTTCTGGATCCGCTCGGCGATCTGGGTGAGGTAGAGGGTTCCCGTGGAGGCGTACACGAAGCTGATGCCCATGAGGCTGACCGCGGTCGCGGTGACCGAGGACAGGAAGAACTTCAGGGCTGCCTCGGAGGACTTGCGGTCGCCGTAGCGCAGGCCGACGAGGGCGAAGGCAGGGAGAGAGGCGACTTCCAGGGCGACGATGAGGGTCGCCAGGTCCCGTGAGGCCGGCAGGAGGGCGGCCCCGGCGGCGGAGGAGAGCAGCAGGAACCAGAACTCCCCTTCGGGGAGTTCCTTTTTGGCGTCCCTGAGGGCGGTGACCGACAGGAGAGCCGCGAGGAGGGCCCCGCCGAAGACAAGGAGCTGGATGACGAGGGTGAAGCGATCTGCGGTGTAGCTGCAGACGCCGGGGTCACCGGTGAGGCAGAAGGTGGAGCGGTCGCCGTCCAGGAGGGGCAGCAGCAGAAGCGAGGAGGCAGCCAGGCCCACGACAGAGGTCCAGCCGAGCAGAGCCTTCTTGTTCTCGGCGACGAACAAATCGGCGACGAGGACCACGAGTGCGACGACCGCCGCGACCGTGGGCGGCGCGATGGCGAGCCAGTCGACGGACTGGACCACGGACTCGGCAAGCGGCTGGGCCGGGGAGCTCATCGGGTGCCTCCTGCGAGAAGCTGCTGCACGACCGGGTCGGTCAGGCCGAGGAGGGCCTTCGGCCACAGGCCGGCGACGACGGTGAGGGCGACGAGCGGCGTCCAGGCCGCGAACTCGTACGCCTGGACATCGGTGAGCTTCGGGGCTTCCTGCGGTACGGCGCCCATGCAGACGCGGCGGACCACGACCAGCAGGTACGCGGCCGTCAGCAGGGTGCCGAACGCGCCGATCACCATGAAGGTAAGGAACGCCGGGCGGCTGAGGTGGGCGGCAGGCTCGAACGCGCCGAACAGGGCGAGCATCTCGCCCCAGAACCCCGCCAGGCCCGGCAGCCCGAGCGAGGCGACCGCCGCGAAGGCGAGCAGGCCGCCGAGGCGCGGTGCCTTGCCGTACAGGGCGGCGCCGGTCTGCTCGGCGAGGGCGTCGAGGTCGGTCGTTCCCGTACGGTCCTTCAGCGCGCCGACCAGGAAGAACAGCAGGCCCGTGATCAGGCCGTGGGCGATGTTGGCGAAGAGGGCGCCGTTCAGCCCGGTCGGGGTCATCGTCGCGATGCCGAGCAGCACGAAGCCCATGTGACCGACGGACGAGTAGGCGATGAGGCGCTTGAGATCGCCCTTCGCGCCCCGCTGGGCGAGGGCGAGGCAGGCCAGGGACCCGTAGATGATCCCGACGACGGCGAAGGCGGCGAGATAGGGGGCGAAGTCGGCGAAGCCGTCGGGGGTGATCGGCAGCAGAATCCGGACGAACCCATACGTTCCCATCTTCAGCAGCACGCCGGCCAGCAGGACCGAGCCTACGGTCGGCGCGGCGGTGTGGGCATCGGGCAGCCAGCTGTGCAACGGCCACATCGGCGTCTTGACCGCGAGCCCGAGCCCGATCGCCAGAACGGCGATGACCTGCACGGATGCGCTCAGCGGCCGGCCGTTGTCAGTGGCGAGTGCCACCATGTCGAACGTGCCCGCCTTGATTCCGATCAGGAGCAGGCCGAGCAGCATGACCACGGAGCCGAGCAGCGTGTAGAGGATGAACTTCCAGGCGGCCTCGGCCCGGCCCTCGCCGCCCCAACGGGCGATGAGGAAGTACATCGGGATGAGGACCATCTCGAAGGCGAGGAAGAAGAGGAGCAGGTCGAGGACGGCGAAGGTGGCGAGGGTGCCGGACTCAAGGACGAGCAGCAGTGCGACGAAGGCCTTCGGGGTCGGGCCCGCGGGCATCTTGAAGTACGAGTAGAGCGCGCAGAGGAAGGTCAGCAGCGCGGTCAGGACCAGAAGGGGGAGGGAGATGCCGTCGATGCCGAGGTGGATGCGCACATCGAGTGCGGGGATCCAGCTGATGTCGGTGCTGGCCTGCATCTTCGACGGCTGGTCGTGGTCGAAGCCGAGCGCGAGGACGATCGCGGCGATGAGGACCACGCCGGTGACCGTCACACCATGCCGGAGCACCGCCTGCTCGGGCGACTTCCCCTTCAGTCCGGGCGGGGCCGGCAGGAGAGCCGCGACGGCGCCGAGGAGCGGGCCGACGACCACGAATGCCAGAAGGAACTGCATCACGGACTCGTTGATATCGATCACGCCTGCTCACGCTCCTGTGGCGACGAGGACGGCGGCGACCGCCAGGACGACGGTGCCGGCGAGCAGCGCGCTCACATAGGTCTGCACATTGCCGGTCTGGGCACGCCGTACGGCGATGCCGAGCCAGCGGGGTAGAGCACCCGCCCCGCGCACGTAGGTGTCGACGACCTCGCGGTCGACGAACCGGACAAGGCTGGCGCCGGCCCGGACGGGGCGGACGAACAGCGCCCGGTACAGGGCGTCGAGGCGGAAACCGACGGCCGCGTGCCGGTGCAGCGGGCCGAGCAGCAGCCGACCGGGGTCCGCCGGGTCGGGTGCGTACGCCACTCCCCCGTACACGGGCGCGTGGCTGGCGATCGCCTCGGCCTCGACCTGGGCGGCGTCGCCCTCGGGGTGGGCTGCGACCGCGCCCAAGGGGACGCGGGCCGCTACGGAGGTGGTGTGCCGCCAGGCCGCGTAGGTGACGATGCCGCCGACGAGGGCCACGCCCGTGCCGAGGACGGAGGTGGTGAGGGTCGGGGCGAGGTCACGGCCGTCGAACCAGTCGGGGAGCACGCGGTAGGCGAGCGCGCCGACGGCCAGGGACGGGGCGGCGAGCACCCACAGCACCACGGTCATCGTCAGCGGCTGCCGACCGTGGTCGGGGGCCTCCGCGCCCCGGCCGCGGAAGGCCAGCAGCCACAGGCGCATCGCGTAGGCGGCGGTGAGCAGGGCGGTGAGCAGGCCGGCGACGAGGATGATCCAGCCCGCGGCGCCGGGGACGCGCTCGGCGTGGCCGGTGGCGGCGTGCTCGGCGGCGCCGAGGACGGACTCCTTGGAGAAGAAGCCGCTGAACGGCGGGATCGCGGCGAGCGCGAGGAGCGCCACGGTCATCGTCCAGAAAGCGTCCGGGACGCGGCTGCTCAGGTGGCTCATGCGGGACATGGCGGCCAGCGAGTTGGTGCCGGAGGCGTGGATGATCACACCGGCCGCGAGGAACAGCAGCGCCTTGAAGGCGCCGTGCGACAGGAGGTGGAAGACGGCGGCACCGCGGTCGGCGACGGCCAGGGCGCCGGCCATGTAGCCGAGCTGGCCGATCGTCGAGTAGGCGAGGACGCGCTTGATGTCGTCCTGGGCGAGCGCGGCGAGGGCCGAGCCGGCCATGGTGACGGCGGCCATGACGGCGAGGACGACCATCGCGGCCTGGGATGCCTCGAAGACCGGGAGGAGACGGGCGACGAAGTAGACACCGGCGGCGACCATCGTCGCGGCGTGGATCAGCGCGGAGACGGGCGTCGGGCCCGCCATCGCGTCGGGGAGCCAGGTGTGCAGCGGGAACTGCGCCGACTTGCCGGCCACGCCCGCGAGGAGCAGCAGGGCGATCAGGGTCGGATGGTCGAGTCCGCCGCTCGCGACGGTGCCGAGGACCTGCGTGATGCGGAAGGACCCGGCGTCGGTGGCCAGCGCGAACAGGCCGATGAGGAAGGGGACGTCACCGAGCTTGGTCACCAGGAAGGCCTTGATGGAGGCGGCGCGGGCCTCCGGAGTCTCCCAGTAGTGGCCGACCAGGAAGTACGAGCAGATGCCCATGATCTCCCAGCCGACCAGCAACACCATCAGGTCGCCGGAGTAGACGACGAGCAGCATCGCGGAGGTGAACAGGGAGACGAGCGCGGCGTACGACGGGTACCGCGGGTCCTCGCGCAGGTAGCCCGTCGAGTAGATCTGCACGCACGTGGCCACGACGCCGACGAGTACGGCGACGAGGGCGGCGAAGCCGTCGATGTGCAGGGCGAGTTCGATCGGGACCGAACCGGTGGGCGTGAGCTCGGTGGCGGCGTTGATCGCCTGGTCGCCGCCCTGGCGCAGGGCGACCACCGCGGCGAGCGCGAGGGACGCGAGCGTCGGCAGGACGGCGAGCGGGCGGACGAAGCCGGGGGCTGTGCGCCCCGTGAGCAGGCCGGCTGCGGCGCCCAGGAACGGCAGGAGGGGGACGAGTACGGCGAGGGTGGTCGTGGTCACGCGGTGGCCTCAGCCTTCTCGGCCTGCCCGGCTGTGAGGGCGTCGTGGTCGAGGCCGTCGGTGTCGTGGCCCTCGGCGGTGTCGCGGAGCTTGTCGATGTCCGAGGTGCCGCGGTTGCGGTGGACGGCGAGGACGATCGCCAGTCCGATGCCGATCTCGGCGGCGGCGATGGTGATCGTGAAGAGGGTCAGGGCCTGGCCGGAGTGCAGGGTCTCCTCGGCGGCCTTGCTGAGCCAGACGTCGAAGGCGACCAGGTTGAGGTTGACGGCGTTGAGCATCAGCTCGACCGACATCAGGACCAGGATCGCGTTGCGGCGGGCGAGGACGCCGTACAGGCCGGTGCAGAAGAGGAGGGCGGAGAGTACGGCGGGATAGGCGAGGTGCATCAGCGGGCGCCTTCCTGCTCGGCCGGCTCGGTTCCCTCGGATGATCCGTTTCGCCCGATCGGGTGATTCCGGGAATCCGGGACGGATGGGGAACTCCCGGACTTGGGCCGGGAGTTCACAGGGGGAGCGCTCGACTCGGCCTTCGCCTTGCGGGACAGGACGATCGCGCCGACCAGGGCGGCGAGGAGGAGGACGGAGAGGCCCTCGAAGGGCAGGACCCAGTTCTGGAAGAGACTCTCGCCGGTGGCCTTGGTGGAGCCGGCGGCGGGACCGTCGAGGTCGATCCAGGTCGTGCGGAAGGCGTCGACGACCACCCAGATCAGGCTGGCCGCGGCGGCGACGGCCACGGTGAGGGCGGCCCAGCGGTTGCCGGAGTCGGCGTCCGGGGAGCGGCCGATCGGGGCCCTGGTGAGCATCAGACCGAACAGGAGGAGGACGACGACGGAACCGACGTAGATGAGGACCTGCACCCAGGCGATGAACTCGGCGGTGAGCAGGAGGTACTCCACGGCGAGACCGCCGAGCGTGACCACCAGCCACAGGGCGGCGTGCACCAGCTGCCGGGTGGTGACGGTGACCAGTGCGGCGCCGAAGGTGACCAGGCCGACGAGCAGGAAGGCGATCTCGACGCCGGTCGGGGAGAGGAAACCAGGGGTTTCGGTGGCGGCGCGGGCGGCCGGGCCCGCCGCGAGAAGGCCGGCGGTTGCGGCGAGGGTCATTCCCGGCCCTCCTGCCTCGGCTGGTCCGTCTGTTGCTTGGACTCCCCCGCCGGCCGGGTGGGCTGGTCGGCGGCGCGGGCCTGCTCGTCCGCGTGCGGCTCGGTCGTGCTGGGGGTGGCCGGCGCGGCGGCCACGTCCTGCTGCCGGGCGGCCAGCTTCTCGGCGGTCTTGCGGGCGGCGGCGATCTCCTTGGGCTCCTCCGCGCCGGGGTCCAGGGCGGGCGGGGCCGGCACGGTCCACATCCACTCGCGGAGCTTGTCGCGTTCGTGGGTGAGGTCGCGGATGTCGGTCTCGGCGTACTCGAACTCCGGGGACCAGAACAGGGCGTCGAAAGGACAGACCTCGATGCAGATACCGCAGTACATGCACAGGGAGAAGTCGATGGCGAAGCGGTCGAGGACATTGCGGCTGCGTTCGCGGCCGCCGGGGGTCGCCGCCGGGACCGTCTCCTTGTGGGAGTCGATGTAGATGCACCAGTCCGGGCACTCGCGGGCGCACAGCATGCAGACCGTGCAGTTCTCCTCGAACAGGCCGATCACGCCGCGGGTGCGGGGCGGAAGCTCGGGCTGGGCGTCCGGGTACTGCGCGGTGACGGACTTCTTCGTCATCGTGCGGAGGGTGACGGCAAGGCCCTTGGCGAGGCCGGAGCCGGGGATGGGGGCCATGGTTAGTTGATCACCACCTTGACGATGCCGGTGAGGGCGATCTGGGCGAGGGAGAGGGGGACGAGGAGGGTCCAGGAGAGCTTCTGGAGCTGGTCCTCGCGCAGACGGGGATAGGTGACGCGCAGCCAGATCACGATGAAGGCGAGGACGGCGGTCTTGAGCAGCGTCCAGACCCAGCCGAGGCCGTCGGCGCCCCAGGGGCCGTGCCAGCCGCCCAGGAAGAGGACGGTGGTCAGGCCGCACAGGACGACGATTCCGGCGTATTCGGCGAGGAGGAAGAGGGCGAAGCGGAGACCGGTGTACTCGGTGTAGGCGCCGAAGATGATCTCCGAGTCGGCGACGGGCATGTCGAAGGGCGGGCGCTGGAGCTCGGCGAGACCGGCCACGAAGAAGACGACCGCGCCGACGATCTGCCAGGGCAGCCACCACCACTCGAAGGCGTCGAGGATGCCGGGGAGGGAGACGGTGCCGGCCGCCATCGCCACCGAGGCGGCGGTCAGCAGCATCGGGAGTTCGTAGGCGAGGAGCTGAGCGGCGGTACGCAGGCCGCCGAGGAGGGAGAACTTGTTGGCGGAGGCCCAGCCGGCCATGAGCGAGCCGAGGACGCCCACGCCCATGACCGCCAGGACGAAGAAGATGCCCGCGTCGATGACCTCGCCGACAGCGCCCTCGCCGGGGCCGATGGGAATGGCGAGGAGGACGAGCAGGTACGGGAGGAGGGCCACGGCGGGGGCGAGCTGGAAGATACGGCGGTCCGCGCCCGCGGGGACGACGTCCTCCTTCTGCGCGAACTTCACGCCGTCCGCGACGAGCTGGGCCCAACCGTGGAAGCCGCCGGCGTACATCGGGCCGAGGCGGCCCTGCATATGGGCCATCACCTTGTGCTCGGTCTGACCGATGAGCAGGGGGAACGTGAGGAACACGACGAAGACGATCAGGAGTCGCAGGGTGACGTCGAGCGCGTCGTTCACTGCGGGCCTCCTGGGGGATCGGTGCGGTTGTCGGTGGGGGGTGCGGGGGCTTCCGGTGTGGCGGGGGACTCGCCGGCGGCGGATTCGGGCTCGGGCTGACCGGGCGCCGAGTCGGGCTCGGGCTGCGGCTCAGGCTTCGCGGCAGTCTCCTGCGCCGAGTCGGGCTCGGCTCCGGGTTCGGGTTCCGGCGCGTCGAAGGCAGGGCGGGCGTGGTGCCACGGGGCGTCCGGGCTGCGGGGGGTCGTGCGGGTCTTCGGCGTGGCCGAGGGGGTTGAGGGAGCCGAGGGGGTTGACGGAGCCGAGGGCGCATCGGATGCAGCTGTACCGGCCGCCGCCTCGTCGGACGCGGCCGTGTCCGACGCCGTCGAATCGGATGCCGTCGAGTCAGATGCCGTCGCATCGGACCCAGTCCTCTGACTCGCCGAGCCCTGTGAAGCGCTGCGGGATCGACGGGGACCGGCCGGGGCGGTGCCCGGTTCCGGGCGCTGTGAGGCGGAGCCTTCGCTCTCGGTCCGCGCACGCCGGGGCGGCGGGGTGCTGGTCGCGGCCGTCTCCTGGTGCTCCCCCGCTCCGCCGGTCGGCGTGTCCGTCGCCGCCTCGGGGCGCTGGCTCGCCGAGCCCTGGCTCGCGCTGCGTGCGCGGCGTGGCGCGGCCGCCTCCGCCGAGGGCTCGGCTCCCGCGCCGGCGCTCTGGCTGACCGATCCCTCTGCCGCGGTACGCGCACGCCGCACCGGTCGTTCCCCAGCCGCCGGAGTTCCGGAGGCACCACCCTCGGCGGCGGCACCCGGCTGACTCGCCGAGCCCTCCGCCGCCGTACGAGTCCTCCGCACCGGGCGCTCGCCGGCCGCGCGTGCCGGACGTTCCCCCGCGGCGCGTCCCGCGCCCCTGGCCGGGCGGGCCGGGGCAGGGGGGAGCTGGCCCTTCAGGGGGCCCCATTCGTTCGGGTCGGGGACGCCGGGGGGCAGCATCTGGCGGCGCTTCGGGCCGCCGTGTGCCGCACCAGCCGCGGGCTCCCCGGGCTCCTTCGCGCCGGGCCAGGCCTTGGCCACGCGGGCCGCCAGGACGAAGTCCTTGCGCAGGGGGTGGCCCTCGAAGTTGTCCGGGAGGAGCAGGTGGTCCAGAGCAGGGTGGTCGGCGAACACCACGCCGAACATCTCGTGCGTCTCGCGTTCGTGCCAGGCCGCGCCCGCGTACACGCCGACGGCGGAGGGCAGCGTCGGCGCCTCGTGCGGGATCGTCGTACGGACCAGCAGGCGCCGTACCGGAGACAGGGCCGCGACATGGGCGGCGACGCGGAAGCCGGTGCCCGGTTCGTCGACCGCGCTCAGCCAGTCGAAGTAGGTGCAGCCCAACTCGTCTCGGGCCGCCTCCAGCGCCGCGATCCAGGAGGTCGCGGGTACGTCGACCGTCAGGACCTCGTACGACTCCTCAGCCGTGGCCTCCGGCCCGAAGAGGTCCTCGACAGGGGCGGGCAGCCAGCCGATCGTCGTCATCGGTCGGCCTCCCCCGCGCCGGCACCATCAGCACCACGAGCACCGTTACCGCCGGACGGCTTCACCTCGCCGGTACCGCCAGTACCGCGGGTACCGCCAGTACCGGCCTCCGGCCCCCGCACCAGCCCGCTCTGCAGCGCCGCCGCCGACGGCCGGGCCGTTCCGCTCGCGTACCGCTCCCCCAGCGACTCACGCGCGATCTTCTCCTGGAGTTTCAGGATTCCCTGGAGCAGCGCCTCGGGGCGCGGAGGGCAGCCGGGGACGTACACGTCCACCGGGATGATCTGGTCGACGCCCTTGGTGACGGAGTAGGAGTCCCAGTACGGGCCGCCGCAGTTGGAGCAGGCCCCGAAGGAGATGACGTACTTGGGCTCGGGCATCTGTTCGTACAGGCGCCTCACGGCCGGGGCCATCTTGTCCGTCACCGTGCCCGAGACGACCATGAGGTCGGCCTGCCGGGGGCCCGGCGCGAAGGGGATCACGCCGAGGCGGATGAAGTCGTGCCGGGCCATCGACGCGGCGATGAACTCGATCGCGCAGCAGGCGAGGCCGAAGTTGAAGACCCAGAGCGAGTAGCGGCGGCCCCAGTTGAGGATCACCTTCATCGGCTCGGGAGCGAGGCGGGCGAGCGCGCCCAGCCGCTTCGGCTCCGGCAACAGAACCGGCTGCCCGTTGGTGTCTGGCGTCACGTCCATGCCAGGACGCCCTTCTTGTATGCGTAGAGCAGTCCCACGGCCAGGAAGCCGAGGAAGACGAACATCTCGACGAGCGTGGTCGCGCCGTAGCCGGGGTCGGCGAAGACCGTCGCCCAGGGGAAGAGGAAGATCGAGTCGATGGCGAAGATCACGTAGAGGAAGGCGTAGACGTAGTAACGGACCTGGGTGTGGGCCCAGCCCTCGCCGACGGGGTCGACGCCGCACTCGTACGTCAGGAGCTTCTCGGGCGTGGGCACCACGGGACGCAGCAGGCGGCCCGCCCCGAAGGCGACGGCGACGAACAGCACTCCGATGACGGCGAGCAGTCCGACCACCGAGTAGGACTCGAAGTAGTCCGCCGTGACGACGACGTCATGCGCATCCGCCGCGACGACGACGGTCTGTTCCGACACGTCCGTCCCTCGCTCCCTGACTTCGTGACCGATGCCCCAGGAACCGGCCCTGGGACCAGTGTCCTGCGACTTGTGACCTCGTGAACACCGCTGTTCGACGATCTGTACGCACGGGAGTCTAGGCCCTGCTAAAGACACCGTAAGCAGCCCGTCACGCGTTGAGATGCCGTCGATATACGACGACCCGGCGCCCGGCCGACCGCGGGGCCGACCGCGCGGCCGATCCCCGGGTGCGGCGCGAGGTGGGGATTTCCCCCCGAAGGCTGGGCGGTCTGCCTCATGGCGCGGCGGCCTACCGCGCGGCACGCTGGCCCATATGACCGAACGCCCCAGACCTTCGCGGGACGCCTCCCGGCGGTCCGACAGTGAGCAGCCGCCGCTGCCGCCCGTCCGTTTCGCCTACGACCGGCACACCTGGAAGGAGATCGCGCATCTCCTGGCGAACCTTCCGGTGGCGCTGCTCGGCTTCACCTACGTCGTGACGGTGCTGTTCACCGGCGCGTTCCTGACCTTGACGGTGATCGGGTTCCCGTTGCTCGCGGCCGGACTGATGGGAGCGCGGCAGCTGGGCAAGCTGGAGCGGGCACGCGCGCGTGCGCTGCTCGGGGTGCGGGTGGACGAGCCGAGTCGGCTGCCGTTGCGCGGCGGCAAGGACGGCTTCTTCCCGCAGCTCTGGCTGGCGCTGAAGGACCCGGTGGGCTGGCGGACGGTCCTGTACGACTTCATCCGCCTGCCCTGGGGTGTCCTCACCTTCGCCATCACGCTGACTTCGCTGTTCGTGCTGTGGCCGGTGCTGCCGTACATCGCGCGGGGCCTGGCCAACGCGGACCGGGCGATGGTGCGCGGCCTGCTGTCGCCCTCCGACGAGCTGGAGCGCCGCATCGCCGAACTGGAGTCCGACCGGGGCGTCGTCGTCGACACGGCCGCCGCCGATCTGCGCCGCATCGAGCGCGACCTGCACGACGGCGCGCAGGCCCGCCTGGTCAACCTCGCCATGGGGCTGGGCCTGGCCAAGGAGAAGCTGCTGGAGGATCCCGACTCGGCGGCGGTGATGGTCGCGGAGGCGCACGGCGAGGTGAAGCTGGCCCTGCAGGAGCTACGGGATCTTGCGCGCGGCATCCATCCGGCCGTCCTGACCGACCGCGGCCTGGACGCCGCCCTGTCGGCGGTCGCCTCGCGCTGCACGGTGCCGGTGAAGGTCACCGTCGACCTGGTGTCCAGACCGGCCGCGGCCATCGAGGGCATCGCCTATTTCACCGTCTCCGAACTGCTCCAGAACGTCAGCAAGCACAGCGGGGCGAAGGCGGCGTCGGTCGACGTGTGGCGGTCGGACGACCGGCTGTTCATCCAGGTGGGGGACGACGGCCGCGGCGGCGCTCGCCTCGACGGCGGCACGGGCATGCGGGGGCTCGCCGACCGGCTGAACGCCGTGGACGGCCTGTTCGTCATCGACTCACCGCCGGGCGGCCCGACGACCGTGACGGCGGAGCTGCCCTGGCGGGACCGCTCCTTCGGGCAGGGGTAGGGAAAACCCCCCGTTGGAGACGCCGACGGCCTCCATGGTCCGCGGACCCGCGGTCGACCAGGGTGGAGATACGACGGCACAGCCCCTGCAGCGGAGGGGCTGACGGGACGAGGAGACAGGACGACGCCGATGGCCACGGAGTACGGACAGGGCTACGGGCACGGGCTCGGCTTCCCCGAGCGCGGCCTTCCCGAGTACGGCGGCGAGCGACGGCACCGGCTGCCGGCCGGGCTGCGGGCGCCGTTCGAGGCACGCAGTTGGCGGGAGTTCGGGTACGTGCTGCTGAGCCTGCCGATCAGCATCGTGCTGTTCGTGTACGGCATCACGATGGTGTCGCTGGGCGCGGGCCTCCTGGTGACCTTCCTCGGCATCCCGGTGCTGGCGGCGGGCCTCGCCGGCTGTCGCGGCTTCGGCGCGTTGGAGCGGGCACGCGCGCGTGCGCTGCTTCACCTGCAGGTGGCCGACCCTGAGCCGCTGCGGATGCGTCGGAGCGGCTTCATGGCGTGGATGGGCGCCGTACTCAAGAGCGGGACGTCGTGGCGGAGTCTGCTGTACGCGGTGCTGCACTTCCCGTGGGCGGTGTTCTCCTTCGCCATCGCCGTGAACGTCTGGGCGTACGGCTGGGCGTTGGTGACGTATCCGCTGTGGTTCTGGGTGTTCCCGGTGTGGGCCGGTCAGGACGGCCTTCAGCTCTACGGCGACGAGACCCACCGCATCTACCTCGACAACCCCTTCGAGATCACGGTCACCGCGCTGGTCGGGCTCCTCTTCACACTGGCGACGCCCTGGATCGTGCGGGCGCTGACGATGGTGGACCGGGTCCTGGTGCACGGCCTGCTCGGGCCGTCACGGCTCGCCACGCGCGTGGTGGAGCTGGAGTCGGACCGCGGCGTCGTGGTGGATACGGCCGCTGCCGACCTGCGGCGCATCGAACGCGACCTGCATGACGGCGCGCAGGCCCGCCTGGTGGCCCTGGCCATGGATCTGGGCCTCGCGAAGGAGAAGCTGGCGGAGGACCCGCAGGCGGCGGCGCGCATGGTGGACGAGGCGCACGGCGAGGTGAAGACGGCACTTCAGGAGCTGCGGGACCTGGCACGCGGCATCCATCCGGCCGTCCTGACCGACCGCGGCCTGGACGCCGCCCTGTCGGCGGTCGCCTCGCGCTGCGCGGTGCCGGTGGAGGTCCAGGTCGATCTGGACGACGAGCGGCCGGTGCCGGCGATCGAAGGCATCGCCTACTTCACGGTGTCCGAACTGCTGCAGAACATCAGCAAGCACTCGCGGGCCACATGGGCGGCGGTGGACGTATGGCGGGTGGAGAACCGGCTGATGTTGCAGGTCGTGGACAACGGCATCGGTGGCGCCGACACCTCCGAGGGGTCAGGGCTGGCGGGGCTGGCCGAGCGGCTGGACGCGGTGGACGGGATTCTGGTGGTCGACTCGCCGGTCGGCGGGCCCACGCGGGTCACGGCGGAGCTGCCCTGGCGGACGGTGTAGTCCCGGCCCTGCGACGCGTCTCAGCGGCTCGCCCCTGATCTGCCTCAGCCAGGCGGATCAGGGGCGAGTGCGCTGAGGGTCCGGAGTGCGAGGAGGTCCCGGAGCGCGGCGAGGGGTCCCAGCCGCACCACCTGCGCCATGGGCACCACCAGCACCACCAGCACCACCCGCACACCCCCGAGAGCCAAGCGCTCCCCGAGCACGCGCCGTGAAGCTCCTCGTGCCGCGCGATTCGAACGCGGTCGGACAGGTTTTCCACAGGCCCGGTGGCGAAGTGTCGATCGCGGGATACTGAGGGCGCGAGGGACGACAGGGCCGGGGGACGCTCGGCCGAATGCCAAGGCACGGGGGGCCGAGGATCGTGGAGGACAGGGTGCGCGTGGTCATCGCCGAGGATTCGGTGCTGCTCAGGGAGGGGCTGACCCGGCTGTTGACCGACCGTGGACACGAGGTCGTGGCGGGGGTGGGGGACGGTGACGCGCTGATCAAGACCATCACGGAGCTGGACGCCCAGGGCGAGCTGCCGGACGTGGTGGTCGCGGACGTACGGATGCCGCCGACGCACACGGACGAAGGAGTGCGGGCGGCCGTACAGCTGCGCAAGGCACACCCGGGGCTCGGGGTACTCGTGCTGTCGCAGTACGTGGAGGAGCGGTACGCCACGGAACTGCTGGCCGGTTCCAGCCGGGGAGTCGGCTATCTGCTCAAGGACCGTGTGGCGGAGGTTCGGGAGTTCGTGGACGCGGTCGTGCGGGTGGCCCAAGGGGGGACCGCCCTCGACCCGGAGGTCGTCGCCCAGTTGCTGGGCCGCAGCCGCAAGCAGGACGTACTCGCGGGGCTCACCCCGAGGGAGCGGGAGGTCCTGGGGCTGATGGCCGAGGGGCGGACCAATTCCGCGATCGCCCGGCAGTTGGTGGTGAGCGACGGAGCCGTCGAGAAGCACGTCAGCAACATCTTCCTCAAGCTCGGGCTCTCCCAGAGTGACGGGGATCATCGTCGCGTACTCGCGGTTCTCACCTATCTGAACTCCTGATGGCCTGACACCGTGCCAGCCAAATGGGTGACCGCTGGTGACCGCTTCTACGGCATCCACCGAGCCGGCACGGGCGCGGCAACCGAACCAAGAACACGGAGCGTCTTCATAGAGAACGCCGGGGGGCGTAGACCATGACAAGTCAGGGCGGCGGAGCGTCTCAAATCCATGTCCGTCATGCGAATGGCCCAGGGAGGGCGACCTTTGCGGACGTAGGGTTGATCCTGGGAAGGCTTGCGGGAAGGCCATGCCCAGACAGCCGCCTCGAAGGAGGTCCAGTTCAGTGACCAGCCAGGTCAGTAGCCCAGCGGAGCAGGCCGACGAAGCCGTCGTGGGAGAGCAGCGCAAACCGGCAGGGACGAAGGACGTCCGCCGGCTGGACCGGGTGATCATTCGTTTCGCGGGGGACTCGGGCGACGGTATGCAGCTCACCGGCGACCGTTTCACCTCGGAAACGGCGTCATTCGGCAACGATCTGTCGACGCTGCCGAACTTCCCGGCCGAGATCCGTGCCCCCGCCGGGACCCTGCCGGGCGTGTCCTCCTTCCAGCTGCACTTCGCCGACCACGACATCCTGACCCCGGGCGACGCGCCGAACGTGCTGGTCGCGATGAACCCGGCGGCCCTGAAGGCCAACGTCGGTGATCTGCCGCGCGGCGCGGAGATCATCGTCAACACGGACGAGTTCACCAAGCGGGCGATGCAGAAGGTGGGCTACGACGTCTCGCCGCTGGAGGACGGCTCGCTGGACGGCTACAGCCTCCATCCGGTGCCGTTGACCACCCTGACGGTGGAGGCGCTCAAGGAGTTCGACCTCACCCGCAAGGAGGCCGAGCGCAGCAAGAACATGTTCGCGCTGGGCCTGCTGAGCTGGATGTACCACCGGCCGACGGAGGGCACCGAGAAGTTCCTGAAGTCGAAGTTCGCCAAGAAGCCCGACATCGCGGCCGCCAACATCACCGCCTTCCGCGCGGGCTGGAACTTCGGCGAGACGACCGAGGACTTCGCCGTCTCCTACGAAATCGCCCCGGCGACGGCCGCCTTCCCGGTCGGCACCTACCGGAACATCTCCGGCAACCTGGCGCTGTCCTACGGACTGATCGCGGCGTCTCGCCAGGCGGACCTGCCCCTGTTCCTGGGCTCGTATCCGATCACCCCGGCCTCGGACATCCTGCACGAGCTGAGCCGGCACAAGAATTTCGGCGTACGGACCTTCCAGGCGGAGGACGAGATCGCCGGCATCGGAGCAGCGCTGGGGGCCGCCTTCGGCGGCTCGCTGGCGGTGACCACGACGTCCGGTCCCGGCGTGGCCCTGAAGTCGGAGACCATCGGGCTCGCCGTCTCGCTGGAGCTGCCGCTGCTGATCGTGGACATCCAGCGCGGCGGGCCCTCGACCGGTCTGCCGACCAAGACCGAGCAGGCGGACCTGCTCCAGGCGATGTACGGCCGCAACGGCGAGGCGCCGGTGCCGATCGTGGCCCCGTGCACCCCGGCGGACTGCTTCGACTCGGCGCTGGAGGCGGCGCGGATCGCGCTGACGTACCGCACTCCGGTGATGCTGCTCTCCGACGGCTACCTGGCCAACGGCTCGGAGCCCTGGCGCATCCCGGAGCTGGACGAGCTGCCGGACCTGACCGTGCAGTTCGCTCAGGGACCGAACCACACCCTTCAGGACGGCAGCGAGGTCTTCTGGCCGTACAAACGCGACCCGCTGACCCTTGCCCGGCCGTGGGCGATCCCGGGCACGCCGGGACTGGAGCACCGGATCGGCGGCATCGAGAAGGAGGACGGCACGGGCAACATCTCGTACGCCCCGGCCAACCACGACTTCATGGTCCGTACCCGCCAGGCCAAGATCGACGGCATCGAGGTGCCCGACCTCGAGGTCGACGACCCGCACGAGGCGAAGACGCTGGTGCTGGGCTGGGGCTCGACGTACGGCCCGATCACGGCCGCGGTCCGCCGCCTGCGCAACGCGGGCGAGTCGATCGCGCAGGCGCATCTGCGTCACCTGAACCCGTTCCCGCGCAACCTGGGCGTGGTACTCGGACGCTACGAGAAGGTGGTGATCCCCGAGATGAACCTCGGCCAGCTCGCCACCCTGGTCCGGGCGAAATACCTGGTGGACGCCCACTCGTACAACCAGGTCAACGGCATGCCGTTCAAGGCGGAACAGCTCGCCAAGGCGCTCAAGGAGGCCATCGATGGCTGAGACGTCCACGGAAGGCACGGGCACGATCGAGGCGCTCTCACTCGTCCCCAAGGCCGACGCGCGCCAGTCCATGAAGGACTTCAAGTCCGATCAGGAAGTGCGCTGGTGCCCCGGCTGCGGCGACTACGCGATCCTGGCCGCGGTCCAGGGCTTCATGCCGGAGTTGGGCCTGGCCAAGGAGAACATCGTCTTCGTCTCGGGGATCGGCTGTTCGTCGCGCTTCCCGTACTACATGAACACGTACGGCATGCACTCCATCCACGGTCGCGCCCCCGCGATCGCGACGGGGCTGGCCACCTCGCGGCGCGACCTGAGCGTGTGGGTGGTGACCGGTGACGGCGACGCGCTGTCGATCGGCGGCAACCACCTGATCCACGCCCTGCGGCGCAACGTCAACCTCAAGATCCTGCTGTTCAACAACCGGATCTACGGCCTGACCAAGGGGCAGTACTCCCCGACCTCCGAGGTCGGCAAGATCACCAAGTCGACGCCGATGGGCTCGCTGGACGCGCCCTTCAACCCGGTGTCCCTGGCGATCGGCGCGGAGGCGTCCTTCGTGGCGCGCACGGTGGACTCCGACCGCAAGCACCTCACCCAGGTCCTGCGCGAGGCCTCCGCCCACAAGGGCACGGCGCTGATCGAGATCTACCAGAACTGCAACATCTTCAACGACGGCGCCTTCGAGATCCTCAAGGACAAGCAGCAGGCCGAGGAGGCGGTGATCCGCCTGGAGCACGGGCAGCCGATCCGCTTCGGCGTGGACGGTGCGCGCGGCGTCGTACGGGACGCGCAGACCGGTGACCTGAAGGTCGTCACGGTGACTCCGGAGAACGAGTCGCAGATCCTGGTCCACGACGCCCACTCCGCGTCCCCGACCACGGCCTTCGCCCTGTCGCGCCTGGCCGACCCGGACACCCTGCACCACACGCCCATCGGCGTGTTCCGCGCGGTGGACCGCCCGGTGTACGACACACAGATGGCCGACCAGCTGGACTCGGCGATCGAGCAGAACGGCAAGGGGGATCTGGCGGCGTTGCTGGCGGGCGGGGACACCTGGACGGTCGTCGGCTGACCGGCTGGTTCGAACAGGAGGGGGAGCCGGGGTGCCGTACGACACGGCGCGGCACGGCACGGAGCCGCACGGCACGGCCCCCAGGCTCCGCCGGTAGGCGTGCGGGCGGACGTGCAGGCGTTTCAGGAGCCGCTCCTGCGCGCGTCGTACACCTCCCGCGCCTCCTGCACCTCCCCCATCCGCCGCTCGGTCCACAGCGCCAGGGCGCGCACCTGCTCCGCCGCCTCGCGGCCCAGATCGGTCAGGGAGTAGTCGACCCTCGGCGGGATCACCGGCTTGGCATCGCGGTGGACCAGGCCGTCGCGTTCCAGGGTCTGGAGGGTCTGGGTCAGCATCTTCTCGCTCACCCGGCCGATGGCGCGGCGCAGTTCGCTGAAGCGGTAGGGGCGCTCAAGGAGTTCGATCAGCACGAGGACGCCCCAGCGGCTGGTGACGTGCTCCAGGACCTGGCGGTGCGGGCACATCTCCGCGCCGAGGTCGTACTTGTTCGCCGTCACATCACCCACGCTACTTACCGCCATGCCAGTACCTTACTTCAAAGTGGGTACTTTCGTTCAGTTAGCGCTACTCCTAGGGTTAGTGTCCAACCCACCCCATAGGAGTTCTGAACCATGAGCATCGTCGTCACCGGAGCCACCGGACACCTGGGCCGCCACGTCGTGGGGCAGCTGCTGGAGAAGGTTCCGGCCGACCAGATCACCGCCGTCGTCCGCACCCCCGAGAAGGCCGCCGACTTCGCCGGGCGCGGCGTACGGGTCGCCACCGCCGACTACAACACCCCCGAGACCTTCGACGGACTGTTCGCGGCCGGCGACAAGGTGCTGCTCATATCCGGCAACGAGTTCGACAAGGGCCGCGTCGGCCAGCACCAGGTCGTCATCGACGCCGCCAAGGCCGCCGGCGTCGCCCTGCTCGCCTACACCAGCGCCCCCGGCAGCCTGACGGCCGCCCTCGCCGACGATCACCGGGGCACCGAGAAGGCGCTGCTGGAGTCCGGTCTGCCGTACGCGCTGCTGCGCAACGGCTGGTACCACGAGAACTACACCGAGAACCTCGCCCCGGTCCTGGAGTACAACGCGGTCACCCACGCCGCCGGCGAGGGCCGCGTCTCCTCCGCCGCCCGCGCCGACTACGCGGCCGCCGCCGTCGCCGTACTGACCGGCGAGGGACACGAGAACAAGACGTACGAGCTGGGCGGCGACGTGGCCTGGAGCTTCACGGAGTACGCCGCCGAGCTGAGCCGGCAGACCGGTAAGGAGATCGCCGACAACGCCGTCTCCGTCGAGACCTTCGCCGGCATCCTGACCGGCGCCGGGCTGCCCGAGCCGTTCGCCGCGATCCTGGCCGGCGTGGACGCCTCCATCGCGAAGGGCGAGCTGGTCGTCGACAGCGGGGATCTGTCCCGTCTGACCGGCCGCCCGACCACTCCGATCGCCGAGTCGATCGCGGCCGCGCTCAAGGGCTGAGGTCGTTCGGGGTTCGGTTCCTGCTTGCGCCCGCCAGCGCCCCTCGGCCGTCTCTCCCTCGCGTGTCATGACCGTATGGCGATACGGACATGACACGCGGGGGTGTTCGGCATTACCTTCGTGCGTGCCGTCGCATGAGCGCGGCAGGCGAGCGCAGCGGGTGAGCGCGGGAAGGTGGGGCCGTGGCCGGGACGTCACAGGGCGAGCGGCGTGTAGGACTGCTGAACGGCTTCGCGGCGTACGGGATGTGGGGGCTCGTCCCCCTCTTCTGGCCCCTGCTGAAGCCTGCCGGGGCCGTCGAGATCCTCGCCCACCGGATGACCTGGTCCCTCGTCTTCGTGGCGGTCGCGCTGGTGGTCGTGGGGCGCTGGGCCTGGGCGGGTGAGTTGATACGTCAGCCGCGGCGGCTGGCGCTCGTCGCCGTGGCCGCGGCCGTGATCACCGTGAACTGGGGCGTCTACATCTGGTCCGTGAACACGGGCCACGTGGTGGAGGCCTCGCTCGGGTACTTCATCAATCCACTCGTCACCATCGCGATGGGCGTCCTGCTCCTCAAGGAGCGGCTGCGGCCCGTGCAGTGGGCGGCGGTAGGGGTCGGGTTCGCGGCGGTGGTCGTGCTGACCGTCGGGTACGGCCGACCGCCGTGGATCTCCCTCGTGCTCGCCTTCTCCTTCGCCACGTACGGGCTGGTGAAGAAGAAGGTCGATCTCGGCGGCGTCGAGTCGCTGGCCGCGGAGACCGCGATCCAGTTCCTGCCCGCCGTGGGGTATCTGGTGTGGCTGTCGGCGCACGGGGAGTCGACCCTCACCTCCGAGGGGCCGGGGCATGTGGCGCTGCTCGCGGCCACCGGCGTCGTCACCGCCCTGCCGCTCGTCTGCTTCGGCGCGGCCGCGATACGGGTGCCGCTGTCGACGCTGGGGCTGCTGCAGTACCTGGCGCCGGTCTTCCAGTTCCTGCTCGGGGTCCTGTACTTCCGCGAGGCGATGCCGGCCGAGCGGTGGGCCGGGTTCACGCTGGTGTGGCTGGCGTTGACGCTGCTGACGGCCGATGCGTGGCGCTCCGCGCGGAGGGGCAGGGCGGCCGAACTCAGCGCGCCGAGGATCGAGAAGCCGGCGTCCGCCGCGGTGGATGCCTGAGGGCCGGGGACGCCGCCTGGCCGCCATGGACGCCTGAGCGTGGTGGGTGCCTGAGCGTGGTGGGTGCCTGAGCGTAGTGGCTGCCTGAGCGTGGTGGCTGCCTGAGCGGCGATTCCCGTTGCCAGCCCACTCACCAACCCCATATGAGTGGTCGCATGACTCAGACACCCGACGCCACGCCCACCCCGCTCCACTGGAAGCTCGTCATCGACTGCGCCAACCCCCAGTCCCAGGCCGACTTCTGGGCCGCCGCGCTGCACTACGAGGTCGAGGACAACAACGCCCTGATCGAGCGGCTGCTGGAGCTCGGCGCGCTGCCGCGCGAGGCCGTGGTCGAGTTCCACGCCCGTCTCGCCTTCCGGGACCTGGTGGCCGTACGGCATCCGGACGACCCGTACGACAAGGACAGCGGCACCGGGCTGGGCCGTCGACTGCTGTTCCAGCGCGTGCCGGAGGCGAAGACCGTCAAGAACCGGCTCCATCTGGATCTGCACGCGGCGGCCGGGGAGCGCGAGGCGGAGGTCGAGCGGCTGGAGGGGCTGGGAGCGAGTGCGCTGCGGCGGGTGAGCGAGCCGGGCGGGGAGTGGGTGGTGCTGGCGGATCCGGAGGGGAACGAGTTCTGCGTGCAGTGAGGCACACCGGTTGGGCCGGTCCGGACAGGTTGGGCCGGTCGGGCCGGTCGGGCCGGTCCGGACAGGTTGGGCCGGTCGGGCGAGTCGGGCTGGCCACGCAAGTCGGGTCGGCCGGGCTGGCCGTTCTTCGGTGTGAATTCCCTGTCTTGTAACGGCTCTTGACCAAGAGTCAGGGGCGGCTCCACCATCCAGGCACCCCATTCACTGTGGATCCCTGCGGTCACCCCACAGGGTTCCCCCTGGAATTCGGAGCCCCCCACATGAAGCTCCCCTTCTCCGGGCGCGCGATGGCGGCGGGTACCGTCGCCGCCGCCATGCTGCTCACCGGCGGGTCCATAGCCGGCGCGGCACCCGCGCCCTCGGCGGCCGCCGCTCCCGACATATCCGTGGCGAGCGTAAAGGCCCACCTCACCCAGTTGCAGTCGATCGCCACCGCCAACGGCGGCAACCGCGCGCACGGCCGCCCCGGCTACAAAGCCTCCCTCGACCATGTGAAGGCCAAGCTGGACGCGGCCGGTTACACCACGACGATCCAGCAGTTCACGTCCTCCGGCCGCACCGGCTACAACCTGATCGCCGACTGGCCCGGCGGTGACACCACCCAGGTCGTCATGGCCGGCTCGCACCTCGACAGCGTCTCGTCAGGCCCCGGCATCAACGACAACGGCTCCGGCTCGGCGGCCGTTCTGGAGACCGCGCTGGCCGTGTCACGGGCCGGATACCAGCCCACCAAGCATCTGCGGTTCGCCTGGTGGGGCGCGGAGGAGCTGGGGCTCGTCGGCTCCCGCTACTACGTCAACAACCTCTCCGCCACCAACCGCGCGAAGATCAGCGGCTATCTGAACTTCGACATGATCGGCTCCCGCAACGCCGGTTACTTCGTCTACGACGACGACCCCGCCATCGAGAAGACCTTCAAGGACTACTTCGCCGGCCTCGGTGTCCCGACCGAGATCGAGACCGAGGGCGACGGTCGCTCCGACCACGCGCCGTTCAAGAGCGCGGGCGTGCCGGTGGGCGGGCTGTTCACGGGCGCGAGCCGTGCGAAGACCGCCGCTCAGGCGGCCAAGTGGGGCGGTACGGCGGGGCAGGCCTTCGACCGCTGCTACCACTCGTCCTGCGACACCACCTCCAACATCAACGACACCGCCCTGGACCGGAACAGCGACGCCGTCGCGCACGCGGTGTGGGAGCTGTCGGCGTAGGCAGAGCCCTCGGGTTCAACCGGTGGGCGGTTCGGCCGACTTGGCGGCACGGGCGGTGAGGCGGTCCATACGGGCGCGGGCCGACTCCAGTTCCTCGATGTCCTCGGCGGCCGGACCGCCCTCGGCCGTGAGGTCGGTCCACAGTCCGATCAGGTCCCGGCCCAGTTCGAGCCCCAGGGCCGGGTCCCTCACCGCTCGCCATGCCGTGGCCGCGCCGTGCAGGCTGCCGTACGCCGCCTCCGCGTCCCGGGCGCGGTGGTGCGTGCGGGCCACGTCGAAGGAGAGACGGAAGGCGTGCGCCGCGTCGCCCGCCAAATAGGCGATGTACGCGGCCAGTTCGCGCATCCGGAGCACCTCGGCGTGCTCCGGCCCCAGCACGGCGGACGCCTCCGCGACGGTCCGTTCCGCCAGCTCCGCCGCCTCCGCCGTACGGCCCGTCGCCACGGCCTCGTTGATCCGCGTCATCTGCTCGGCGAAGGGGGAGGTGTCGGCGGCGGTGGTCGACGGCCCGTCCCCGAGCACGGCTTCGGCCACGGCGTCGAAGCCTCGGGGTGGGGTGGGTTTGGGGTCGGGGTCGAAGTCGGTGGCGGGGGTGGGGGTGGGGGTGGGGGTGGAGGTAGGGCGCGAGGTGGGGGCGGAGCACGAGGTGGGGGTGGGCTGCGAGGCAGGTACGACCCGGTCGGGGCGCGGGGCTTCGCCCGGTTGCGGGCTTGCGTCCATCAGGGGCGGCGGGCCGAACTCCCCGAGCGGCGGTGGGAACGCGCCGGGCACCGCGTCCCGCACCGGCTCGGGCGTGGCGCGCAGCCGGAAGGTGGGCGAGGCGTCCTGCGCCGGGCCCGGCAGGGGTCGTAGGACATGCGTGGGTTTGTCGCTGTACGGCGCCGAGGGCGGCGTCGGGAAGTCGGACGAGGCGGGCGGTACGGGCGCGGCCGGAGGCTCCGACGATTCCGGCGACACAGACGGTGCCGGCGACACAGGCTGTACCGGCGCCACAGGCGGTACGGGCTGCGGCGGCCGTACGGGCTGCGCGGGCGGTACGGGCCACGCGGGCGACTCCGTGCTGTTGCCCGTGCCCGGCCATGCGTCATCTCGCGGTGCCGTCGGCTGGTCAGGCGGTGCTGTCCGTACGGGGTCCGCGGTGAAGCGGCTGGAGCCGTCCGCGTCCACCCGCAGCGGGACGACGTAGCCGATGCGCTCGTCGTGGATGCTGGCGTGCACGGGATGGCCTGAGGCCACGGCGATGCGCTGGAGGTGGGTCAGGACGGCGTGCTGGATCTCCTCCCCGGGGGCCGCGGTGATGGGAACGCCACCGATCGACGCGCCGCCGGCGCCCGGCCCGACGGCAGGTACGCGCACGTCGATCGGAGCTGCCATGGAGGCCGCCCACGCCTCGGCGCGCTTCTGTTCCCGCTTCTTCGCGCGGCTGAGTCGAGACATCGCTTCCCTCACTCGCATGCGTCGGGGAGTTCGCGGACAGCGGGGTGGGGGTTCCCTCGTGCTCCCCTCCGCCGTACGCTCCCTTTCCCCGACGGCCGGATCCGGTCGTACCGGCCGGACACGTCGTACACCTGTGGTCGAGTCTCTCCGGTCGCGCGCGGCGCGGAGGTCACCGGGGCGTCACAGACTCGTTCCAGGAGCTTGTGCCACGTCACAGCGTTCTCATGCCTGGCGCGAAGATCGGTGGCGTGAGAGGGAGGAGTGCGGGCATGCGCACTGACATGCACGTGCGACAGGGGCGGCGTGAGCCCGGGCCCGAGATCTGGCTCCGCGGACCGGTGGCGTTGCCGGAGGAACCGGCGCCCTCCCGCACCGCCGGCGCGCCCCGGCGCTTCTCCTGGGTCGGCACACACGGCGGGGCCGGTGTCTCCACCCTCGCCGCGTTCTACGGCGGTCAGGACTGCGGACGTGACTGGCCCACGCCCGCCGATCCGCCGTCGGTACTGCTCGTCGCCCGCACGCACGCGACCGGGCTGGCCGCCGCCCTGGGCGCCCTCGATGTCTTCCGGCGCGGGGAGGCGCCGCACGGGCTCGACCTCGATGCCGTCGTCCTGGTCGCGGACGCGCCGGGGCGGCTTCCGCGGCCGCTCGCCGAGCGCGTCAAGGTGATCGAGTCGGTCATCGATGTGTACCGGGTGCCGTGGGTGTCGGCGTGGCGGCTCGGTGATCTGAGTGGACGTCCGCCGCGGGAAGCGGAGGCGCTGGCGCGGTTGACGGGACGTTCGCGCTGAGTCCGGCGGCTCAGGTGGGTGGGCGCGATGCCCTTGCGGGCCCTTGGAGGGGAGCCTTGAGGGGAGGGGCCTGAGGGGGTTTCTGAGGCGAACCCTCGCGGAGAATCAGCCTCATGACGACCGCACTCGGTTCCGCCCCGGACTCGGTCCCGGATCCGGCCCCCGATATCGCCGCCCTGTCGGCCGAGGAGATCGCCTCGGCCGTACGCTCCCGGGCACTCGGCGCCGTCGACATCGTCACCGCGGCACTCGAACGGATCCGGCACGCCGACCCCGTCCTGTGCGCCTTCATCGAGGTATGGGACGAGGAGTCACTCGAACGGGCCGGCGAGGTGGACGCTCGTGTCGCCGCGGGTGAACGGCTGCCGTTGGCCGGTGTCCCGATCGCGGTCAAGGGGAGGCATGGGCTGCGCACCGCGGGTCCGCTGATCGCGGCGGGGTGTGTGGCGGTGGGGGCGACGTCCGTTCCCGGGCCGGGAACTCCCTGGCAGACCTGGGGGCTTGGCCGACACGGCCGTACGGTCAACCCCTGGCGTCCCGACCGTACGCCGGGCGGCTCCTCCGCGGGTTCCGCGGCGGCGGTGGCGGCGGGGCTCGTGCCGCTCGCGACCGGGAGCGACGGGGCCGGGTCAGTACGGATTCCGGCGGCGTGGTGCGGGGTCGTCGGGCTGAAGGTGACCAACGGGCGGTTCCCGTCGACCGACCGTACAGGGCTCATGGCGCCGGGGGTGCTGGCGCGGTGCGTGGGGGACGTGGCGGCGTACTGGGAGGTGTTGTCGAGGGCTCCTCGGGGCGCGGGGCCGGGAGCGCACCCGGCAGCGGCGCGGGGCGCGGGGCCGGATGCCGACGGGCCGCCCTGCGAACGTCACGGACCCGCCGACCCCCACGGCGACCCACCCGGCACCCACGACGCCCCAGCAAGCGAATACGCCCCACCAACCGCCATATGGTCCCCCGACCTCGGCTTCGACTCCCCCGACCCGGACATCGTCTCCGTCGCCCACTCCGCGGCCGTACGGCTCGCCGAGGCCGGCGGGATACGGCTCGTGCGCCCGGGCGCCCCCGTCCACCTCGTCGACCCGGCCCCCGCATGGCTCGCCCTGCGGACCCCGAACGCCGAGCCTGCACCCACCCCCATCCCCATCCCCGCCACCACCCCCGCCCCCGCTCACCGCATCCGAACCGCGAACGACAGCCGCCTGGCCGCCCTCTTCGCCGACACCGATCTGCTGTTGACACCGACCGTCCCGACCCCGCCGCACGGCCACGAGGGCCCGGGAGACCGGTACTCCACCGCCCTCACCTGGGCTTTCAACCTGAGCGGGCACCCGGCTATCAGCATTCCGGCAGGGCTCGGGCCGGACGGGTGTCCGGTCGGACTCCAGTTGGTGGCGGCACATGGGGCGGAACCACTGCTGATCGAAGTGGCGGGAGTGGCCGAGCGACACACCGGACCCTGGACATCTCCATGCGCACGCATATAATGCACGTGCGATTAATTGTCGTACGCCGACCAATGTGGCCCCGTGGTACCGGGCCGACTGTTTGGGGGACCCATGACCCGCCGCTTCCTGTTCGTCCTCGGCAGCAGCCGTTCCGACGGCAACACCGAGTTGCTGGCCCGCAGGGCCGCCGAGCAGTTGCCCGAGGCTGTCGAACAGCACTGGATCGACCTGGCCGCGCATCCGCTGCCCGACTTCGAGGACCTGCGGCACGACAGCGACCACGTGCGCCCGACGGAGGGCAACGTGGCGCTGCTGCTCGACGCGACGCTCGCGGCGACGGACGTCGTGATCGCCTCGCCCCTGTACTGGTACTCGGTGTCCGCCCACGTCAAGCGCTACCTCGACTACTGGTCGGGCTGGCTGCGCACCCCCGAACTCGACTTCAAGGCGACGATGGCCGGGCGCACGCTGTGGGGCGTCACCGCGCTCGCGCACGAGGAGCGGGAGGTCGCCGACCCGCTGGTCGGCACGCTCAACAACTCCGCCGCGTACATGGGCATGCGCTTCGGCGGGGTGCTGCTCGGCAACGGCAGCAAGCCCGGTGACGTGCTGAACGACGCCGAGGCCCTCGCCCGCGCGAAGACGTTCTTCGCCCAGGAGGCCCCGCTCGCCCGGTTCCCGTACGAGACCGACTGAAGCCGAATGGAACCCACTCGATGAGCTGAGCCGTGACGTCCTTTCGATGAACTAGGCCGTGATGTCCTTCGCCGTGAACCTCGCCCACGCAGCGGAACCGAACACCGCCGCGTAGAGGGCCTGCACGCCGAGGTTCTTGACCAGGTCGTCCCAGTAGACGGGATCGCGCATGAGGTCGGCGAAGGACAGCCAGTAGTGGGAGAAGAAGTACGGCTGGATCGCGTGGAGCTGGGGGATCTGGTCGAGGATCTGGACGGTGATCAACAGGCCGACGGTCGTCGCCATCGCCGCGATGCCACTGTTGGTCAGCGTCGAGACGAATAGGCCGAGCGCCGCCATGCCTATGAGTGACGCGGCGACGACCAGGGCGATCAGCAGGGCTCTGCCCAGCCCTTCCGCGAAGCTGATCCGCGTGCCGGAGATGGTCGTCAGGTCGCCGAGTGGGAAAAGCAGCGCCCCGACCGTGAGTGCCGAGACCGCGACCACGAGGGTGGCCACCAGGCAGAACGTCATCGTGGTCGCGTACTTGATGAGGAGCAGGCGAGTGCGGCCGGCGGGGGCGACGAGGAGATAGCGGAGGGTGCCCGCGTTCGCCTCGCCCGCTATCGCGTCGCCCGCTATGACGCCGATCGCCATCGGCAGGAAGAACGGGAGCGTCGCGGCCAGGGCGGTGAAGACCAGGAACAGGCCGTTGTTGGTGATCTGCGAGATGAACGCCGGGCCACCGCCCTGCGGACCGCCGCCTCCCATCGATCCACCGTCACTGGTCTCGATCTTCACGGCGATCCCGACCAGAATCGGCACGCCCGCCAGGACAGCGAGCAGCGCGAGGGTGCGCCAGCGCCGGAAGGTCGTGAGCAGTTCGCTGCGGAGAAGACCGAAGGTCCACAAGGGGCTGGGCTTACGGCTCAACGGGCTCGCCCCACGGATCAGCGGGCTGGGTTCACGGCTCGACGGCTTGGGCTCGCGACTCGACGCACTGGGTTCTCGGCTCAGCGCACCGGAGTTGCGGCTCGACGGACTGGGGTCCGACGGGCTGGAGTCGCGTCTCGATGAGCTCGAGTCGCGGTCCGGCGGACCAGGTTCACGGATTGCTTCAGCCCGCGACATCGAACCCCTCCCCCGTGAGTGCCACGAACGCGTCCTCAAGAGAGGCCCGTTCGACGCCGAAGCCGCGGACACGGACGCCCGCGGCCACCAGCGCGGCGTTGAGCTCGGCGAGATCGCGGTCGGGTGGCTCGGCGGTCACCCTGTCGTCCTCGATGACGACATCACCGGCGCCCTGCTCCTTCAGTACCCGTGCCGCGTCCGCGGTGTCGGGCGTGGTCACGAGGAGCCGGCCGCGCATCCCGGCCGCCAGCTCCGCCACCGCCCCCTGGGTGATCAGCCTGCCCTGCGCCATCACCGCCGCGTGCGTGCACACCTGCTCGATCTCGTCGAGGAGGTGGGAGGAGAGGAAGACGGTCGTGCCGTCGGAGGCCAACTCGCGGATCAGCGAACGGATTTCCCGCATGCCCTGCGGATCGAGACCGTTGGTCGGCTCGTCCAGGACGAGGAGTCTGCGCGGCTGGAGCAACGCGGCCGCGAGCCCCAGACGCTGTTTCATGCCGAGCGAGTACGCCTTGGCCTTCTTGCCCGCGGCGGCCGCCAGGCCCACCCGGTCCAGCGCGGCCGCGACCCGATCGCGCCGGGTACGCGGATCGGCGGTCGGGTCGGCGGAGTCGTAGCGGATGAGGTTGTCCCGGCCGGAGAGGAAGCCGTACAGGGCGGGTCCCTCGATGAGCGCGCCGACGTGTGGCAGTACGGCGCGAGCGGCTCGGGGCATGGGCTGCCCGAGCAGACGCGCGGTACCCGAGGTCGGCTCGATGAGGCCCATCAGCATGCGGATGGTGGTGGTCTTGCCGGAGCCGTTCGGCCCGAGGAAGCCGAAGACACTGCCCGCCGGGACGGTCAGATCAAGACCGTCCACGGCGAGCTGCCCGCCGCGGTAGCGCTTGGTGAGCCCGCGAGTGGCGATCACCGCGCCGAGGTCGGCGCCCTGGTCGCCTTGCTCGACCTGAACGACCTGACCGACCTGACCGACCTGACCGACCTGCTCGGCCCGAGCGATCCGATGAGCCTGCTCGGCCTGCTGGGCCTCAGCGATCGACGGGGCCTGCGCGGCCGGAGCGATCCGCTCGGCCTCGTCGGCCTCGTCGGCCTCGTGGCCATGGCCGGCCCGATCGACCTCGTCGGTCTCCGCAGCGGGCAGTTCCTCCATCGGCTCCTCAGGCTCCTCGGTTCATGGCGCGCGTACGGCGATCAGCCCGAGTCACTTACTCGAGTCGGCCGCCTTCACGAGCGCGTTCTTGTCGACCGCACCCACGTAGACCTTGCCGTCGTCTGTGATCAGGGCGTTGATCAGCCGGGTCTTGAAGACCGTGCCCGAACCGAACTTGCCGCTGACCTTGTCGCCCAGGGAGTCGAGGAAGCCACCCATGTCGCCGCCGACCTCGGCGCCGGAGGGAACGCCCTCGCCACCGGTGTCGAAGACGGCCACGGAGTTCCAGCCCTCGCCGATGACCTCAGGGCCGTCGGACGCCTTGCCGGGCTTGCCCTCGGCCTTCGAGCCGCCGAACTCCTTGCCGAACTCCTTGCCGAACTCTTTGCCGAACTCCTTGCGGAACTCGTCCTCGGACTTCGGGGCGCCGTGCTCACCGCCCGCCCCTTCCAGATCGCTCTCCTCGGTGACCTTGGCGCCCTTGGGCGGGGTGAAGTCAAAGGTGGAGGCGGCCGGCTTGGCGAAGCTGACCTGGGTGAAGCCCGCGTCGACCACTGCCGAACCGCCGCTCGACGGGGTCAGCGTGAACTTCAGCGGCATTCCCGTCTTGGCGTCCACGGCGACAGTTATCGCGCCGACCGTGGTCCCGGACTGCTTCGGCTTGATGAGCAGCCGGTACGCGTCGCGACCCGCGACCTGGGCGGTGCCGTCGACGGTGACGGACGTGGTGTCGTCGACCGCCTTCAGGGCCTCCTCGGTGAGGTCCTTGGGCGTGGCCGGGACCTCTTGCGACCGCTCGAACCGCTCCGAGTGCTCCTTGTGAGCCTGGGGCTCGTCGGCGGTGCCGTGGAAGACCTCGTTCGACTTGCTGTCGTAGCCCCAGACGTCCTTGCCGTTGTGGATGAGGCTGTACTCCGAGGCGTTCTCCAGCAGGGAGAGCTTCTGCCGATCCGGCCCGTCGACGGCGACACGCAGCGTGTGCGTGCCGGAGACGAGCTCGGTGAGCTTGGCCGAGGGGTCGGCGGACGATCCGTCACCGGACCCCGACCCCATGGCGCCGGAGGTGAGGCTCGACTCCAGGCCACCGAGGTCGGGCAGGCCCAGATCGGTGCTGATCTTCACGGTGCCGGACAACCGCTGTACGTCCGACTTCGCGATTTTCTCGATGAGTTGCTGCGCGGTGATCTTCGGCAGGTCCGGGTCGCCGGAGTCGGCGATCGCCGGGACCAGCCCGATGGTCGCCGCCGCGACTCCCACGACGGTGACGGGAACGATGTACCGCGCGGCCTTGCGCCGCCCTGCGCGCAAGTCGTCGACCTCGTCGGCGGTCGTACTGTCGTCGGATGCGTACGGTGCCATGTGTGCCTTACCTCCGTCGTCGGCGGCGGCTGCCCGTCTCTTCTCCCCGCCCGAGAGTCTTACGACCCCGCGCTGGTCCACCCCTGAGCCGCCATTCTCACCCGAATCGGTGAGGAGTGGTGATGTCCGTGGTTTCCATCTGACCAAATCGGCCAGGGAGATTCGTCAACCTTCGGAGCCAACTCCGCGTACACCTGCGGTATGACACACGAAGGCTGGGTCTCCCCCAACCCGTAGGGGTCGGCGGGGAAGACGCCGCGATGCACGCCACGCCACCGCGCGGATCAGACGTTTCCCGAAGCCGATCAGCCGCTCGCGCAAGCCCGTCAGCCCTGCAGGCCCAGGAGGTGGTGCCGTGCCGTGCCGGAGCCGGTCGGGGCGACGCCGCCGACGGTGTTCAGCCGCACGATCTCGTGCGGTGCCGACGAGCAGGCCGTGTGTGGCGTCAACCGGGCTGAGTGGCCTTCAGGCCGCGTCTTCGATGCGGCCCCAATGTGCACTGAATCCAGACACGTGGCGAGTCACACACATCGACAGCCGCTTCCGGGCCGGCCCCGACGCGTGGGTCCAGGGGCGGCAGCCACTGGCGAGGGCGAAGGGACGGACCCCCTTCAGGGGGACCGGGCAGGGACTGGCAGAGCTGGCAAGGACTGGCAGGACTGGCAAGGACTGGCAGGACCGGGCAAGGACTGGCAGGACCGGGCAAGGACTGGCAGGACCGGGCAAGGTCGCCGGGGGGCGAGCCCCCTACCCCGCCCGATGCACCACGGCGTCGCACAACTCCATCAGCGCGGCCTTGGCATCCACATCCGGCAACGGAGCCAACGCGGCCCGCGCCTCCTCCGCATACCGCACCGTGTCCCGCCGTGCCTGCTCCAGCGCCGGGTGCTCCCGCAACGCGGCCAGAGCCTCCGCATGCCGCGCGTCGTCACTGAGGTCGGAGTCCAGCAGCTCGCACAGCGCGACGTCCTCCGCCAGCCCCAGCCGCTCGGCCCGCTCCCGCAGCCGCAGGACCGGCAGGGTCGGAATCCCCTCCCGAAGATCCGTACCGGGCGTCTTGCCGGACTCATGGGAGTCGCTCGCGATGTCCAGCACGTCATCCGCCAGCTGGAAGGCGACCCCGAGCCGCTCCCCGTACTGGGTCAGCACATCGACGACCGTCTCGTCGGCGCCCGACATCATCGCCCCGAACCGGCACGACACCGCCACCAGCGACCCGGTCTTCCCGCTCAGTACATCCAGGTAGTGCTCGACCGGATCCCGCCCGTCCTGCGGCCCCGCCGTCTCCAGGATCTGCCCCGTGACCAGCCGCTCGAACGCCTCGGCCTGCACCCGCACCGCCTCGGGCCCGAGGTCGGCCAGGATGTGCGAGGCGCGCGCGAACAGGAAGTCCCCGGTCAGAACGGCGACGGAGTTCCCCCAGCGGGTGTTCGCGCTGTCGACACCCCGCCGCACCGTGGCCTCGTCCATCACGTCGTCGTGGTACAGCGTCGCCAGATGAGTCAGCTCCACGACCACCGCCGACGGCACGACCCCCGGCGCATAAGGATCGCCGAACTGGGCGGTGAGCATCACGAGCAACGGCCGGAACCGCTTTCCGCCCGCCCGCACCAGATGCTGGGCGGCCTCGGTGATGAAGGGGACCTCACTTTTGGTGGCTTCGAGCAGTCCCTCCTCGACAGCCGCCATTCCGGCCTGGACATCGGCTTCCAGAGCCTGGTCCCGCACGCTCAGCCCGAACGGCCCGACGACGGTCACGAGGGGTCTCCTGTCTGCTGGTGTCTACTGGCGGTTACACGGTTTGTCGATAGGTCGCTGCCATCACTCAAGTCAGCGTATCCGGTCACGTTTCGATCACCGATGCCGCCCACCCGTCCACCACGGGCTGTATCGGATCAGGAGCCGTATGTTTCTGATCACCTGATAAGGCCGGACATCTATCTACTTATAGGTAAGTAGCCACCCGAGTCCGAACCAGGCAGCCGAGGCCCGACCTTGCCATGGACATGCCGCCTTGGAGCACTGCCGCCACGTCCGCCACCTCCGCAGCCTGGGCCGGCTGGGCCGCCTGGGCGACAGCGGCGCGCCGACCGCACCGCACGGCGCTCGGGGCCCACCACCTTGACGGGATCCACCCTCACGCGCATCCGCACACCCCCCTCCCCTACGACGACTCCGACGGGGCGACCCCGTACCAGCGCCCCTCGGGTACCCACAGCAGGACACACCCACGGACGATTGCCATGACAACGACGGGCACCGCATCCGAGGTTCCGTCCGCGCCGGGCACTGTTTCGAGCGCGAAGTGAGCCAGACGAGCTGGACATTGAGGCAGGACTGGCCCATCCGACCGCGCCACCCGAAGTCAGAACGAAGACCCCCTTTTCCGCTGGACACGGGAAAAACGGACTTCATGGGCGGGCAATTAAAGGCGAGTTGGAGTCATTGCCCGTTTTGCCACTTCTGTGGATGCCAGTGAGTTGAGTCACGCACGCACCGCCATCCACCTGGCCACGCACACCCCCGGCTCTCCTTGCGGCAAACGCAAGTTGAGACTTGGCGACCGCAAAGGATCAAGCGCCTTATACGCACCCGACCATGTTCAACCCGCATGACAGATGACCATGGCACTTGTTTCGGACATGTGCTCTCGCATACGTTCCCGCTCAGTCGGGCGGACGCCGAATCCTGCCGCCGCCCGAACCAGCCACCGACGTACTCACTCACGCACGGCAGGAGCGGGGGACCCAGGTAAGTCGCCGGACCCGACGCCTCGATGGCGCACGGGACCGGCTAGGGGTGAAGTCGCGCCGTCGCATGGCGACGCGGCCGGGCATCTCCCGCCCGAACCCGACAGCTCACCTCGTAGGCGCCGGAGAGGAACAGCGTCATGCCCCGAGGCAAGCACCGCCGCCCCCGCACCAACCCGCTCACCCGACGCGTCGTCGCAGCCGGAACCGGCACCGCCGCTCTCGCCCTCCCGCTCCTGAGCGCGACCAACGCCAACGCCGCACAACCGGCAAAGGCGCCCGCCGCCCTGCAGACCGCACCGCAGTCCGCGCCGTCCGCGGCGAAGGCCAAGTCCCTCACGTATACGACGAAAAAGGGCGACACGCTCTACGGCATCGCGGACAGGTACGACGCGCAGGGCGGCTGGCGACAGCTCTACAAGGACAACCGCGAGGCCATCGGCGACAACCCCCGGCTGATCCACCCGGGCCTCGACCTGAAGGTGCGGGCCACGAAGACGCCGAGCACACCGAGCAAGACGGCCGACAAGGCGTCCGCGCCCGCCAAGAAGTCCAGCGTCGCTCGCGCCACCCAGGCTTCCGCGAAGACGTACCCGAACACGCTCGACGGCTGGATTCGCGAGGCGCTGGACATCATGGCGCAAAAGGGAATTCCCGGTTCGTACGACGGCATTTACCGCAACATCATGCGCGAGTCGTCCGGCAACCCGGCCGCCATCAACAACTGGGACTCCAACGCCGTGGCGGGCACCCCCTCCAAGGGGCTCCTCCAGGTCATCGACCCGACCTTCGCGGCGTACCACGTGCCGGGCACGGTGTACGACCCCTTCGACCCGGTCGCGAACATCACGGCCGCGTGCAACTACGCGGCCGCGCGGTACGGCTCGATCGACAACGTGAACGGCCCCTACTAGACGAGGAACGGGCCGTCCGGGCTCGGACCGGCCCCTACTGAGCGAAGTCGGCCAGGCTGCCCGCGAACAGTCTCTCGAGGACGACGGCGATGCCGTCGTCCTCGTTCGAGAGGGTGATCTCGTCGGCGACCGCCTTGAGTTCGGGGTGCGCGTTGGCCATGGCGACACCGTGGGCGGCCCAGTCGAACATGGGGATGTCGTTGGGCATGTCACCGAAGGCGACGGTCTCGTGCGCGCCGAGGCCGAGATGGTCGGCGGCGAGCGCGAGACCGGTCGCCTTGGTGATGCCGCATGGCTGGAGTTCGACGGTCCCGGGCCCCGACATGGTGACGGTGGCGAGAGAACCGACCACCGCGCGCGCAGTCGCCGCCAACTCGTCGTCCGAGAGGGTCGGATGGCGCAGCAGCACCTTGCTGATCGGCTCGCACCACAGGTCGTCGCGGTGCCGGACCCGTACGGCCGGCAGGGTGGGGTGGGGCATCAGGTATCCGGGTTCGATGAGTGTGAGCCCGTCGACGCCGTCCTGGTCGACGGCCGCGTACACCTGCCCCACCTCGGCCTCGATCTTGCCGAGCGCGGTCTCGGCCAACTCCCGGTCCAGGGTGATGGACCACAGCAGGCGGTCCGCGCCGGCGTCGTACAACTGCGCGCCCTGCCCGCACACCGCCAGGCCCGCGCTGCCCAGGACGTCGAGGAGCGGCCGCACTCTGGGCGCCGGCCGTCCCGTCACGACGAGGTGCTGGGCACCGGCCGCCGCCACCAGCGCGAGCGCGTCGATGGACCGGTCCGAGAGCGTGTCGTCGCCTCGGAGCAGGGTCCCGTCGAGGTCAGTGGCGATGAGTGAATATGCGATAGGTGCGGCCATGATCAGAGAATACGGACAGGACGCCCCATCGACTCGACGCGAACCGGACGGCTGCTGTGTTCACATGTGTTGACACCTGTTCCGGTTGCGCCGCCGCTTCCCGTTCCGTTTCCGGTTCTGTTCCGACACGACAACTTCCTTCCTTTTCTTGCGATTTCACCCCCACGTGGTGGTCGCCGGCTCCTGACGGGGTGTTGACGCGGTTGAACATGTTGGTGAGGAAGATCATGAGGAAGGGTGCCGGTTCCCTTGAATGCGTTCGGAAGGACGTACGCCGGGTTGGTCATCCGTGCCCGCATGGTGCTGCCTTCGGCCGATGATCCCTCGACGCCCCGCGCGGTCCGCGGCGACCTGGTGATTCGCCCACTCGGCGACGCGGGAATTCGCACTGCCCAAGACGGGCGACTCACCCGTAACGTGTGGCCCGACCACATGGCATACGGAGCGGATGAGAGTGAGGCAGCACCCCATGCCCCCCTTCGATCTCCCCGAGGGCGACCCCTTCGGCACGCACAACCTTCCGTACGGCGTCTTCTCCCTCCCCGGCTCGGACTCCGCGCGCCGGGTCGGCGTCCGGCTCGGCGACCAGGTCCTCGACGCGGGCAGGGCGGCCTACGCGCTCGGCTCGCCGTACGCCCCCCTGCTCGCCCAGGACTCCCTGAACCCGCTGCTCGCCGCGGGCCGCACCACCTGGTCGGACGTACGGCGCGCCCTGACGGCGTGGGTGACGGTGCCGGCGCACCAGGAGGCCATCGCTGACCTCTTCCATCCACTGTCCTCGGTCGCCCTGCACCTCCCCTTCCAGGTCGCGGACTACGTCGACTTCTACGCCTCCGAGAACCACGCCCGGAACGTCGGCCAGATCTTCCGCCCCGACGCGCCGGACTCCCTGGTCCCCAACTGGAAGCACATGCCGATCGGTTACCACGGCCGCTCGGGCACGGTGGTGGTCTCCGGCACGGACGTCGTACGACCGTCAGGCCAGCGCAAGGCACCCGCCGACCCGGCCCCGGTCTTCGGCCCGTCGGTCCGCCTGGACATCGAGGCCGAGGTCGGCTTCGTGGTCGGCGCACCGTCGGAGACGGGCAAGCCGGTGGCACTGGGCGATTTCCGGGAGCACGTCTTCGGCGTGTGCCTGCTCAACGACTGGTCGGCACGTGACATCCAGGCCTGGGAGTACGTCCCCCTCGGCCCGTTCCTCAGCAAGTCCTTCGCCACGTCGGTGTCGGCGTGGGTCACCCCGCTCGACGCCCTGGAAGAGGCGCGGGTGGCACCCCCGAAGCGCACGCACCCTCTGCTGCCGTACCTCGACGACTCCGGCTCCGAGACGGGACGCGGCGGTTACGACCTGCGTATCTCGGTGGCCGTCAACGGCCACGTGGTCTCCGAACCTCCCTTCTCCACCATGTACTGGACCGCCGCCCAGCAACTCGCCCACATGACCGTGAACGGCGCCTCCCTCCGCACGGGCGACCTGTACGGTTCGGGCACGGTCAGCGGCCCGACGGAACGCGAGCGCGGGTCGCTGCTGGAGCTGACCTGGAACGGCCGGGACCCCCTTGAACTCCCGGACGGCAAGCGGACGTTCCTGGAGGACGGCGACGTGGTGACCCTGTCCGCCTGGGCTCCGGGGCCGGGTGGGGTTCGGGTGGGGCTGGGCGAGGTCACGGGGCAGATCGTGGCGGGGTGACGCACAGGACATTCGGCGGGTCTTTTCTCCTGACTCCCGCGATGGTCACCGTCATACTGGCTGGCGGTGGGAAGCGTGCCGCAGCCGGTGTCCGCGGCCCACCGCCCCGCACAGCCGCCCGCGCACCTTCCCTGACCAGGATCCGGAGCCCCCGGCATGACCGTCTGCCTGCTCCTGCTGAGCATCGTCGCCCTGACGGCCGCCGTACCCGTCCCACGAGCGCTGACCCGGGCCACCTGGCCCGAACGCGAACCCGTGGTCGCGCTCTGGGTGTGGCAGTGCCTGGTCGCCACCGTCCTGCTGTGCTGCCTGACGGCCCTGGCCCTGGGCACCGCCGCCGTCTTCGGCACGGTGCGCGCCCAGCTGTTCGCCCCGGCGCCCCCGTCGGTCACCGAGGCGTACGACCTCTCGGCCGCGCCCGCCTGGGCGGCCGCCCTCAGCCTGCTGCTGGCCTGCGGTGCCGCCTGGACGACAGCGATGCTGGTCCGCGAGCTCGTCGAGGCGCGTCGACGGCGCGGCCAGGCCAGGGCCCATCTGCGGGAACGCGCCCCCGACCTGCCCGCCGGCCTGGGCTCGGCACGTGGTCCGCTGCTGGTGCTGGAGGACGAGTACCCGGACGCCTGGTGGATGCCCGGCAACCCGCCCCAGCTGATCGTCACCACGGGCGCCCTGCACCGCCTGACCGACCACCAGCTGGACGCCGTCCTCACCCACGAACGTGGCCACGCCCAAGCCCGCCACGACTGGCTGCTGCACCTCTCCACCGCGCTTGCCACCGGCTTCCCCCGCATCCCGTTGTTCGCCCACTTCTGTGACCAGACCCACCGCCTGGTCGAGCTGGCCGCCGACGACACCGCGTCCCGCCGCTGCGGTCACCTGACGACGGCCCTGGCTCTGATCGAGCTCAACCAACACCGTGGCGTTCTCTCCTGCGCCTCCACCCACCGTCTCCTGGGCGAACGCGTCAACCGCCTCCTGCAGCCCCCGCCGCGACTGGGCCGCCGCCACCGGGCCCTCACCACGACGCTGGCCGCACTGGTGCCGCTGCTCCCCCTGCTGATCACGTTCGCGCCGGGACTGACCGCGCTGACCTGACCGCTGACCTGACCGTCGTGCAGGGGGCCACCCCTGCAGCGCCTCGTCTTCGTGGGGGCCTCCCGGGACGGCTTCGAGGTCCCGCCCCCTAAACCCAGTCCTCCGGCTCCGGCTCCGCCTCCATCTCGGGCCAGTCGTCCGAGCCGGAATCCGTATCGGGGTCCGTCTCAGCAGTCGCCCTCGAAGTCACCCCGGCGCCAGGCTCCCCACGCACCGAGCCCAGTACCCCGAGCACTCCCTCCCCATATGTCGCCAGCTTCTTCTCCCCCACTCCGCTGACGCCGCCGAGCTCGCGCACCGACTGAGGCCACACCGTCACGATCTCCCGCAACGTCGCGTCATGGAAGATCACATACGCCGGGACCCCCTGCTCCCGAGCCTGCTCGGCACGCCAGGCCCGCAGCGCCTCGAAGGCCGGTACCAGCTCCTCCGGCAGCTCGGCCACCGCCGCCTTCGACTTGCGCTCCGCGCGCCCCGAGCCCGCGGAGCCGGACCCCGACGCCGACCGCGAGGTCACCGGCTTCTTCGGCTCCTTCCGCAGCGGCACCTCCCGCTCCCGCCGCAGCACCGAGCCACTGGTCTCCGTCAGCACGAGCGTGCCGTACTCCCCCTCGACCGCGAGCAGTCCCTGCGCCAGCAACTGCCGGATGACGCCCCGCCATTCGCCCTCGCCCAGCTCCTCGCCGATCCCGAACACGGACAGCTGGTCGTGGTCGAACTGGATCACCTTGCCGGTGCGCCGCCCCAGCAGAATGTCGACGATCTGCACCGCCCCGAACTTCTGCCCCCGCTCCCGCTGCAACCGCACCACCGTCGACAGCACCTTCTGCGCCGCGATCGTGCCGTCCCAGGTCTCCGGCGGGGTCAGGCAGGTGTCGCAGTTGCCGCAGCCCGTCGGATCGGGGTCCTGGCCGAAGTAGGCGAGCAGCTGACCGCGCCGGCACTGGGCTGTCTCGCACAGCGCCAGCATCGCGTCCAGGTGCGCGGCGGCCCGGCGCCGGAACGCCTCGTCGCCCTCGCCCGACTGGATCAGCTTGCGCTGCTGGATGACGTCGTTGAGGCCGTAGGCCATCCAGGCCGTGGAGGGGAGCCCGTCGCGGCCGGCGCGGCCCGTCTCCTGGTAGTAGCCCTCGACCGACTTGGGCAGGTCGAGGTGGGCGACGAACCGCACGTCCGGCTTGTCGATGCCCATCCCGAAGGCGATGGTGGCCACCACGACCAGGCCGTCCTCCCGCAGGAACCGGGACTGGTGGGCAGCGCGCGTGCCCGCGTCCAGACCCGCGTGGTACGGCACCGCCTCGATGCCGTTGCGCGTCAGGAACTCGGCCGTCGCCTCCACGGACTTGCGCGACAGGCAGTACACGATGCCCGCGTCGCCCGCGTGCTCCTCGCGCAGGAAGTTCAGCAGCTGCTTCTTCGGGTCCGCCTTCGGCACGATCCGGTACTGGATGTTGGGCCGGTCGAAGCTCGCCACGAAGTGCCGGGCGCCCGGCATGTTCAGGCGCTGGGTGATCTCCTGGTGCGTCGCGCGTGTGGCCGTCGCCGTGAGCGCGATGCGCGGCACGTCCGGCCAGCGCTCGCCGAGCAGCGAGAGGGCCAGGTAGTCGGGGCGGAAGTCGTGGCCCCACTGGGACACGCAGTGCGCCTCGTCGATGGCGAAGACCGCGATCTTGCCGCGTGAGAGCAGGTCGAGGGTCGCGTCGAGGCGCAGCCGCTCCGGGGCGAGGTAGAGCAGGTCCAGCTCGCCCGCCAGGAACTCCGCCTCCACCACACGCCGCTCGTCGAAGTCCTGCGTGGAGTTCATGAACCCGGCGCGCACGCCCAGCGCCCGCAGCGCGTCGACCTGGTCCTGCATGAGCGCGATGAGCGGGGAGACGACCACTCCCGTACCGGGTCTGACCAGGGACGGAACCTGATAGCACAGCGACTTTCCGCCGCCGGTCGGCATGAGCACGACGGCGTCGCCGCCCGCCACCACATGCTCGATGACGGCTTCCTGTTCACCGCGGAAGGTCTCGTACCCGAAGACCCGGTGCAGCGCGGCCAGCGCCTCACTCCCGGCAGCCTCCGCCACCTCGGTCACCCTTGGCATCTCGCTGATCCCGCCCGTCGCACCCATCGTCGTGTCCCCCGTACGTCGTCCCTCGACCACTGCGTCCACGATAGGCGCCGCCACCGACAGCACCGGAGTTATCCACAGGCCGCCCCGACCGGTCTGCGTCAAGGACACGATCACCGATCACACGTTCGCGGGAGACCTGCCCGTTTCCGCCCGATAGTCTGAAGGCACCGGCGAGACTCACGTCCCATGGGAGCGCTGATGAGCGTCGCACCGAAGGCGTCCACGCCCGCTTGGCCGACCCCGCCGGAAGGCGGCTGGACCGCCGACGATCTGGACCGCCTCCCGAATCTTCCTCCGCACACGGAACTGATCGACGGGAGCCTGGTCTTCGTCAGTCCGCAGACCCTCTTTCACGAACGCGCTGTTGACTTCTTCAAGTGGCAGCTCCAGTCACTGGCCCCGGCGGAGTTCGAGGTCATCCGCGAGTTCACCATCGACATCGACCGGCAGAACCGGCCCGAGCCGGATGTGATCGTCGTGCGCGGGGACGTCGTGGAGGACTCGGAGCAGACGCGGTTCCCGGCGGAGGCGGTCCTCCTGGCCATCGAAGTCGTCTCGGCCGACTCCGTGTCCCGGGACCGCGAGACCAAGCCGCTGAAGTACGCCCGCGCGAAGATCTCCCATTACTGGAGGGTGGAGAACGAGAAGGGCCGCGCGGCGGTGCACGCCTTCGAGCTGGAGCCCACCACCCGCGCGTACACGAGCGTGGGGATCTTCCGTGAGCGGATGAAGCTGGATGCTCCCTTTCCGATCGACCTGGACCTCACCCAGATCAAGACACACCGCGACAAGGACCAGTAGCCGCACCGGCACATCACAGCGGCCCGGCTCCCCTCGGAGGGAAGCCGGGCCGCTGCCGTACAGGTGGGCACCGCGTCAGCGCACGAACACCCCCGCCTGCCCCGCGAGATCCAGGAAGTACTGCGGCGCCACACCCAGCACGAGCGTGACCGCCACCCCGACCCCGATCGCCGTCATCGTCAGCGGCGACGGCACGGCGACCGTCGGCCCCTCCGGCTTCGGCTCGCTGAAGAACATCAGGACGATGACGCGGATGTAGAAGAACGCCGCGATCGCGGACGAGATCACACCGACCACGACCAGCGGGCCAGCGCCGCCCTCCGCCGCCGCCTTGAACACGGCGAACTTCCCGGCGAAGCCAGAGGTCAGCGGGATACCGGCGAAGGCCAGCAGGAACACCGCGAACACGGCCGCCACCAGGGGCGAACGGCGGCCCAGACCGGCCCATTTGGACAGGTGCGTCGCCTCGCCGCCGGCGTCACGCACCAGCGTCACCACCGCGAACGCCCCGATCGTCACGAACGAGTACGCGGCCAGGTAGAAGAGAACGGACGACACCCCGGACGGCGTGGTCGCGATGACACCCGCGAGGATGAAGCCGGCGTGCGCGATCGACGAGTACGCCAGCAGGCGCTTGATGTCGGTCTGCGTGATCGCGACGATCGCGCCGCCCAGCATGGTGACGATCGCGACGCCCCACATGACCGGCCGCCAGTCCCAGCGCAGGCCGGGCAGCACCACGTACAGGATCCGCAGCAGCGCGCCGAAGGCGGCCACCTTCGTCGCCGCCGCCATGAACCCGGTCACCGGCGTCGGGGCGCCCTGGTAGACGTCCGGCGTCCACATGTGGAAGGGCACCGCGCCCACCTTGAACAGCAGGCCCATCACGATCATCGCGGCGCCGACGAGCAGCAGCGCGTCGTTGCCCATCGTGTCCGCGAGCGCCGGGGTGACGTCCGGGATCGTCCCGTCGACGACCTGCGCGATCGTCGCGTACGACACGGAGCCCGCGTACCCGTACAGCAGCGCGATGCCGAACAGGGTGAACGCGGAGGCGAACGCGCCCAGCAGGAAGTACTTGACCGCGGCCTCCTGCGACATGAGCCGCTTGCGGCGTGCCAGGGCGCACATCAGGTACAGCGGGAGCGAGAAGACTTCCAGGGCGATGAACAGTGTCAGCAGGTCGTTGGCCGCCGGGAAGACCAGCATGCCGGCGACCGCGAACATCAGCAGCGGGAACACCTCGGTGGTGGTGAACCCGGCCTTGACGGCGGCCTTTTCGCTGTCGCTGCCCGGCACGGACGCCGCCTGCGCGGCGAAGGAGTCCACGCGGTTGCCGTGGGCCGCCGGGTCGAGTCGCCGTTCGGCGAAGGTGAACAGGCCCACCAGGGACGCCAGCAGAATCGTGCCCTGCAGGAACAGGGCCGGTCCGTCGACGGCGATCGCGCCCATCGCGGCGATGCCCGACTTGGTCGTGGCGTACCCGCCGGCCGCCAGCGCCACCACCGCGGCGAAAGCCGCGACGAGTGCCACGACGGAGACGAACACCTGGACGTAGTAACGGGACTTGCGCGGGACGACCGCCTCGATCAGCACCCCGATGATCGCCGCGCCGACGACGATCAGGGTGGGCGACAACTGTCCGTATTCGATCTTCGGCGCGTCGATCTTCGAGATCGGGTCGGCCGCGGTTGTCCACAGGCTGTGGACGGCTGATGCGCTCACTTGGCCGCCTCCACCTCGGGCTGGGGGTCCTTCTTCTGTACGTCGGACATGGTCTGCTTGACCGCCGGGTTGACGATGTCCGTGACGGGCTTCGGGTAGACGCCCAGGAAGATCAGCAGTACGACCAGCGGGGCGACGACCACGAGTTCGCGCACCCTGAGGTCGGGCATCGCGGAGACCTCGGGCTTCACCGGGCCCGTCATCGTCCTCTGGTAGAGGACGAGGGTGTAGAGCGCGGCGAGCACGATGCCGAAGGTGGCGATGATGCCGATCACCGGGTAGCGGGTGAACGTGCCGACCAGGACCAGGAATTCACTGACGAACGGTGCCAGTCCCGGCAGCGACAGCGTCGCCAGACCGCCGATCAGGAAGGTACCGGCGAGCACGGGCGCGACCTTCTGCACACCGCCGTAGTCGGCGATGAGCCGCGAGCCGCGCCGCGAGATCAGGAAGCCGGCGACGAGCATCAACGCGGCCGTGGAGATGCCGTGGTTGACCATGTACAGCGTCGCGCCGGACTGGCCCTGGCTGGTCATCGCGAAGATGCCCATGATGATGAATCCGAAGTGCGAGATCGACGCGTAGGCGATCAGGCGCTTCATGTCCCGCTGGCCGACCGCGAGCAGCGCCCCGTAGATGATGCTGATCACGGCCAGCACGAGGATCGCGGGCGTCGCCCACTTGCTCGCCTCCGGGAACAGCTGGAGGCAGAAGCGGAGCATCGCGAAGGTGCCCACCTTGTCGACGACCGCGGTGATGAGGACGGCGACCGGTGCGGTGGCCTCCCCCATCGCGTTGGGCAGCCAGGTGTGCAGCGGCCACAGCGGCGCCTTCACCGCGAAGGCGAAGAAGAAGCCGAGGAACAGCCAGCGTTCGGTGTTCGTCGCCATGTCGAGCGAGCCGTTGGCCCGGGCCTCGGCGATCTCCTGGAGGCTGAAGTTCCCGGCGACCACATAGAGGCCGATCACCGCGGCCAGCATGATCAGACCGCCGACCAGGTTGTAGAGCAGGAACTTCACGGCCGCGTACGACCGCTGCGTCGACGCCACCTTCTCACCGTGCTCGTGGGCACGGTCCCCGAAGCCGCCGATGAGGAAGTACATCGGGATGAGCATGGCTTCGAAGAAGATGTAGAAGAGGAAGACGTCGGTGGCCTCGAACGAGAGGATCACCATCGCCTCGACGGCCAGGATCAGGGCGAAGAAGCCCTGCGTCGGCCGCCACCGGCTGCTGCCGGTCTCCAGCGGGTCGGCGTCGTGCCAGCCCGCGAGGATGATGAACGGGATCAGCAGCGCCGTCAGCGCGATGAGCGCCACCGCGATGCCGTCCACGCCGAGTTCGTAACGGACGCCGAAGTCGGCGATCCAGGCGTGGGATTCGGTGAGCTGGTAGCGGTCGCCGTCGGGGTCGAAGCGGACCAGGACGGTGATCGCGAGGGCGAGTGTGGCCAGTGAGACGAGCAGCGCCAGCCACTTGGCGACGGTGCGCTGCGCGGCCGGTACGGCGGCCGTGGCGATCGCCCCGATCGCCGGGAGCACCGCCGTGGCTGTCAGCAGAGGAAAGGACATCGGTATCAGACCGCCCTCATCAGCAGGGTCGCGGCGATGAGGATCGCCGCACCGCCGAACATCGAGACCGCGTACGACCGCGCGAAGCCGTTCTGCAGCCTGCGCATCCGTCCGGACAGGCCGCCCATGGAGGCCGCCGTGCCGTTGACGACGCCGTCGACCAGGGTGTGGTCGACGTACACCAGGGAGCGTGTGAGGTGCTCGCCGCCGCGCACCAGGACGACGTGGTTGAAGTCGTCCTGGAGCAGGTCGCGCCGGGCGGCCCGGGTGAGCAGCGATCCGCGCGGGGCGATGACCGGGACCGGGCGGCGGCCGTACTGGGCGTAGGCGACGGCGACACCGATGACCATGCACGCCACGGTCGCGGCGGTGACCGCTCCCGCGCTGATCGGCGGATGGCCGTGGGCGTGCCCGGTGATGGGCTCCAGCCAGTGGATGAAGCGGTCGCCGATGCTGAAGAACGCACCGCCGGCGACCGACCCGACGGCCAGCACGATCATCGGGATCGTCATGACCTTCGGCGACTCGTGCGGGTGCGGCTCCGCGTGCTCGCCGCGCGTCTCGGCGGCGGGCTCCACGCCGGGTTCGGCCGGGGACGCGGTGGAGGTGTGGCGCCAGCGTTCTTCTCCGAAGAACGTCATCAGCATCACGCGGGTCATGTAGTACGCCGTGATGGCCGCGCCCAGCAGCGCGCACCCGCCCAGGATCCAGCCCTCGGTGCCGCCCTTGGCGAACGCCGCCTCGATGATCTTGTCCTTGGAGAAGAAGCCGGACAGACCGGGGAAGCCGATGATGGCGAGGTAGCCGAGGCCGAAGGTGACGAAGGTGACCGGCATGTACTTGCGCAGGCCGCCGTACTTGCGCATGTCGACCTCGTCGTTCATGCCGTGCATGACGGAACCCGCGCCGAGGAACAGCCCGGCCTTGAAGAAGCCGTGCGTCACCAGGTGCATGATCGCGAAGACGTAGCCGATGGGGCCGAGGCCCGCGGCGAGGATCATGTAGCCGATCTGCGACATGGTCGAGCCGGCCAGCGCCTTCTTGATGTCGTCCTTCGCGCAACCGACGATCGCACCGAAGAGGAGCGTGACGGCGCCGACGATGGTGACCAACAACTGCGCGTCGGGCGCGGCGTTGAAGATGGCTCCGGAGCGGACGATCAGGTAGACGCCCGCGGTCACCATCGTCGCGGCGTGGATGAGGGCCGAGACCGGGGTCGGGCCCTCCATCGCGTCCCCGAGCCAGGACTGCAGCGGCACCTGGGCGGACTTGCCGCAGGCGGCCAGCAGCAGCATCAGACCGATGGCGGTGAGCTTGCCCTCGTTCGCGTCACCGACCAGGCCGGCCTCCCCGTGGGTGCCGAGCACCGGCCCGAAGGCGAAGGTGCCGAACCACAGGAACATCAGCATGATCGCGATCGACAGGCCCATGTCGCCGACGCGGTTGACCAGGAAGGCCTTCTTCGCGGCCGTCGCGGCGCTGGGCTTGTGCTGCCAGAAGCCGATGAGCAGGTAGGAGGCGAGACCGACGCCCTCCCAGCCGACGTACAGCAGCAGGTAGTTGTCGGCGAGGACGAGCAGCAGCATCGCCGCGAGGAACAGGTTCAGATAGCCGAAGAAGCGGCGGCGCCGCTCGTCGTGCTCCATGTACCCGACCGAGTACAGGTGGATCAGCGAGCCGACACCGGTGATCAGCAGCACGAACGTCATCGACAGCTGGTCGAGGCGGAAGGCGATGTCCGCCTGGAACCCCTCGACCGGGACCCAGCTGAACAGGTGACTCGTCAGGGTCCGGTGTTCGGTGTCCTTGCCGAGCAGGTCGGCGAAGAGGATCACACCGAAGGCGAAGGAGACGAACGACAGGAGCGTGCCGATCCAGTGGCCGACGGCGTCGAGACGCCGGCCACCGCACAGCAGGACGGCCGCTCCGAGCAAGGGCGCCGCGACCAGCAGCGCAATCAGGTTCTCCACGATTCTTCCGACCCCTCAGAGCTTCATCAGGCTGGCGTCGTCGACCGAGGCCGAATGGCGGGAACGGAACAGCGACACGATGATCGCGAGCCCGACGACGACCTCCGCGGCGGCGACGACCATCGTGAAGAAGGCGATGATCTGGCCGTCGAGATTGCCGTGCATCCGGGAGAAGGCGACGAGCGTGAGGTTGCAGGCGTTGAGCATGAGCTCGATGCACATGAAGACGACGATCGCATTGCGCCTGATCAGCACCCCGGTGGCGCCGATCGTGAACAACAGGGCGGCGAGATAGAGGTAGTTGACCGGATTCACTTGGACGCCTCCTCCGGCCGCTTGAAGGTCGACGGCTCGATCGCGGTCCGCCCCAGGCGTTCCTCAGCGCGCTGTTCGAGCGCCCGCAGGTCGTTGAGCGCCTCGGTGGACACGTCCCGGATCTGGCCGCGCTCGCGCAGCGTCTTGCTGACCGTGAGGTCGGACGGGGTGCCGTCGGGCAGCAGGCCCGCGATGTCCACGGCGTTGTGCCGGGCGTACACACCGGGCGCCGGCAGCGGCGGGACGTGCTTTCCTTCCCGGACGCGCTGCTCGGACAGCTCGCGCTGGGTCTTGGCACGCTCGGTGCGCTCGCGGTGGGTGAGCACCATGGCGCCGACGGCGGCCGTGATCAGCAGGGCGCCGGTGATCTCGAACGCGAAGACGTACTTGGTGAACAGGAGGGTCGCGATGCCCTCCACATTGCCGTTCGCGTTCGCCTGGGCGAGGCCGTTGAACTCCTTCAGGGAGGCGTTCCCGATGCCCGCGGTCAGCAGGACACCGAAGCCGAGCCCGCACAGAAGGGCCAGCCAGCGCTGGCCCTTGATGGTCTCCTTCAGGGAGTCAGCGGCCGTGACACCGACGAGCATCACCACGAACAGGAACAGCATCATGATCGCGCCGGTGTAGACGACGATCTGCACGATGCCCAGGAAGTAGGCGCCGTTGGCGAGATAGAACACCGCCAGAACGATCATGGTCCCGGCGAGGCAGAGCGCGCTGTGCACGGCCTTCTTCATGAAGACGGTGCACAGGGCGCCGATGACGGCGACGGTGCCGAGGATCCAGAACTGGACGGCCTCTCCGGTCGAGGTGGAGTAGGCGGCGAGCTGCTCGGTCATCGGCCGATCACCTTCCCCGACGCCGGTTCTTCCTCACCGAAGGTCGACTCGGCTTCCTGAGGGACCTCGCCCTTGGACAGCGCGACCTGCCGGGTCGTGCCCGGCGCGGCCTCCGTCACCAGCCCGCGGTAGTAGTCCTGCTCATCGGTCCCCGGATAGATGGCGTGGGGGGTGTCCACCATGCCGTCCTCGAGGCCGGCGAGCAGCTGCTCCTTGGTGTAGATGAGGTTGGCGCGGCTGGAGTCCGCGAGTTCGAACTCGTTGGTCATCGTGAGCGCACGCGTGGGGCACGCCTCGATGCACAGGCCGCACAGGATGCAGCGCGCGTAGTTGATCTGGTACACGCGGCCGTACCGCTCGCCCGGCGAGTAACGCTCCTCGTCGGTGTTGTCGGCGCCTTCCACATAGATGGCGTCGGCGGGGCAGGCCCAGGCGCACAGTTCACAGCCGACGCACTTCTCCAGGCCGTCCGGATGGCGGTTGAGCTGGTGCCGTCCGTGGAAGCGGGGAGCGGTGGTCTTCTGCTGCTCCGGGTACTGCTCCGTCAGCCGCTTCTTGAACATGGCCTTGAAGGTCACGCCGAAGCCGGCCACGGGGTTCAGGAAACCGGGCTTGGTCTCCTTGGGCTCCTCAGCCATCGGACGCCTCCTTTCCATCCAGAGATCCATCACTCTGAGTATCGGACCCACCACTGACAATCAGCTCCCGCTCGCGGCGCGGGCGGCGCCGGGGCACCGGAGGAAGGTCCTGTCCGGGCAGGGGCGGTACGGGGAATCCGCCCGCCATCGCGTCGAAGGCGGCGGGTTCCTCACCGGGCTGCGCGGCCGCTTTCGCCCGCTCGCGGAACATGTCCACGACGAAGGAGAGGAGCAGCAGCCCGAGGACGCCCCCGGCGACGTAGAGGGCGATGTCGGCGAACTCGTAGCCCTCGTTCCGCAGGCTCCGCACGGTCGCGACAAGCATCAGCCAGACGACGGAGACCGGGATGAGGACCTTCCAGCCGAGCTTCATCAGCTGGTCGTAGCGGACCCGCGGGAGCGTGCCGCGCAGCCAGATGAAGAAGAACAGCAGCAACTGGACCTTGACCACGAACCAGAGCAGCGGCCACCAGCCGTGGTTCGCGCCCTCCCAGAAGGCACTGACCGGATACGGGGCCCGCCAGCCGCCCAGGAAGAGCGTCACCGACACGGCCGAGACCGTCACCATGTTCACGTACTCGGCGAGCATGAACATCGCGAACTTGATCGACGAGTACTCGGTGTTGAAGCCGCCGACGAGGTCGCCCTCGGACTCCGGCATGTCGAAGGGGGCGCGGTTGGTCTCGCCGACCATCGTCACGATGTAGATCAGGAAGGAGACCGGCAGCAAGATGATGTACCAGCGGTCCTGCTGTGCCTCGACGATCGCCGAGGTCGACATCGAACCGGAGTAGAGGAACACCGACGCGAAGGCGGCGCCCATGGCGATCTCGTACGAGATCATCTGCGCGCAGGAACGCAGGCCGCCGAGCAGCGGGTAGGTTGATCCAGAACTCCACCCCGCGAGCACGATGCCGTAGATGCCGACCGAGGCGACCGCGAGGATGTAGAGCATCGCGATCGGCAGGTCGGTGAGCTGCATGGTGGTGCGCTGGCCGAAGATCGAGATCTCGTTGCCGGCCGGGCCGAAGGGGATCACCGCGATCGCCATGAAGGCCGGGATGGCCGCGACGATCGGCGCGAGGACGTAGACCACCTTGTCCGCGCGCTTGACGATGACGTCTTCCTTGAGCATCAGCTTGATGCCGTCGGCGAGTGACTGGAGCATGCCCCAGGGGCCGTGCCGGTTGGGGCCGATGCGCAGCTGCATCCAGGCGACGACCTTGCGCTCCCAGACGATGGAGAACAGCACGGTCACCATCAGGAAGGCGAAGCAGAACACCGCCTTGATGACGACCAGCCACCAGGGGTCGCGACCGAACATCGAGAGGTCTTCAGCGGCGAGGAACGGGCTCATGCCTCCACCTCCTCGGGGGCCTCGGTCGCGAGGGTCGCCGGACCGATGCGGACGAGTGAGCCGGGCAGCGCCCCGGTGTCGGAGGCGACGCCATGGCCCACGGAGTTCAGCGGGAGCCAGACCACGCGGTCGGGCATCGCCGTGATCTTGAGCGGCAGTTCGGCGACCCCGGCGGGGCCGGTCACGGCCAGTACGTCGCCGTCCTTGACGCCGACCTCGGCGGCCGTGGCGGCCGACAGCCGCGCGTAGGCGGCGTGCCGGGTACCGGCGAGCGCCTCGTCGCCCTCCTGGAGGAGGCCCTGGTCGAGCAGCAGCCGGTGCCCGGCCAGGACGGCCTCACCGGCGGCCGGCCGCGGCAACTGGGCGGCGCTTTCCAGGGGTGCGGTCGCCCGTGGTCCGTCCCAGGATCCGAGCCGGTCGATCTCCGCGCGCGTGGTGCGCAGATCCGGCAGGCCCAGGTGTACGTCCATGGCGTCGGCCAGCATCTGCAGCACGCGCGCGTCGGTCGGTGCCAGGCGGCGGGTCATCTGGTCGGGCTTGAGCGCGGCCTCGAAGAAGCGCACCCTGCCTTCCCAGTTGAGGAAGGTGCCGGCCTTCTCCGCGACCGCGGCGACGGGCAGGACGACGTCGGCGAGCTCGGTCACCTCGCCGGGCCGCAGCTCCAGCGACACCACGAAGCCGACCTCGGCGAGCGCCTCACGCGCGCGTGCCGGATCCGGCAGGTCGGCGACCTCGACGCCCGCGACGAGCAGCGCCTGGAGTTCGCCGGACGCGGCGGCCTCGACGATCTGGCCGGTGTCGCGGCCGTAGCGGTGCGGCAGTTCGGCCAGGCCCCAGACGGCGGCGACCTCGTCACGCGCGCGTGGATCGGTCGCCGGACGTCCGCCCGGCAGCAGCGACGGCAGCGCACCCGCCTCGACGGCACCGCGTTCGCCCGCCCGGCGCGGGATCCACACCAGCTCGGCGCCGGTCGCGGACGCGGCCCGTACGGCGGCGGTGAGTCCGCCCGCCACTGCGGCCAGCCGCTCGCCGACGACGATCACCGCGCCCTCGGTGCGCAGTGCTTCGGACGCCCTCGACCCGGCCTCGTCCAGGCCGACTCCGCCGGCGAGCGCGTCCAGCCACTCGGTCTCGGTGCCGGGGGCGGCCGGCAGCAGTGTGCCGCCTGCCTTCTCCAGGCCGCGCGTGGCGTGCGTGGCGAGCGAGAAGACCTTCTGGCCGTGCTTGCGCCAGGCCTTGCGCAGCCGCAGGAAGACGCCGGGCGCCTCCTCCTCGGCCTCGAACCCTGCCAGCAGGACGGCCGGTGCCTTCTCCAGGGCCGTGTACGTGACGCCCGTACCGTCGAGGTCCCGGCCGTGACCCGCGACCCGGGCCGCCAGGAAGTCGGCTTCCTCGCCACTGTGCACGCGCGCGCGGAAGTCGATGTCGTTGGTGTCGAGCGCCACGCGCGCGAACTTGCTGTACGCGTAGGCGTCCTCGATGGTGAGACGGCCGCCGGTCAGGACACCGGTCCGGCCGCGTGAGGCGAGCAGGCCCTGGGCCGCGATCTGCAGCGCCTCCGGCCAGGAGGCCGGTTCGAGATCGCCCTCGGCGTTGCGCACGAGCGGCGTCTGAAGCCGGTCACGCTGCTGGGCGTACCGGAACGCGAACCGCCCCTTGTCGCAGATCCACTCCTCGTTGACCTCGGGGTCGTCGGCCGCGAGCCGCCGCATGACCTTGCCGCGCCGGTGGTCCGTACGCGTCGCGCAGCCGCCGGAGCAGTGCTCGCACACCGACGGCGAGGAGACGAGGTCGAAGGGGCGGGAGCGGAACCGGTAGGCCGCCGAGGTGAGCGCGCCGACCGGGCAGATCTGGATGGTGTTGCCGGAGAAGTACGACTCGAACGGGTCGCCCTCACCGGTGCCGACCTGCTGCAGCGCGCCCCGCTCGACCAGCTCGATCATCGGGTCGCCCGCGACCTGGTTGGAGAACCGGGTGCAGCGGGCGCACAGCACGCACCGCTCACGGTCGAGCAGCACCTGCGTGGAGATCGGGACCGGCTTCTCGTACGTCCGCTTCCTTCCCTCGAAGCGGGACTCGGCGTGCCCGTGCGACATGGCCTGGTTCTGCAGCGGACACTCACCGCCCTTGTCGCAGACCGGGCAGTCCAGCGGGTGGTTGATGAGCAGGAGCTCCATCACACCCTTCTGGGCCTTCTCCGCGACCGGCGAGGTCAGGTGCGTCTTGACCACCATGCCGTCGGTGCAGGTGATCGTGCAGGACGCCATCGGCTTGCGCTGGCCCTCGACCTCGACGATGCACTGGCGGCAGGCGCCGGCCGGGTCGAGGAGCGGATGGTCGCAGAAGCGGGGGATCTCGATGCCGAGTTGCTCGGCGGCCCGGATGACCAGGGTGCCCTTCGGCACGCTGATGTCGACGCCGTCGATGGTCAGCGAGACGAGGTCTTCCGGCGGGACCGCCGCCTCTCCCCCTCCGGAGGGAGCGCTGGTGGTCACAGTCATGCGTTCACCTCCGTGCGGTGGTCGGCCCAGGCCGTCGACTTGGCCGGGTCGAAGGGGCAGCCGCGGCCCGTGATGTGCTGCTCGTACTCCTCGCGGAAGTACTTCAGCGAGGAGAAGATCGGCGAGGCGGCACCGTCGCCGAGGGCACAGAAGGACTTGCCGTTGATGTTGTCGGCGATGTCGTTCAGCTTGTCGAGGTCACTCATGACGCCCTTGCCGGCCTCGATGTCGCGCAGCAACTGCACCAGCCAGTACGTGCCTTCGCGGCAGGGTGTGCACTTGCCGCAGGACTCATGGGCGTAGAACTCGGTCCAGCGGGTGACGGCGCGGACGACGCAGGTCGTCTCGTCGAAGCACTGGAGCGCCTTCGTGCCGAGCATGGAACCAGCGGCGCCCACTCCTTCGTAGTCAAGAGGGACGTCGAGGTGCTCGTCGGTGAACATCGGCGTCGAGGAGCCGCCCGGTGTCCAGAACTTCAGGCGGTGTCCGGGGCGCATCCCGCCGCTCATCTCCAAAAGCTGGCGGAGCGTGATGCCGAGGGGGGCCTCGTACTGGCCGGGGCTCGCGACATGGCCGCTGAGCGAGTAGAGCGTGAAGCCCGGGGACTTCTCACTGCCCATCGACCTGAACCAGTCTTTGCCCCGATGCAGAATCGCGGGAACCGAGGCGATCGACTCGACGTTGTTCACAACAGTCGGGCAGGCGTAGAGACCTGCCACAGCAGGGAAGGGGGGACGCAGCCGCGGTTGACCACGACGGCCTTCGAGCGAGTCGAGCAGTGCGGTCTCCTCACCGCAGATGTACGCGCCCGCGCCCGCGTGCACGGTGAGTTCGAGGTCGAGGCCACTGCCGAGGATGTTCTCGCCGAGGTAGCCGGCCGCATAGGCCTCGCTCACGGCCGAGTGCAACCGCCGCAGCACGGGGACGACTTCACCACGCAGATAGATGAAGGCATGCGACGACCTGATGGCATAACAGGCGATGACGATGCCCTCGATGAGGCTATGCGGGTTCGCGAAGAGGAGCGGAATGTCCTTGCAGGTTCCGGGCTCCGATTCGTCGGCGTTGACAACTAGATAGTGCGGTTTTCCATCACCCTGCGGAATGAACTGCCATTTCATTCCCGTCGGGAATCCCGCGCCACCGCGCCCGCGCAGACCGGAGTCCTTGACGTACGCGATCAGGTCGTCCGGCGACATGGCGAGCGCCTTGCGGAGCCCCTCGTATCCTTCGTGCCTTCGGTAGACGTCCAGCGTCCAGGACCTGTCCTCGTCCCAGAAGGCCGACAGCACGGGTGCGAGCAGCTTCTCGGGGCTGTTTTCCTTCAGCTCGGGTGCCAACGTCATCACTCCCCCTCCTCGGCGACAGGCCCTGCCGGGTGGGCTGGGTCGGACGCGGACGATTTCTGCGGCGCGTCGTGCGAGCTGAGGTGTTCAGCCGGCGACGGTTGGTGCACTGTCCTGTCCTGCGGCTCGTCGTGCGGGCCGCCGTCCCGCGGATGGACCACGCGCGCGGGTGCGGCCTCTCCCCTGGCCAGGCGGAGGCCCACCAGCGACGCCGGTCCCGCACTGCCGCTCTCCTCGACGGCCCCGGGCCGCTCGTCGGGGAAGCCGGCCAGGATCCGCGCGGTCTCCTTGAAGGTGCACAGCCGAGCACCGCGCGTCGGCTCGACGTCCCGACCCGCGCGCAGATCGTCGACGAGGCGCTTGGCGCTCGCCGGGGTCTGGTTGTCGAAGAACTCCCAGTTGACCATCACGACCGGTGCGAAGTCGCAGGCCGCGTTGCACTCGATGTGCTCCAGGGTGACCTTGCCGTCGTCGGTGGTCTCGCCGTTGCCGACGCCCAGGTGCTCCTGGAGCTCCTCGAAGATCGCGTCACCGCCCATCACCGCGCACAGAGTGTTGGTGCACACGCCCACCTGGTAGTCACCGCTCGGCTTGCGCCGGTACATGGTGTAGAAGGTGGCGACCGCGGTGACCTCGGCCGTGGTCAGGCCGAGTACGTCGGCACAGAACCGCATGCCGGTGCGCGTGACATGGCCCTCCTCCGACTGCACGAGGTGCAGCAACGGCAGGAGCGCGGACCGGGAGTCCGGGTAGCGGGCGATGACTTCGCGCGCGTCCCTCTCGAGCCGCTCTCGAACGTCGTCCGGGTAGCCGGGCGCGGGCAGTTCGGGCATGCCCAGGCTGACGCCCCGCTCAGAAGAAGAGGTGGTCACCGGTCGACGCCTCCCATCACGGGGTCGATGGACGCCACGGCGACGATGACGTCGGCGACCTGGCCGCCCTCGCACATCGCCGCCATGGCCTGCAGGTTGGTGAAGGAGGGGTCCCGGAAGTGGACCCGGAAGGGGCGGGTGCCGCCGTCGGACACGGCGTGCACACCGAGCTCGCCCTTGGGCGACTCGACGGCCGCGTACGCCTGTCCCGGCGGGACGCGGAAGCCCTCGGTGACCAGCTTGAAGTGGTGGATCAGGGCCTCCATGGAGGTGCCCATGATCTTCTTGATGTGGTCGAGGGAGTTGCCGAGCCCGTCAGGTCCCAGGGCGAGCTGGGCGGGCCAGGCGATCTTCTTGTCGGCGACCATGACCGGGCCGGGCTGGAGCCGGTCCAGGCACTGCTCGACGATCCCCAGCGACTGGCGCATCTCCTCCAGGCGGATCAGGAAGCGCCCGTAGGAGTCGCAGGTGTCGGCGGTCGGGATCTCGAAGTCGTACGTCTCGTAGTCGCAGTACGGCTGTGCCTTGCGCAGGTCGTGCGGCAGGCCGGTGGAGCGCAGGATCGGGCCGGTGGCGCCGAGTGCCATGCAGCCGGCCAGGTCGAGATAGCCGATGTCCTGCATGCGCGCCTTGAAGATGGGGTTCCCGGTGGCGAGCTTGTCGTACTCCGGGAGGTTCTTCTTCATCTTCTTCACGAACTCGCGGATCTGGTCCACCGCGCCGGGCGGCAGGTCCTGGGCGAGTCCGCCGGGGCGGATGTACGCGTGGTTCATCCGCAGGCCCGTGATGAGCTCGTAGATGTCGAGAATCATTTCACGATCACGGAATCCGTAGATCATGATCGTGGTGGCACCGAGTTCCATGCCGCCGGTGGCGATGCACACCAGGTGCGAGGAGAGCCGGTTCAGCTCCATCAGGAGCACCCGGATGATCTTGGCGCGCTCGGTGATCTGGTCCTCGATGCCGAGGAGTTTCTCGACGGCGAGACAGTAGGCGGTCTCGTTGAAGAAGGACGTCAGGTAGTCCATGCGCGTCACGAACGTGGTGCCCTGCGTCCAGGTCCGGTACTCGAGGTTCTTCTCGATGCCGGTGTGGAGATAGCCGATGCCGCAGCGGGCCTCGGTGACGGTCTCACCGTCGATCTCCAGGATCAGGCGGAGCACACCGTGGGTGGAGGGGTGCTGCGGCCCCATGTTGAGGACGATGCGCTCGTCGTCGGCGCGGGCCGCGGCCTGGACGACCTCGTCCCAGTCGCCACCGGTCACCGTGTAAACGGTGCCTTCCGTGGTCTCACGGGCGGATGCTGACTGTGTGCTCACGAGTACGACCTCCGCTGGTCCGGAGCCGGGATCTGGGCGCCCTTGTACTCGACGGGGATGCCGCCGAGGGGGTAGTCCTTGCGCTGCGGGTGGCCCTGCCAGTCGTCCGGCATCATGATCCGCGTCAGGGCGGGATGACCGTCGAAGACGATGCCGAAGAAGTCGTACGTCTCGCGCTCGTGCCAGTCGTTCGTCGGGTACACGGAGACGAGCGACGGGATGTGCGGGTCGCTGTCGGGGGCGCTGACTTCGAGGCGGATCAGCCGGTTGTGGGTGATCGAGCGCAGGTGGTAGACGGCGTGCAGCTCGCGGCCCTTGTCGCTGAGGTAGTGGACACCGCTGACGCCGGTGCACAGTTCGAAGCGCAGGGCCGGGTCGTCGCGCAGGGTGCGGGCGACGCGGACCAGGTGCTCGCGTTCGATGTGGAAGGTGAGTTCGCCGCGGTCGACGACCGTCTTCTCGATGGCGTTCTCGGGGAGGAGGCCCTGTTCCTCCAGGGCGCCCTCCAGCTCGTCGGCGACCTCGTCGAACCAGCCCCCGTAGGGGCGGCTCGCCGGCCCCGGGAGCCGGACCGAGCGGACGAGGCCGCCGTAGCCGGAGGTGTCGCCGCCGTTGTCGGCGCCGAACATGCCGCGCTGGACGCGGATCTCCTCGCCGCCCTGGCCACGCTGGCCGGGGAGGTTGGAGGCGGAGAGGTCCTTCTCGGGGTTGACCCCGTTCGACCCGTTCGCCCCGTTGGTGCCGTTCGCGTCGCTCACTGCAGCAGCCCCTTCATCTCGATCGTGGGCAGGGCCTTGAGCGCCGCTTCCTCCGCCTCGCGGGCCGCCTCCTCGGCGTTCACGCCGAGCTTGGAGGTCTGGATCTTCTGGTGCAGCTTGAGGATGGCGTCCATCAGCATCTCCGGCCGCGGCGGGCAGCCGGGGAGATAGATGTCGACCGGGACGATGTGGTCGACGCCCTGGACGATGGCGTAGTTGTTGAACATGCCGCCCGAGGAGGCGCAGACCCCCATGGAGATCACCCACTTGGGGTTCGGCATCTGGTCGTATACCTGCCTGAGCACCGGCGCCATCTTCTGGCTGACCCGGCCGGCGACGATCATCAGGTCGGCCTGGCGCGGGGATCCGCGGAAGACCTCCATACCGAAGCGCGCCAGGTCGTAGCGGCCGGCGCCGGTGGTCATCATCTCGATGGCGCAGCATGCGAGGCCGAAGGTGGCCGGGAAGACGGATGCCTTGCGCACCCAGCCCGCGGCCTGTTCGACGGTGGTCAGCAGGAATCCGCTCGGCAGCTTTTCTTCGAGTCCCATGTCTTTAAAGGCCCCTCAGTCCCATTCCAGGCCGCCGCGCCGCCATACGTACGCGTACGCGACGAAGACGGTGAGCACGAAGAGCAGCATCTCCACGAGCCCGAAAATCCCCAGGGCGTCGAAGGTGACGGCCCAGGGGTAGAGGAAGACGATCTCGATATCGAAGATGATGAAGAGCATCGCCGTCAGGTAGTACTTGATCGGGAAGCGCCCGCCGCCGGCCGGCGTGGGGGTCGGCTCGATACCGCACTCGTAGGCCTCGAGCTTGGCCCGGTTGTATCGCTTCGGACCGATCAGCGTGGCCATGACCACGGAGAAGATCGCAAAGCCTGCCCCGAGGGCTCCCAGTACGAGGATGGGCGCATACGCGTTCACCGCTCCTCGCTCCTCTCAGTCGGCACTGACTGCTGGCGGTTGCACTGGGCTCACAGCCGCCTCACCAGTTCCACGAGCCCCGCTGGTCCCGGCGAAGATCGAGAACATGTGAAGCAGGTCACAAGCCCAACTGCCTCGCATCTTATGCCCGCCGCTCTGTGATCTGCGACACGGGGTATTGCACAAGCTTTGTGATCTCCACCACCTGACGAAGGATCATGAAGCCGGATGAGCGGTGATCTTCACACGAGAAGCGTCCAGGTGATCACCAGAGGTGACATTTTCGCTCGTCGCCGCAGCTCGGAGGGGGCGTCTCAATATCAAGAGAGTTCTCTTGCATGCAAATTGGCGCTGGACCGGACGGCTTGATAATGGAGCGCGTTCACACATCAGGGGGAGACGCGAGGGCAGATGTGGACGCGTGCACGCGTTCACGAGCGACACCGGGCGGGAACGGGCACAGGACGCGCACGAGGCCGTAATCGTTGCGTGACCTCCGCCACATCGACAAGCGGGTCCAAGAACCGGGCTTGGCCACCGGTCCCAACAAGTGGTAGGCGGAGGGCAATTCGGACTTAATGATGAAAGACCGTGATCACGGGCCGAATGAACGGCGTCCGCAATGTCCGTTACGGCGTCAATAAGGAGCGGCGTGCCGAGAATTTGGGGCGGCGATTGAACAACTGTGGCGCAGGCCACGTTTCTTGAAGGTATGGAGGAGCCCCTGATACCGGTTGTTCTCATGTCCCACACCGCTCACATACGTAGCCACCGGAAGCCCCGCCGCAACGCGTCGACGACCATCGCGATGCGCGCCGGAGTTACCGGTGGCGTCCTCAGCATGGCAGCGGCGGGTGCGTCGGCCACGGCGAACGCCGCCGAGCCGGTGACCCAGACCATCGAACTGCCCACCCTCACGGGTGACCTGGCGGACCAGCTCGCCCAGTCCGCGGACGCCACTCAGCTGGCGGCGGCGAACTACGAGCTCGACGCCGAGCGTGACGCGGCCGCCGCCAAGGCGGCCAAGGAAGCCAAGAAGGACCTCGCCGAGGCGAAGAAGAAGGCTGAGGCCAGGAAGAAGGCCGAGGAAGCCCGTAGGGCCGCCGCCGAGGCAGCCGCCTCGCGCTCTGCCGAGCGGGCCACCCTCTCCGCCTCCGCCTCCGTCGGCACGAGCGTGTCCGCCCCGGCGAGCGGCAGCGTGGCGACGGTCATCTCCTTCCTCAAGGCGCAGGTGGGCGACGCGTACGTCATGGGTGCCACCGGCCCCAACGCGTGGGACTGCTCCAGCCTGGTCCAGGCCGCGTTCAAGCAGGTCGGCGTCGACCTGCCGCGGGTCTCGCAGGACCAGTCGATGTCCGGCACCGACATCCCGCTCTCGCAGATCCAGGTCGGCGACATCCTGTACTGGGGCGGCAAGGGCTCCGCCTACCACGTGGGTGTCTACATCGGGAACGGCCAGTACCTGGACGCCGCCAACCCGTCCAAGGGCGTCGTCATCCAGGACCTTTCCGGGTACCCGGCGTCGGGTGCCGTGCGCGTGCTCTGAGCCGTACGGTGTTCCGAAGGGCCGCAGCCGCTCGGGGGCAGCGGCCCTTCTGCTTCATCCCAAGTCGAAGGTGTTGGGCAGGCCCAGCCTGTGGCGCACCTCGTCGACGCGCTTCAGCGGCTCCAGCTCCGGGGGCCGGTACAGCTCCCAGATCCGGCAGCGCTCGGCGTCCGAGTTGTCCGCGTCCAGGAGGGCGTTGACGGCCAGCCGGGCGGACTCGTTGGCGCCCTCCATCGTGGCCAGGTCCACGTCCGTGCGGACGTAGTCGCCCGCGAGGAAGAAGTTCGGGACCTTCGTACGGGCCGTGGGGCGGTCGTAGAGGGTGCCCGTGGGGTGGATGAGGAGCTGTTCGCGGTTCTCCGGATCGGGGCCGCCCAGGCCCGTCACCGCCGGGTCCATGAACCAGCCGAGGCGGTCCTCGTCCCGGAGGGTCGTCTTACCGGCGTCGTTCAGCCCGTCCTTCAGCTGGGCCCAGAGTTCGGCGACGACCTCCTCCTTGGTGCATTCCTTGGCCGTCTTGCCGTACAGGATGCCGGGCTTGTCCCACTCCGAGATGATCACGGAGAGGCAGTCGTGGGCCAGGCCGTCGCCGTAGTCGCGCGAGAAGTCCCGTCCGTCCCAGAACTGCGCCTGGCCGACGGCGGTCACCGACCAAGGTGAGTCGAGGCAGTTGACGTGGCCGTGCACGACGGGTGTGGGCGTGCGCAGGTAGAACATCACGCCGGTCATCCAGTCGGTCCGTAGGGCGTCGCAACGCGCGAGCTGCGGGTCGGCCGCGCGTAGGGCCGGGCCCCACGTCGCGCGCGCGTGCTCGACCGGCAGGGCGCAGACGTAGTGGTCGGCGGTTACCGTGCGTTCGTCGCCGCCGTCGCCGCCGTCGCGGGCGGAGACGCGGACGCCGGTCACGCGGCGGCCGTCATGGAGGACCTCGCGCACCTGGGTGCCGAGGACGAACTCGACGCCGAGGGAGCGCAGGTGGGCCTCCCAGGGGTCGATCCAGGCCTCGCTGGTGGGGGCGTTGAGGACGCGGTCCACGTCCGCGTCGCCGTCCATGCCTCGGCCGAGCAGGCCCCACAGGAGCAGGGCCTCGATGATGACGCGGCCGACGGTCCGGGTGGACGCCACCTCCGCGCGCGTGGCGACGAGGTTGCGGGTCTGGCCGATGCCGAGGAGTGTCCGGTACTCCTCGCTCATCTCCCCGGCACGGATGAAGTCCCACCAGGGCACCTTCTCCCACACCTCTTCGCGGCGGGCGTCGCAGCTGGTGAGGTGGACGAGGAGGCGGCCCGCGAAGTAGGCGGCCTCATGGGCGGGGAGGCGGGTGCCGAGGTCCAGCGCCGAGAGGACCTGGTCGCGGATCCAGCTGGGCGTGAGGTCGCCGGGGCGGGGCGGGGTGGTGACGCGGCGCAGCGGGAAGTGCAGGTCGGGGCGGCCTCCGGCGCGGGCGAAGAGGGCCTCGGTGCCGCTGACGAGGTTGTCGTGGACGCCGTTGGTGTTGCCGGGGACGGGGATGCGGCGCATGGTGTCCGGCAGGTTCCGGTAGAAGCCGGGGAAGAAGCGGAAGCCGTGCTCGGCGGGGAGGTCGGCACGTCCGCCGGCCGCGGTGCCCGGGACGGGCATCGAGCGGGCCTTGCCGCCGAGGGCGTCGTAGTACTCGTAGACGGTGACGGCGTAGCCGCGTTCGGCGAGTTCGTGGGCGGCGCTCAGGCCGGAGACTCCGCCGCCGAGCACGGCCACACGTGTGCCGGCCGCGGCCTTGGCGCTGCCGGCGGGCCATAAGGCGAGGGCGCCGGCCGCTCCCCCGGTACCGGCCAGAAAGCGTCTGCGGGTGTGGCCGGATCTCGCGTGACCTGTCTTCTCCTGGGGCTCGTGGGCGTGTTCTGTTGTCATGATTCCCGGAGGGTAGGGAGGGGCTCCGCAGGTCGGAAGCCCCATTCCCGGCCACCCACGGCATCCTCACAACCACAGGGAGAAACAGAATGCCAAGCGTGTTCGTCCAGGGCAGGCCCGTCACGTCGTATCCGCCGCTCGCGCCCGACGCCCGGCGCGGGTCGGTGCGCAGGATCACCGAGGTGGGCGAAGAGGTCCTGCACAAGCCGTGCCGGGACGTGACCGAGTTCGGGCCCGATCTCGCCGCGCTCATCGACGACATGTTCCTGACGATGTACATCGCCGACGGGGCGGGCCTCGCGGCGAACCAAGTAGGCGTCGATCTGCGGGTGTTCGTGTACGACTGCCCGGACGACGACGGGGTCCGGCACGTCGGGCACATCGTCAACCCGGTGCTGGAGCCGCTCGACGCCTCGCGCAGAAGGCTCCTCGACGACAGCGAGGGGTGCCTGTCCGTCCCGGGTGCGGTGATGGGCGTACCGCGTCCGGACCGGGCCGTGGTGCGCGGTTTCGACAAGGACGGCGAGCCGCTCGTGATCGAGGGCACGGGGTACTTCGCGCGGTGCCTCGCGCACGAGACCGATCACTGCGACGGGCAGGTCTATCTGGACCGGCTCTCCAAGAGGGAGCGGAAGGACGCGCTCGGGCAGATGGCGGACCGGCGGGAGAAGGTGTTCGCGCGCCGGGCCGCCAACATCGAAGCCCTCAGCGCCTGAGCCGGTGCCTGAATGAGCGCCTGAGTGAGCGCCTGAGTCGCGGTTGTGACCGCGCTCCGTGACGGCGCGCTGTTCGCGGATCGCTGCCTGCCTGACGGCTTTCAGCACGGCCATCAGGCAGGCGGCGCCTGACACGCGAGACGGCAGTCACGCGGCGGACCATCGTGCGCACACCTCTGTCTCGATCCTCATGCGGGGGCCGGCCTCGATCTTCATGCGGGGGCCGGCGAGGCCGCACACGAGCATCGAGGCGGCCGGCCGGATCTCGCCGAAGGCGCGGCGCAGGACCGGCCAGCAGGGCTCGAAGTCGTCGCGGTCGGGCAGCAGACAGCGCACCCGCACCACGTCGGCGAAGGTGCACTTCGCCTCGGCCAGCGCGGCTTCGATGTCGCGCAGGCACTGCTCGGCCTGCTCCACCACGTCATCGGAGATCGTCATGGTGGTGTAGTCGAACCCGGTCGTCCCGGACACGTGCACCCAGTCGCCGTCGACCACGGCACGGGCACAGCCGATCTGCTCCTCGAACGGGGAGCCGCTGAGGATCGCGCGTCGCCCTGTCATGCGCCGAACGCTGCTTCGCCGCCTCCCTAGCCTGACCGTCCCTTCCCGACCTGCTGCACCCCCCGCCGACGAGACGGAGTCAAGGTGCGTGCCGGTGAAGTCCGAGTGGCGCGGAGTGCTGGTGTGCCAGGGTGGCTGTGGGGCGGGTGCGTACGCGTATCCGAACCGTAGGAGCGTTTCGACCCGGGGCAGGAGCGGTGACGATGGCCATGCGGGCGGTTCCACTGGTGGGCGGGCCGGTGGAGTTACGGGGTGCGCTGGACCTGGTGACCACGCAGGCAGGGGTGATGCCGCGCCGGTTGCCCGCGTGGACGAAGGAGCAGTACCAGGACCCGTCGGTCTACGGGGTGACCGTGATGCCTTCGGGAGTGCGGCTGGTGTTCCGCACCGATGCGCGCGCACTGGAGCTTGAGGTTCTCACTTCCACCGGCCAGCTCGACCCCGACCCCCACCCCCGCCCGACCGGGATGCTGGAACTGCTGGTGGACGGCGCCCTGGCAGGGTGCCGGCAGGCGCCGGTGGGCAATGTGCTGCGGATGGCGCGGCCCGGGGCCGCGCAGCGACTGATCCCGGGTGAGCCGGGGACCGTACGATTCGCCGGGCTGCCGGCCGGCATGAAGGACGTCGAGCTGTGGCTGCCCCAGCAGACCCCCACGGAGCTGGTCGCGCTGCGCGCTGACGGCAAGGTGCTGGCACCGCTGCCGGACGGGCGGCGCCGCTGGGTGCACCACGGCAGCTCCATCAGCCACTGCATCGAGGCCGACGGCCCGACCGGGACCTGGCCTGGAGCGCCGGTGCGTCCCGCGGCGAATGCATGGGTTCCTGGACACGATCCGGGACGGGCACCCGGACACCCCGCTGCTGCTGATCTCCCCGGTGCACTGTCCGGCCCTGGAGGAGGCCCCCGGCCCGACCGCGACGGGCCCGGACGGGAGGATCACCGCCCTGGGCGACCCGGCCGATGTGGCCCGTGGGGCGTTGTCGCTGACGGTGGTCCGTGCCGAACTGGCCCGGATCGTGGCGGCACGGCGGACGTACGACCCCCACCTCCACCATCTCGACGGACACGAGCTGCTCGGCCCGGACGAGGCAGCCGACCTGGCCGACGGCCTGCACCCCACGGCCGCCGCGTACCGCCGGATGGGCAAGCGCTTCGCCGCCCACGCCTTCGCGAACGGCGGTCCCTTCCGCTGAATGATGTGGGCTCCGCACCCGCACCGATGTGGAGCCCCCGAAGACCTGACGGCTTGGCGACCCGGCAACCCCGTGCCGCGCCGGCCGGTCAGGCCGGTCAGGCCTTCGGCGCCACCTTGCTCAGCCCGTTGATGATGCGGTCCATCGCGTCGCCGCCGGTCGGGTCCGTGAGGTTCGCGAGCAGCTTCAGCGTGAACTTCATCAGCAGCGGGTGGGTCAGGCCGCGCTGGGCCGCGATCTTCATGACCTTCGGGTTGCCGATGAGCTTCACGAAGGCGCGGCCCAGCGTGTAGTAGCCGCCGTAGGTGTCCTTCAGGACACGCGGGTAGCGCTGGAGGGCCAGTTCACGCCCCGCGGGAGTCGAGCGGGCGTGGGCCTGGACGATGACGTCGGCGGCGATCTGGCCGGACTCCATGGCGTAGGCGATGCCCTCGCCGTTGAAGGGGTTCACCAGGCCGCCGGCGTCGCCGACGAGCAGCAGGCCCTTGGTGTAGTGCGGTTGGCGGTTGAAGGCCATGGGGAGCGCGGCGCCGCGGATCGGGCCCGTCATGTTCTCCGGGGTGTAGCCCCAGTCCTCCGGCATGGAGGCGCACCAGGCCTTCAGCACCTCGCGCCAGTCCAGTTCCTTGAAGGAGTCGGAGGTGTTGAGCACACCCAGGCCGACGTTCGACGTGCCGTCGCCCATGCCGAAGATCCAGCCGTAGCCGGGCAGGAGGCGGTCCTCGCCGGGGCCGCGGCGGTCCCACAGCTCCAGCCAGGACTCCAGGTAGTCGTCCTCGTGGCGCGGCGAGGTGAAGTACGTGCGGACGGCGACGCCCATCGGGCGGTCCTCGCGCCGGTGCAGGCCCATCGCCAGGGACAGGCGGGTGGAGTTGCCGTCGGCGGCGACCACCAAGGGCGCGTGGAAGGTGACCTCGCGCTTGTCCTCGCCGAGCTTGGCGTGGACGCCGGTGATGCGGCCGGTGCGGTCGTCGATGATCGGGGCGCCGACGTTGCAGCGCTCGTAAAGGCGGGCGCCGGCCTTCTGGGCCTGGCGGGCGAGTTGCTCGTCGAAGTCGTCGCGCTTGCGGACGAGGCCGTAGTCGGGGAAGGAGGCGAGATCCGGCCAGTCGAGCTGGAGGCGCACACCGCCGCCGATGATCCTGAGGCCCTTGTTGCGCAGCCAGCCGGCCTCCTCGGAGATGTCGATGCCCATCGTCACCAGCTGCTTGACCGCGCGCGGGGTCAGGCCGTCACCGCAGACCTTCTCCCTCGGGAACTCGGTCTTCTCCAGCAGGAGCACATCGAGGCCGGACTTGGCCAGGTGGTACGCCGTCGTGGAGCCGGCCGGCCCCGCGCCGACGACGATCACATCGGCGGTGTTCTCGGTGAGCGGCGAGGAGTGGGGCTCGGTCACGACGGTCACGGCTGGATCTCCCCGGGTTCGAAATCTGCGTGCCGACCGGCACTGGACATGGGCAGTCTATTCAGCAGAATTGATCACCCGGCTGAAGGGCTGCCCTGTGAACCGAACCCTCCCCGTAGTACGGCTGCGTGTGCCCACCGACGAGGACGCGGTCGCCTGGCACCGGGTCTTCGCCCACCCGGATGTCATGGAGTTCCACGGCGGCAGGGCCGCGGAGCTCTCCGTCTACGAGGAGCTCACCGCCCGCCAGCGGCGGCACGACGCCGAGCGCGGGTACTGCCTGTGGACGATGCTCGACGAGAACGAGCAGGTCATCGGCTTCACCGGAGCCCAGCCGTGGGAGCGGGACTGGGGCCCCACGGGCGAGATCGAGATCGGCTGGCGGCTCGGGCGGGACCACTGGGGCAAGGGGTATGTCACGGCGGCCGCGCAGATGACGCTGGAGCGGGTGCGGGCGACCGGGGTGGCGAGCGTGGTGGCGATGGTCGACGCCCGCAACGAGCGGTCGATCGCGGTGACGCGGCGGCTGGGGATGCGGCTCGCGGAGGTGTTCAGCACACCGGATGCGCGACAGCGGGGGCACTGCTACCGGCTCGACCTGTGACACCGAGGACGGCGAACACGCTCCGTAATCGACTGTTACGGAAAGGTACTTGACGCTTCCGGACGGCACCCCGGGCGGTTACCCTGCCAGTACCGCTGGGGGTGACATCTGTGCGCCTGACACCCAAAACGCCCGAAGTGCGCGTACCGAAACTCGTCGGACTGATGGCCATGGACGCGCGCGAGGAAGCGAAGTCGCACGGCCTGCTCCTCGACGCACCCGACCGGCCGGACTTCCCGCTCGTGGTCGTCGACTACGTCGTACGCCAGTATCCGCATCCCGGTGCCGAGGTGCCGCGGGACTCGATGGTCTACGTCTGGTTCGAGTTCGGTGAGGGCGGGGGCGAGGGCGGCGGAGGCGTACGTGAGCCACGCGTCCCGCGGCCGCCCTCGGGCGGACCGCAGCGCGAACTCGACGAGCCCGGGGACCCGTACGTCGTCGTCAGCCCGGCCTGAAGCCGGCTCAGCCCTGCTTGAACCCGCGGTGCAGGGCCACCACCCCGCCCGTCAGGTTCCGCCAGGCCACCTTCGACCAGCCGGCCTTGCGCAGGTGCTCGGCGAGGGCCGGCTGGTCGGGCCAGGCGCGGATGGACTCGGCGAGGTAGACGTACGCGTCGGGGTTCGAGGACACCGCGCGGGCGACCGGGGGCAGGGCGCGCATCAGGTACTCGGTGTAGACCGTGCGGAACGGCGCCCAGGTCGGGTGCGAGAACTCGCAGATCACCACCCGGCCGCCGGGCCGCGTCACCCGGTACATCTCGCGCAGGGCGGCGTCGTAGTCCTGGACGTTGCGCAGCCCGAAGGAGATCGTCACGGCGTCGAAGGTGTCGTCCTTGAACGGCAGCCTCGTCGCGTCGCCCGCCGTGAACGGCAGCCAGGTGTGCTTGCGCTTGCCCACCTGGAGCATGCCGAGGGAGAAGTCGCACGGCACGACGTAGGCGCCGGTCTGCGCGAAGGGCAGCGAGGAGGTGGCCGTGCCGGCCGCCAGGTCGAGGACCTTCTGCGCGGGGCGGGCGTCGACGGCCCTGGCGACCTCCTTGCGCCATCTGCGGTCCTGACCGAGCGACAGCACGTCGTTGGTCAGGTCGTACCGTTCCGCCACGTTGTCGAACATCGAGGCGACTTCGTGCGGCTGCTTGTCCAGGGATGCGCGGGTCACGGGCCCATTGTGGCAGTACGGCCGCACGAGGTCGCAGTACGCCCCACTTCCTGAGGGTGCTGTCAGCGCCGTCGGTACACCAGGCGCCCGGCGACCACCGTGGCCACACACGTCCCGGCGCCTCGCTCGGCCAGCTCCGTCTCGTCCCGTACGTCGAACACGGCGAACCGGGCGGCGGATCCCTGCTCCCTCGGCGGCGCGAACTCCGCCGGCATCCCGCAGGCGTACGGGTCGAGGGACGCCGCACCGTCGGGCCGTCCGAGCCGGCCCACCACCCCCAGGCCGGAGCGGTGCACGGCGTCGCGCACCGCGCGGTTGCGCATCGACTCGCAGGCCGCCGCGACCGTGCCGTGCGCCAGCATCCGCTGCACCCCGCGCCGGGCGCTCGCGCCCCAGCGGGCATCGTCCATGGCGAGGGCCGCCAACGCGTCACCGGTCAGCGGCTCGGTGCCCAGCTCGTCGGCTTCGCGCGGATCGGGGTGGTACGTCTCCTCAAGCAGCTCCGTGCCGTACAGGTTGACGAATCCGGGTGTCAGGATGCCCGGCCACTGCCGCACCCGCGCCCGCGGATGCGTCGCGACCAGCTCCGCCAACCGCCCCGCCTCGGCGATCCACGCGCCCTTGACGGCGAGTGCCCGACCCCGGGAGTCCGCGTGAATCGTCAGCACGGCTACGTCAGTTGGAGGCGAGGATCTTCAGCTCGGGATGCGCCGTGCCGCCCTCGATCGCCGTGGACGAGATGTGGGACATGACGCGCTCGTCGACGGGGTCGTTCGCCGGGTCGTCGTGCACGACGAGGTGCTCGTACGTCGTCGACCGCTGGGCCGGGACCCGCCCCGACCTGCGGATCAGGTCGATGATCTCCATCCGGTTGGAACGGTGCCTGGCACCGGCCGAGGAGACCACGTTCTCCTCCAGCATGATCGAGCCCAGGTCGTCGGCGCCGTAGTGCAGCGAGAGCTGGCCGACCTCCTTGCCGGTCGTCAGCCAGGACCCCTGGATGTGCTGGATGTTGTCCATGAACAGCCGCGCGATGGCGATCATCCGCAGGTACTCGAAGATCGTGGTCTGCGTACGGCCCTTCAGATGGTTGTTCTCGGGCTGGTAGGTGTACGGGATGAAGGCCCGGAAGCCGCCCGTGCGGTCCTGGACGTCGCGGATCATCCGCAGGTGCTCGATGCGCTCGGCGTTGGTCTCGCCCGTGCCCATCAGCATGGTCGACGTCGACTCGACACCCAGGTTGTGCGCGATCTCCATGATCTCCAGCCAGCGCTCACCGCTCTCCTTCAGCGGGGCGATGGCCTTGCGCGGCCGGGCCGGCAGCAGTTCGGCGCCGGCGCCCGCGAAGGAGTCCAGACCGGCCTCGTGGATCCGGGTGATGGCCTCTTCGACCGACACCCCGGAGATCCGGGCCATGTGCTCGACCTCGCTCGCCCCCAGGCTGTGGATGACGAGCTGCGGGAACGCCTCCTTGATGGCGCGGAAGTGCTTCTCGTAGTACTCGACGCCGTAGTCCGGGTGGTGACCGCCCTGGAACATGATCTGGGTGCCGCCCAGCTCCACGGTCTCGGCGCAGCGCCGCAGGATGTCGTCCAGGTCGCGGGTCCAGCCCTTGGCCTTGTCCTTGGGGGCGGCGTAGAAGGCGCAGAACTTGCACGCCGTCACACAGACGTTCGTGTAGTTGATGTTGCGCTCGATGATGTACGTCGCGATGTGCTCGGTGCCCGCGTAGTTGCGGCGGCGTACGGCGTCGGCGGCGGCGCCCAGGGCGTGCAGCGGGGCGTCGCGGTAGAGGTCGAGGGCCTCTTCCGGGGTGATCCGCCCGCCGTCCGCGGCACGGTCGAGGACGGACTGGAGGTCGGCCTTCTCGGTCACCGGGGCGTCCCTTTCGTCAAGGGTTGTGGACAGACCCGACCAGCCTACGCCAGGCGTTTCGGGTCACCGACGTCAGGCCGCGAACGCGCCGATGAGCAGTCCCACGAACGCCCCGCCGATCAGGAACGGCCCGAACGGGATCGCCGTCCTGCGCCCGGCCCGGCGCATGAGGACGAGCGTCCAGCCGTACAGCGCCCCGAACAGGAACCCGGCGAAGGTGCCGAGCATGACCGTGGGCCAGCCGTACCAGCCCAGCACCGCCCCCGCCCCGAGCGCCAGCTTCACATCGCCGAAGCCCATGCCGCCGGGGTTGATGCGGTACAGCACGTAGTAGCCGGCGCCGAGCGCGAGCGCGCCCCACAGCGCGGTCGGCCAGTCCCCGGCGTGCTCGGGCACCAGCGCGGCCAGGCCGAGCAGTACGAGCGCGGCGCCCGCGAGCGGGAGGGTCAGCGGATCGGGCAGCCGGCGCACCCGGAGGTCGACGACCGCGAGCAGCACCCCGACGGGCGCCAGCAGCAGCCAGACGCCCACCTCGGGCCGGGTGCCGGTGGCCGCGGCGAGGGCGGCGCAGACGAGGGCGGTGACCGCGGCGAGCGCCCGGGCGCCGGGGCCGTACGACGACGCACCGCTGCCGCATCGCCCGCACCGGGCCCGACCGAGCCACCCACGGATCGGATGTCCGCCCGGGCACCGGTCCCGCCACTCCTCCTCCACCGGAACGGAGAACCGGTAGGCGGCCCGAGGCAGGACCAGGCCCGCTGCCGCACCCCACAGTGCGGCGACGAGGACCAGCGAGGCGATGCTCATTCCGTCGCGCATTCCGTCGCGCTCACTCCGTCGCGCTCATCCCGATGCGCTCACGATGGTCGCCCGCCTCCGTACGCTCTCGGATCCCACGCGATCACTGCCAGAGCCTCCGCACGCTATCAGCGGCACATAAACCCCCTCAAGGGGTAACTCCGGGCGCTCGGACGCCAGTTGTCCACAGAGACAGATGTGCCGATTCACCCCGAGTGCCCATCGAGGTCTGTTTCGCGCCCGCGAAGTGATCAGTAAAGTGCCGGGGGTACAGCAGTCGGCGCGACACGGGGGAAGGCAGCAGTGCGCACAGTCAGGGCATACGGCATACACAGGACCCGGCACTCCCTACCCGACCGCATCGGGCGCCTGCTTCTCACCCTCTGCGCCCTGGCCGCCCTGTTCGCAACCGCCACCGCCCCGGCCGAGGCGGCCACCACCGGCACCGCGGCCCAGGCCGCCCACCTCGCCGACCGCCTGCGTGCGCATCCGGTCCACATCACGGACCAACTCCCCCGCGAGGTCCCGCAGTCCACGACCCCCGCCTTCGCCGAGGTGGCCGAGCGCACCGGCGTACCGACGTACGTCCTGGTCCTCCCGAGCCAGAGCGCCGGCGACCCGGGCCTGCTCACGGCGGTCCATGACCGGCTCGGCCGGGACGGGCTGTACGTGCTGCTGGACGAGTCGACGGTGACGGATGCCCAGGCATTCGGAGTCCGGGCACCCGCGGACGACGCCCTGACGGTCGCCCTCTACGAAGTCGCGTACGACGCAGGCCCCTTGCGCCGCTTCGAGCGCTTCGTCGAGGTCATCAGGCAGGGCGACGAGAAGGCCGCGGCACGGGCGAAGGCGGCTCGCGGGAAGTACCGCGACGACGAGTGGGAGCCCGAGGCCCTGTACATCGGGCCGACCGACCGCAACGACCAGTCGACCCTCACCGGGGTCCTGATCACCGGTGTACCGCTGCTGATCGTGGTGCTGGTTCCGTACGTACGGCGCTGGTGGCACCGCCTCCCCAGAGCCGGCGGGACCACTGCGCCCGACCTGCGCAAGGGCGTCAAGGGCGTCAAGGGTGCCAAGAGCGCCAAGGGTGCCAAGAGCGTCAAGGCGAGCCGCGCTCTGCGCTGGAGCGTCGCCGCCCTGGCCGTCGCCTCCGCCGTCGCGGTCGCCGTGACCGCTTCCCTCGTCTTCGACCAGACCAGGTCGAGCTGGTCTCCCCCACCCAGGGCGATCGACCTCAACGCGCGCCTCGACCGGGTGGCGGAAGGACTCGCACAGGACGCCGTGTACCAGGACCCGGAGAGCCCTCGGGTCCTGGACGCCCGCCGACTGGACCGGCTCCACGACCGCATCGGGCAGTTCGCCCGCTCGGAGGGTGGCGGCCCGGTCTTCGTCTCGCTCGTCCCGCAGTTGACGCAGGACGAGTCCGAGGGCGACGAGGAGGCGTTCGCCGCGGCGGTCCACGACAAGCTGGGCGAGGACGGGGTGTACGTCGTCGCCGACCCGCTGAACGGCTCCATCGACGTCTTCAACCACGGTCTGCGACTGGACAGCATGGCCCTCCTCCTCGACCTGCCGGAGTCCATCGCGGAGGGCGACGACGCGGCCGACGACCACCGCCTGGGCGAACGTCTCGACGCCCTGATGACCGTCCTCGACAAGGCCCCTCGGACGGACGAGCCCGAGACCTCCGGAGACCCGTACCCGGTGACGGACCCCGTCACCGAGGACGACCTGCCCCCACTCTTCGGCGGCGACTTCGGGTCGGGCATGTTCGTGGGCGTACTGGCGGCCGGGCTGGTCTTCGGGCTGGTGGCGGGGGTGCTGGGGATCGTCCGCAGGGTCCTGGGCGGCGGGCGGGCTCAGACGGCCGGCAAGGCGTAGATCGCCGGACCGTTCGTCACCATCAGGCGGTTTCCGGCGAGGGCGATCTGCCAGGTGTCGCCGTGGTACTCGCTGGTGGTGAACGTCCAGCGCGGCTTGCCGGTCCTGGCCTGGAGGGCGACCACGCCGCCGTCCAGGGAGCCGGTGGCGCCGTAGAGGGTCGTGCCCGCCCTGCGGAACGTCTCCGGGCCCTCGACGTCGAGTTCGTCGCAGAGCCAGATCCGCTTGCCGGTCCGGACGTTGACGGCCCAGACACCGTCGTCGTGGTCGCTGACGTACAGCACACCGTCGATGACCGTCGGGTTCTTGAAGCCGCGGCGGCCGTTGGGGGACAGCGTCCACACGGTGTCCCCGGTGTTCACGTCCACGGCCGTGAGCCGGTCGCCGGGCAGGAGGACCAGCCCGCTCGCGACGGTGGGCCGCCAGCTCCAGTCGTCGCCGATCTTCTTGGTCCACAGCTGCCCGCCGGTGGCGGTGTCCCGGACGGTGAGGTTCCTCTTGGAGTCGGTGTAGACGAGGTACTTGCCGGAGGCGGTGCCCTGCACGTCGTAGTCGTCGGTGCCCCAGTCGCGTTTCTGCACCCACACCTTCCTGCCGGTGGTGTGGCTGATCGCGGCGACCGCCGTGCGGTGGTCGGTGGCGCTCTTGGAGTCGCTGTAGTCGGTCGCCGTGACGTACACGTTCTTGTCGTCGATGGCGAGCGTGTCCTCGACGCTCAGCTGCTTGCCGAGCCGGCTGCGCCAGGACTCGTCACCGGTGGTGGCGTCGTAGGCGACGAGGACGCCGTCGTAGTCGCCGTCGGCCAGGAACACCTTGCCGTCGTGGAAGAGGAGCGGGGCGCCGGGGCGGCAGATCTCCGGCCTGGTCCAACTCGCCTTGCCGGTCTTCACGTCGTACGCCACCAGCGGGTCGCCGCTGACCAGGAGCAGGCCGTTGTGGACGAGCAGCGGTACGTCGGGGTTGGTGCTGTCGTCCGCGACCGTCCTGTGCCACAGCGGCTGGGGCGCCACTCCGGCCGGCGGGGTCGTGAAGTTCTCCGCGGCGGGCTGGGCCGCACCGCCCTCGCCGCTCCCCCGCGCCGCTCCGCCGGACGCCTCGGTGCCCCGTCCGAGCCACAACGCCGTGCCCCCGCCCACCACTGCGACCGCCGCCGCGCCGCCGAGAGCGAGCCCGAGGGCACGACGGCGGGACGTGCCCGCGGTGGAACCGGCCCGATCTGAGCCCAGTCGGACCGTGCCGGGTTGCGGGGCGCCGTCACCGGGAGCGGGCGGGTAGCCGTATCCGGGGGTGGGCGTGCCACCCGCGGGGGTACCGGGGGTGCCGTATCCGGGCGCGGGGGTGGCGCCGGGAGGCGTTCCGTACCCCGCCGCCTCCGCCCCCATCGTCGGCGCCGGCCCGAACGCCGCCGCCGGCTGGGGCTGTTGCGGTGCCTCCAGGTCCAGGATCCCGGCCGCGTGCGTGGCGATGGTCGACGCCACCGCCGACGGCAGCCAGTCGTTCAGCGCGCTCTCGACGCCCTGCGGCGCCAGCGCCGTGACGATCTCGGCGGGAGCCGGTCGCCGCGCCGGGTCCTTCATCAGGCAGGCCCGGACCAGTCCGAGCAGCGACGGCGCTACGTCGGTCAGGTCCGGCTCCCCGTGCACGACCTGGTAGAGCAGCGCCGCGTGCGAGGCGGCACCGTCGCCGAAGGCGCTGCGGCCCATCGAGGCGAAGGCCAGGACCGCGCCCAGCGAGAAGACGTCCCCGGCCGGCCCGACGTCCTGCCCCAGGGCCTGCTCCGGCGGCATGTAGCCGGGGGAGCCGACCACGACCCCCGTCTGCGTCATACGGTTTCCGTCCACCGCCCGCGCGATGCCGAAGTCGATGACCCGCGGGCCGTCGGCGGCCAGCAGGACGTTCGAGGGCTTGAGGTCACGGTGGATCAGGCCCGCCGCGTGGACCTCCTGGAGCGCGGCCGCGAGTCCCGCGGCCAGGGCGCGGACCGTGCGCTCCGGCAGCGCGCCGTGCGCGGCGACCACATCGGTGAGGTCCGGGCCGAGGACGTACGACGTCGCCAGCCAGGGCAGCGCGGCGTCCGGGTCGGCGTCCACGACGGGAGCGGTGAAGCGTCCGGAGACCGCCTTGGCTATCTCGACCTCGTGGCGGAACCGGCCCCGGAAGTCGGCGTCCGCCGCCAGGTCCGGGCGGACCACCTTCACGGCGACGGTACGGCCACCGGGCGAACGGGCCAGGTACACCCGCCCCATGCCACCGGCACCGAGTCTGCGCAGCAGTCGGTAGCTGCCCAACTCCCGCGGATCGTCGGGTCGCAGTGTCTCCATGGTGGGCCTTCCCCGTCGTCATGCTCGCGTGAGCAGACACAGTAGTGAGCAGGGACACCACGGTGATCGCCGGGACTCGGGGAGAGGGGGCGACAGGAGAAGCGAGCGGCCGGCCCCGCCGCTACCCGACCTTCGACAGCCGGGCCTCGGGGTTGCCCTCCGCGTCGCTCTCCGAGCGGTACACCAGGTCGTCACCCCGGGGCGTGATCCGGACGGTGTGCGGGGTCGGGTTGCAGCCCTTGTGGTTGGTCTTCCTGCCCACGGACGTCACGACGAGCTCCTTCGCCGTCGCCTTCTCCAGGGTCAGTACGTCGTTGCAGACACCGCCCAGCAGGTCCGTCTGCCGGAGTGTGCCCACCTCCTCGCCCACGTCGGCCTTGTGCACGGTGAGCCGGAAGGTGCCCGCCGGCAGCGCGCCGTCCAGGGCGCCGGCCTCGCCCTCCCAGGTGCCGAGGTAGCGGGCGGGGACGGTGCCCTGGGCCGGGGTGGGGGCGCCCTTGCCCGGCGCCTCGGACGGGGCGGCGTCGGAACCGGCGTTGGTGTCCCGGTCCCGGCCCGGCAGCAGCTCGAACACGAACACGGTCCCCACGGTCACCGCCGCCAACGCCCCGGCCACCGCGAGCGCCACCGTGCAGCTCAGCTTCCGCCCCCGGCCGCCGTCCCCCGGCGTCGAGGCCGCCGCGACGGAGAAGGTGAGCCTGCCCGGCCGGTCGCCGGAGGAGGGCGCCACGTCCCGCGGCCGCGCGTCGCGCGGTTCGGGTACGGCGGCGGACGGCACGGACGCGGGCGTGGACGCCGGCGTGGACACCGGGGCCGGACCGGAGGCGGCGCCCGGCATCACCGGCGGCGGCCCGAACTCCCCGACCGTCACCCGCCCGACCGCCTCTCCCCCGGCGGTCGTCCCGTGCCCGTCTCCGGTCGAAGCCGCGCCCTCACCCGCCGCCACCGAGGGCCGGCTGAACCCCACGGGCCCCGACGGCACGTCCTGAGCCGTCTCCAGGTTCAGCAGCCGCACAGCACCACGACTGACCTGCTCCACCAGCGCCCCCGGCAGCCACCCGCCCGCCACCGACCGAGCCGCCCCGTCCGGAGCCAGCCGCCGTGCCACCTCGCCCGGAGTCGGCCGCGCGCCCGGCTCCTTGGCCAGACACGCCTCCACCAGTTCCCGCACCTCGCCGTCCAGCGGGGCGAGTTCGGGCTCCTCGTGCACGACCTTGTACAGCAGCGCCGCCGACGAGTCCCCGGAGAACGGCGGCCGCCCGGTCGCGGCGTACGCCAGCACCGCGCCCAGGGAGAAGACGTCCGCCGCTCCGGTGACGCCCTTGCCCAGGATCTGCTCGGGCGACATGTAGCCGGGCGAGCCGATCGAGACGCCGGTCGACGTCAAGGACGCCGTGCCGTCCGTGGCCCGTGCGATGCCGAAGTCGATCAGCAGCGGGCCGTCCAGCGTCAGCAGCACGTTCGACGGCTTCACGTCCCGGTGCACCAGCCCTAGCTCGTGCACCGCCGCCAGCGCCTCGGCCAGCCCGGCTCCCAGCACCCGTACGGTGTGGGCCGGCAGCGGACCGTCCGAGTCCGTCACCGCCGCCGCCAGCGACGGACCCGCCGCGTAGGCCGTGGCCACCCACGGCACCGCGGCCTCCGGGTCGGCGTCCAGCACGGGCGCCGTCCAGGCACCGCCCACCCGTCGCGCCGCCTCCACCTCCCGGCGGAAGCGGGCACGGAACTCCTCGTCCAGCGCGAAGTGCGGGTGCACGATCTTGACGGCGACCGTACGGCCGCCCGCGCTGCGCCCCAGGTACACCCGGCCCATGCCTCCGGAGCCGAGCCGGCCGAGCAGCCGGTACGGTCCGACGACGGTCGGCTCGTCAACTCCGAGCGGCTGCATGGCGTCCACCCCTCCCCCGTCGGGTCCCGCGTGGGACTCCTCAGCAGATTACGGCCGCAGCAGATCCACCCTCACGTCCGCGGGGAATCCCGTCGTCGGCCCCACCCGGCGCGCGAACTCCGCGACCGCCTCCAGTTGCGGACCGCCGAAGCGGAAGTCGAGGGTCGTGAAGTACCGCTCCAGGATCCGCTCGTCGAACGCCTCCCAGCGGGCCGCCTGCTCGGCGACCTTGCCGACCTCCTCCAGGGAGAGGTTGCGGGAGGCGAGGAAGGCCTCGTGGACCTGGCGGGTGATCACCGGCTCGCGCTCCAGGTAGTCCCGCCGCGCCGCCCAGACCGCGAAGACGAAGGGCAGACCGGTCCACTCCTTCCAGAGCGAGCCCAGGTCGTGCACTTCGAGGCCGTAGCGCGGCCCGTCCAGGAGGTTGGCCCGCAGCGCCGCGTCCCCGATGAGTACGGCGGCCTCCGCCTCCTGCATCATCAGGCTCAGGTCGGGCGGGCAGGTGTAGTAGTCGGGCCGTACGCCGTAGCGCTCGGCCAGCAGCAGTTGTGCCAGGCGGACCGAGGTGCGCGAGGTCGAGCCGAGGGCGACCCGGGCGCCGTCCAGCCGGTCCAGCGGGACCTGCGAGACGATCACGCAGGACATCACGGGACCGTCGCAGCCGACCGCGATGTCGGGGAAGGCGACCAGGTCGTCGGCGTTGCGCAGGAACTCGACGAGGGTGATCGGCCCGATGTCGAGGTCACCCCGCACCAGCTGCTCGCTGAGCTTCTCCGGGGTGTCCTTGGTCAGCTCGAAGTCGAGGAGCGTGCCCGTCCTCGCGAGCCCCCAGTACAGGGGCAGGCAGTTCAGGAACTGGATGTGGCCTACGCGCGGCCGGATGCGAGAATTGTCCACATCGCGAGACTAGACCCCATGAGATAGCGTGCAGCCCTCCGGGTCGTGACACCCTCGTCACATCCATCCCGTAAACCACCCTTAGTCAAGCCGGCACGGGATCTTCAAACGTCCGAGTGACGTGATCTTGACCTCTATTGCTTTCGGCTGCCTCCGTGCTAGGCTCGCCGCAAGTTGCAGTTTGGTTTCCCTTGCAGTACAGAGCCTGCGGAGCATGTGACCGCGGGCTCTCGTCGTTTTCAGACGTATGCAGTTGTGCGGCATCTTGTTTTCACACTTGCAGGGTTCTGGAGCAGGGCAACCCTTTGGGCCCAAGGAGGGCTTATGGCTACCGGAACCGTGAAGTGGTTCAACGCCGAAAAGGGCTTTGGCTTCATCGCCCAGGAAGGCGGCGGCCCCGACGTCTTCGTTCACTACTCCGCGATCAACGCGAGCGGCTTCCGTTCGCTGGAGGAGAACCAGCAGGTCTCCTTCGACGTGACCCAGGGCCCGAAGGGTCCGCAGGCGGAGAACGTCACCCCGGTCTGAGGTCTTCGGTCTCCAAGCCTGGTGCTTTGATCCGGAACAGATAGCAGTACCCAAGGAGCCCCGCGCCGTACGGCAGCGGGGCTCCTGCCTTTTCCCGGAAACAGCTAGATGTGCTGCATGACCAGCACGAAGGTCGTCCCGGGCGCGAGCGCCTCGTACGAGTGCGGCACATCCCCGCGATACGCCATGTAATCGCCGGGACCCAGCTCGACCTCCTCGCCCCGGGGCCCCGCCTTCACCCGCCCGGCGCCGACGATCAGATGCTCCACGGACCCCGGAATATGCGGTTCCGACTCCCGGGCCGCGCCCGGCTCCGCGCGCAGGTGGTAGAGGTCCCGGCGGGCGCCGGGCGGACTGGCGGAGAGCAGGGTGGCCACGTAGTCCGCCCGCTCGGAGGCGACCGTGGGCCCCTCGCCCGCCCGGATCACCTGCACGGCCGACGTCGGCGGCTCCACCAGCGCGCTGAACGGCACGCCGAGCGCGACCCCCAGCGCCCACAGCGTCTCCACGCTCGGATTCCCGCCGCCCGCCTCCAGCTGGGACAGCGTGGACTTCGCGATCCCCGCCCGCTTGGCCAGCTCGGACAGCGACAGCCCGGCCCGGGCACGCTCGCGCCGCAGCGAGGCGGCGATCCACGTGAGGGGCTCGCTCATGCGGTTTCCTCCCTGTCGTTCGCTACACCGGTCCGATCGTTCATCTTGACGAACGACCTGATGACTGTTCATTCTGGAAAACATGCGTTCGCTTCTCCGAACACCCATGATGGCACCCCTGGTGCGCGACAGCGCACTCGTCTGGGTGGCCAGTGGCGTCGTCGGCGTCTCCTTCGGCGCGATCTCCGTGGCGGGCGGCCTGCCGGTCTGGGTGCCGGTGGCGATGTCCCTGGTCGTCTACGCCGGCTCGGCGCAGTTCAGCGCGGTCGGTGTACTGCTGGCCGGGGGCGGGCCGTTCGCCGCGGCGGCCACCGGGTTGCTCCTCAACACGCGCACGGCCGCCTTCAGCCTGGCGGTGGCGGACGTCATCGGCCGGGGCCGTCTCGCCCGCCTCCTCGGCGCCCACCTCGTCACCGACGAGACGGTGGCCTTCGCGCTCGCCCAGCCCGATCCGGCACGGCGGCGGGCGGCCTTCTGGATCTCCGGGCTCGGCCTGTTCGCCGTGTGGAACCTCGGCGTCCTGGCCGGGGCGCTGGCCGGCGGCGCGATGGGCGACACCGGCACCTACGGTCTGGACGCGGCCTTCCCCGCCGTCCTCGTCGCCCTGGTGCTGCCCGCCCTGCGCGAGGATCCCGCCGTACGGCGCTCCGCGCTGCTCGGCGCCGGGCTGGCACTGGCGGTGACACCGGCCGTCCCGGCGGGCGTGCCGGTACTGGTGGCGCTGGTGGGGCTCGCCGTGTACGGACGGGACGGCAAAGGGCGCACAGCATGAGCGCGACGGTGGCCATGATCCTGGCGCTGGCGGTCGGCACGTACGCCTTCCGGCTGGTCGGGCCGGTGCTGCACGGGCGCGTCGAACTGTCTCCACGCGTGCAGGAGTTGCTGTCGGCGGGCGCGATCGTCCTGCTGGTGGCCCTGCTGGCCACGGGTGCGCTGACCGAGGACGGCGGCTTCGCGGGATGGTCGCGGCCGGCCGGGGTGCTGGTCGGTGGCGTGCTGGCGTGGCGGAGGGCGCCGTTCGCGGTGGTGGTGCTGGGGGCGGCGGGGGCCACGGCGGTGCTGCGGGCGGTGGGGGTGGCGTGAGCGGGCGCCATGGGAGAATGACCGGATGACCAACGGTGAAGAGAACAACCACGGGGAAAACGGAGGGACTGCCGCCGCCAACAAACTGGCGATGGGCATATCGGTCGGGCTCGCCTTCGGCGCGGGTATCGGCATCGTGTTCGGGATGTTGATCTTCGACAACCTCGCGGTCGGACTGGCCCTGGGTCTGGGGCTGGGTACCTGTCTCGGCGTCGGGTTCGGCGTCGGCGGGATGCAGACGGGTGAGAAGCAGGACGGAGCCGAGTAGACCTTCGATAGAGTCCCCGGCCATGACCGACTCCGACTTCCTGACCACCACCCGCACCTTCTACGACGCCATCGCCGAGGACTACGCGGCCCTCTTCCGGGACGCCCTCGCGAAGATGCCCCTGGAGCGGGCGATGCTGGGCGTCTTCGCCGAACTCGTCGAGGGCGACGGCCCGGTGGCCGACCTCGGATGTGGTCCCGGCCACGCCACGGCCCACCTCGCCGCACTGGGGCTGCCCGTGTTCGGGGTCGACCTGTCGGAGTCGATGCTCGCGATCGCCCGCCGCGAGAACCCCGGGCTGCGCTTCGAGCAGGGCTCGATGCTGGAGCTGGACCTCCCCGACGGCGCTCTGTCCGGGGCGATGTCCTTCTACTCCTCCATCCACACCCCCGTGGAGCGACTCCCCGCCCTCTTCACGGAGTTCCACCGGGTGCTGGCGCCCGGCGCGCCCCTGCTGGTCGCGTTCCAGGCCGGCGAGGAGCACCGGCACCACGACCGGCCCTTCGGACACCCGGTCTCGCTGACCTTCCAGCGGCGCCGACCGGAGGACATCGCCGACCTGCTGACGGCGGCCGGCTTCGCCCTCGTCTCCCGCACGGTCCGCGAACCGGACCCGGCACTCGACGAGACCTCCCCGCAGGCGTTCCTGTTCGCCCGGAAACCGGCCGGCGGCGAGCCCCGCGAGGAATCCGCTCCCGCTTGAACCACCGTCACCCTGACGATGTGTCAGTTGCGCGCGGGTGACGCGACCGCCCTCCGGAGTCAAGGGTCAGGCAGTCCGCCCAGGCCGACGGGCTCAGCAACGGCCGGAACCGGTGGAACAGGTCGAGCAGGTCGGCGCCGTACCGTACGCGGAACTCGGGATCGTGGTCGGCGAGGTCGAGTTCGTTGGCGGCGGTGACCTCGGCCAGGTCGCGGCGGAGGCCGGGCTCCGGAGTGTGGGAGTGGCCCGTGAAGCGATCACGGAAGCCGGAGCCCCGGTCCGCGAGGGCCGGGTACGTGGCCTCGCGGTCGCAGGCGGCGTAGAAGTACACGATCGACTCCGCCTCCGCCCCGATGGCCTCCGCCACTTCGCCACGGCGGTCGAGGGACAGCAGGGCCGTCGGGAAACCGTCGGTGCCGTACAGCGCATGGCACAGACCGGCGAGTTGGAGAGCCGGACGGGCGCCCCAGCCGGCGAGGCGGGACCGTACGCGGCGCAGATGGGCGAGGAGGGTGCCCCCAGGGTGCGGGAGGGTCCCGGCGCCGAGATCCTCCAGCAGGGACCGCGCCTGAGCCATGGGAGTCGACACGTGCCGTTCCTTTCGGCGTTTGCGGTCGTCTTGGGTCGGCACCCGCTCCTTCCCCCGCACCGGTCCGGACTTCGGCGAGGGTGGGGAGCGGGTTGCCGCCCGGGCCCGTTCAGGATCGTCGTACATCGGGCAAAGTCCAGTCAATCCTTGGGATTTGTCGCGACCTCCAAGTATTGACTTGGGGGTCATGACCCTTGATGACCTGCGTGTGTTCGTGGCCGTGTGCCGGGCCGGGAGTCTGAGTTCGGTGGCCAGGGAGCTGGGGTGCACGCAGTCGGCGGTGAGCCAGCACGTGAAGCGGCTGGAGCGGGAGACCGGGGTCGCGCTGCTGGAGCGGCAGCCCCGGGGAGTCGTGCCGACACAGGCGGGGCGCGTGCTGGAGGCGGCCGCCGCCGAGGGGATCTCGGGGCTGGATCTGGCGATACGGCGGCTGCGGGACCTCGTCGACGGCGAGAGCGGGTTCGTGCGGGTGGCGACGGGGGCGACGACCGTACGGCACTTCATGTCGGAGGCGGTCGTCGCCTACCGGCGGCGGCATCCCCGGGTGAACCTGGAGTTCCGCACGGTGAGTTCCGGCCGGGGCAGCTTCGACGCGCTGGCCGACGGCACGCTCGACCTGGCCTGGATCACCCTCGGCCCACCGGTGCGCGGCATCGAGCAGCGGCCGGTGGTGGAGCTGCCGTGGGTGCTGGCGGTACGGGCCGACGACCCGCTCGCGCGGCGGCCGTACGTCGACGTCGGGGCCGACCTGCGCGACGTACGGCTGATCCGGCTGCCGCCGAACTCCGTCTCCGCCGCCCAACTGGACGCCGCATGCGCGGAGTCGGGCGTCCGCTTGGCGTACGACACGAGTGTCGCCGACTGGGACACCGCGCTGCTGCTGGCCGAGCTGGGAGTCGGACGGGCGGTGGTGCCGGCGCTCCCCGGGCTGCCCGTGCCCGGCGACGGCGACCTGCGGCTGATCCCGTTGCCCGCCCTGCGGCCGCTCCCGGTCGGCTGGGCCGTCCGCCGCTGGGACGCGCTCAGCCCGCCGGCACGGGCGTTCGCGGACCTCGTGGAGGACTACCGCAGGGGTGTGCGGCGCTGACAGGCGGAACAGCCGTACCGGCCGCTTCGGCTATTTCAAGCCGATGGCCGCGCAGTCCGCCCTGTACTCGGCGGTGCAGATCTGCTTGACCGTGTAGACGCCGTCCTTGACCACGGTGTCCTCGATGTTGTCCTTCGTGACCGCGACCACCGACACCAGGTTCGACGGGATGTCCTTCTCGGACGCGCTGTCGACCGAGTCCTGGGTCAGCGCGTCGAACTCGATGTCGCGCCCCTGGACCTTGTACACGGCCATCTTCGCGGCGTTGGTCGCCTCCAGCAGGAAGGGCTTGTACACGGTCATGAACTGTTCGCCCGAGACGATCCGCTGCACCGCGTCCAGGTTCGCGTCCTGCCCGGTCACCGGCGGAATCCGGGTGGCGCCCGCGTCCTTGAGCGCCTCGATGACCGCGCCCGCCATGCCGTCGTTCGCCGAGTAGACGGCGGCGATGTTGTCGAGCCCGACGGAGGCGATCGCCTTCCGCATGTTCGCCTTGGCGACCTCGGGCGACCACTTGTCGGTGTCGTACTGCTTGACGATGTCGACCTCGCCCTCGAGCTCGTCGAGGGCACCCTTCTTGAACCGGGCCGTGTTGGGGTCGGCCGGGTCGCCGTTCATCATGACGACCTTGCTGGACGACCGCCGGGAGCCGAGTTCCTCGACGAGCGAGCGGCCCTGCACCTCGCCGACGAGCTCGTTGTCGTGGGAGACGTACGCGTCGACGGGCCCCTCCGCGAGCCGGTCGTAGGCGATGACCGGGATGCCCGCCTCCTTGGCCTTGCGCACGTCCGACGCGATGCCCTTGGCGTCCAGCGCGTCCACCACGATCACGTCCACCCGGTCGTCGATCATCTGCTGGAACTGCCGGCTCTGCTTGGCCGGGCTGGCCTCGGCGTTGGCGTACACGACCTTGCCCTTGCCGTGGGTGAGGTCCGCGACCTCCTTCTTGATGAGGGGGTGGTCGAACCTCTCGAACCGGGCCGTGTCCTTGTCGGGCAGGAGGAGGCCCACCGTGATGTCGTCGCGCCTCTCCGGCGAGGCGGAGCTGTCGCCGCCCCCGAGGCCGTCGATGACACCGCAGGCGGTGAGAGACAGCGCCGAGGCGGCGGCCACGAGGGCTGTGCCGGCACGGCGTACGGCTGACGTGCGAGGGGTACGAGCGTTCACTACTGGTGCCTTCCGAGCGGACGAGCGGCCTTGCTACCCGGTGGCGGTAGCCAACGCGGCCGCGGCATGTCACGTCAAGCAGTTGTCGTAACGAGACGGCAACCGTTTTCCACGCCGCACAGCGTCGCGCCCTGGAGTACTGCCTCGGCCCACACCGTCCTGTCGGCGTCCGGCTCGGCAACGCCCCAGGTCAGAGCGAGGAGGGACGCGTGCGGGACATTCCGTCTCGGTGGCGGAGGCGACGACCGCCGTCGGCCTTCGCGGTCGGCGGCTCGGTCCGAGCAGGTGGCCCCGGGCTCAGCGGCGTTGTCCGATGCGGTCGACCACCTGGAGGTCCCGCAGGCTCCTGGTCTCGTAGTACCAGCCGGTCTGCTTCCACTCCCCGTTCACCTTCTTGGGAACGCTGCCCTTGACGCGCTGGCCCAAGTAGTCGTACGTCTCGCGGTCGAAGAGGAAGGTGAAGTCCGCCTCGGGGTACGAGACCCCGACGGCCCCGCGGCCGGCGATGTCCACGTCGTCGTGGTTCAGGCGGATCCGGGGAAGCTTCGACAGCGCATCGAGCGCGGCGGCCTGCAGGCCGGGGGGCATCACCCGCGGCCCCTTCAGCAGCATGCACCCCTCGAAGAAGGCCATCCTGTCGCTCTGGGGCGAGCTGCCCTGACCGAGCCTCAGCAGATCCAGGAGCTTGTCCGGGTCCGTCGGCATCTCCTGGAGGGCGGAGTAGGTGGTCGGAGGCCACAGCACCTCGTGCTCGCCGAGCGGCGGATCGTTGTGGACCTTCCCGTACTCCTCACGCCGGGACGGCCTGGAGCCGTCCACCGAGATCCACGCCTCGTTGGTCCACGTCCTGGTCTGCCCGCCCTTCACCGGCGTCCGCGTGATGTGGGTCCTGGTGTAGAAGTACTGGTCGTCGCGCGGCACGGGCAGCTCGCTCCCCACGGAGCGTGACCTGTCGGCGGCCCTGCGCAGCACCTCCATGGCACTGACCGTGCTCAGGCGGGGCGTGTTCTCCTTCTCGTCGTCGTCCGCCATGACGACGGCGGCGCCCACCGCCGCCGCGGTCACGCCGACGAACGCGGTACGGAACACGAGTCGTCGGCTCAGTGTGCCCTCCCGGGACGCGACGCCGCGCGACTCCTCGGCCATGGCGGCCTCCAGGCGGGAGCGGGCGGCGGCGCGGGACCGGCCGGAGGGTCCGCCCTGGTCGGCACCCCATTCACGTACCAGCGTCAGTTCATCCATGATCAGTCCCCCTTCTGAGGCGTGGTCGAGGTCGTGCGGTCCGGTCCGCCCAGTGCCTTGCGCAGCTTGGTGCGGGCTCGGTGCAGACGGGAGCGCACCGTGCCGACGGGCACGCCCAGGGCCCGCGCGGCCTCCGCGTAGTCCAGCTCTCCCCAGGCGACGACCAGCAGCGTGTCCCGGTACCGGGCGGGCAGCGCGGCGAGCGCGCCGGCCAAGGGGACGTCCGTCCCCCTGGCGCCGAGCCTCTCGGTGACCGCGTCCTCGGGGCCGTCGTCCTCCCGGGCCTGGGGCAGGGCGGCCATGCGCGACAGTGCCCGCAGCCGACGGGCCTCCTCCCTGCGGTGACGGCCGATCAGGTTGGTGGCGATGCCGTACAGCCAGGGCCGGGCGTGCGCGTGCGACAGGTCGTAGCGCCGACGCCGCTGGAACGCGATCACGAAGGTCTCCGCCATCAGGTCGTCGGCGGTGTCCGTGCCCAGGCGCCGGGCGATGTAGCGGTGGATGTCGTCGGCGTAGCGGTCGAAGATCACGGCGAACGCGTCGGGCGTCTGCCAGGACCGTTCGATGACCGCGCCGTCCGAGCCGCCGCCGGCGTCCGCCGTCGGGGCGGGGGCGGCACCGGTGTCCGGCAGGAGTGTCACCTCGCACCTCTGTGGTTCATCTGGTCCCTCTCGAGAGCCGTGTCGTGGTCTCCCGCTGTTCGCCGACACGAGCCGTCGAGTTCCGTCCGACCAGGTGACCTGCATCACACAGGGCGGGGCCTACTTCGCGTACAAGCCTTCCACCTCCGCCGCGAAGTGCCGCAGGACCGCCTCTCGCCGCAGCTTCATCGACGGCGTCAGATGCCCGGCCGCCTCCGTGAACTGCGTCGGCAGGATCGCGAAGCGGCGGATGGACTCCGGCCTGGACACCAGCTTGTTCGCCTCGTCCACCGCCCGCTGGAGGACCGCCCTCAACTCGTCGTCGGTGACGAGCAGTTCCGCCGGGACCGGGTGCTTGCCGTTCATCCGGCGCCAGTGGCTGACGCCGTCCATGTCGAGGGTGATCAGGGCGCAGACGTAGGGGCGACGGTCGCCCAGGACGAGGCACTGCGCGATCAGAGGGTGCGAGCGGAGCCAGTTCTCCAGGGGCGCCGGGGCCACGCTCTTGCCGCCCGCCGTGATCAGCATCTCCTTCTTGCGGCCGGTGATCGTGAGGTAGCCCTCGTCGTCGAGCTCGCCGATGTCGCCGGTCGGCAGCCAGCCGTCCGCCGTGGCCGGGACCACGCCGCCCGCCGCGGGGTCCCAGTAGCCGCGCAGCACCTGCTCGCCGCCGACGAGGATCTCGCCGTCCGCGGCGATGCGGACGCGGGTGCCGGGCAGGGGCCAGCCCACCGTGCCCAGGCGGGGTTTGAGGGGCGGTGTGACGGTCGCCGCGCCCGTCGTCTCCGTGAGGCCGTAGCCCTCGTAGATCTCGATGCCCGCACCGGCGTAGAACGCGGCGAGGCGGCGGCCGAGCGGGGAGCCGCCGCAGATCGCGTACTTCACCCTGCCGCCCATCGCGTTGCGGATACGGCGGTAGACGAGCGGGTCGTAGAAGGCGCGGGAGGCCCTCAGGGTCGCGTTCGGGCCGCTTCCGGTACCGGCCTGCCGGGCCTCCAGCGCCTCGCCGTAGCGCTCGGCCACCGACGCCGCACGGTCGAAGGACGACCCGCGGCCGCTCGACTCCGCCTTGGCGCGGGCGGAGTTGAAGACCTTCTCCAGCATGTAGGGGATGGTCAGCAGACAGGTCGGGCGGAAGACCGCCAGATCAGGGAGGAGGTCCTCGGCCTTCAGGCTCGGCGCGTGCCCCAGCCGGACCCGGGCCCGGACGCAGGCCACCGCCACCATGCGGCCGAAGACGTGCGACATGGGGAGGAAAAGCAGCACCGACGCCTCTTCGCTCGTCCGCGACTTGAAGATCGGGTAGAGGAGTTCGATGGCGTTGTCGACCTCGGCGAAGAAGTTGCCGTGCGTCAGCGCGCAGCCCTTGGGGCGGCCTGTCGTGCCCGAGGTGTAGATCAGCGTGGCCAGCGTGTCCGGCGCCAGCATGCCCCGCCGTACGCCCACCTCGCCGTCCGGCTGCTGGTCGCCGAACTCCGCCAGGCGCTCGACGTGGCCCTTCTCCATGACCCACAGGTGGCGCAGGTCGGGCAGCCGGTCCAGCTCGGGGCCGAGGGCGGCGGCCTGGGCGCCGGTCTCCGTGACCAGGGCGACCGCGCCCGAGTCCTGGAGGATCCAGCGGGTCTGGAAGACGGAGGAGGTGGGGTAGACGGGCACCGTCACCAGGCCGGCCGCCCACGCGCCGAAGTCGAGCAGCGTCCACTCGTAGCGCGTACGCGCCATGACGGCGATCCGGTCGCCCGGCATCAGCCCCTCGGCGATCAGCCCCTTCGCCACCGCCTGCACCTGGTCGGCGAACTGCGTCGCCGTCACATCCGTCCACCGCCCGTCCTCGCCCTTGCGGCTGAGGACCACCGTGCCCGGCGCCGCGCTCGCGTTGTCGAAGGGCAGGTCGCCGAGCGACCCGTGGGTCACCGGCGGCGCGAACGGCGGTACGTACGCCTCCCGCACCACCCCGTCCAGCCGCCGCGTCTCGGGCTGCACCAGCGTCGGCCCGGGAGCGTCGTCGAACGCGGCCGAGGGGGCGAAAGAGGGAAGCGGGGTGGACACGGGCGGCTCCTGCGGCGGGCGTGCAGCGACGAAACTGCTTGCTGCATGACGTACGTGCCTCGCGCACCGTGGCGTTCACCTGCGGAGGCATGCGGAAAGGGGTTACCGCTGGTTAAGGAGGCGATCGTACGGTCCTCGCGTGTGGGCGTTGTGCGGGTTCGGCGGTGGTCCGGGGCCGGGTATGTGCAACGTCGGGGGTTATGTGAGGGGTGCTCAGCTTCCCCTCACCTTCCTCTTACCGAGATCAGCCCGCGCCCCGAACCGGCTTTCGCCGCCGGCGACTTGGGCCACCCGTTCCTCACGTCCGTCATGGGCTTACCTCGGGTAACCTTACTCTGGAGTCAGTACTGGAGCGCACTGGGAGCTGTACATGGCCGACCGCTATCTGACCTTCACCGGCACCGCGCCCGGTCGCTTCCTCACCCGCCGCCTCGGGTTGCCGCAGCCCGCGTCACTGAAACGCTGGTCGCCGGGGCGACCGGCCCTGGAGGGCGACCGGCTCCTCCTCACCGCCGGCAAGTCGGACCTCGACCTCGCGGACGCCGTTTCGGGCCTCGGCCTGACGGCCGCCGCACAGAAGCCGGCCGCCGCCGAGAAGCCCGCCGCCGCGCTCCTGGACGCCACGGGGGTCCGGGACGTCGAGACGCTCGCCGAGGTGCACGCCGCCCTCCACCCCGTCGTGCGGTCGGTCACCGAGAGCGGCCGGATCGTCGTCCTCGGCGCGCCCCTCGACGCCGCCGACCACCACCAGGCGGCCGCCCAGCAGGCCCTGGAAGGCTTCACCCGCTCGCTCGGCAAGGAGATCGGGCGGGGCAGGACCGTGAATCTCGTACGGCTGACCGACGCCCGTGCCGCCGAGTCGACCCTGCGTTTCCTCCTCTCCCCCAAGTCGGCCTACGTCAGCGGCCAGGTGATCGAGGTCGGCGCCGCCGGGGAGCTCACGGCACCCGACGACCCGGACCTCCCCCTGGCCGGCCGCACCGCCCTCGTCACCGGCGCCGCGCGCGGCATCGGTGAGGCGGTCGCCGAGACCCTGGCCAGGGACGGCGCCCAGGTCGTCGTGCTCGACGTACCGCAGGCCGAGCAGGACGCCCGGCGCGTCGCGGAACGGCTCGGCGGCACGGTCCTCGCGCTCGACATCACCGCGCCCGACGCGGGCGGGCGCATCGCGGCCGCACTGCCGGGCGGGCTGGACGTCCTGGTCCACAACGCCGGGATCACCCGGGACCGGCGGCTGGTCAACATGCCCGCCGAACGGTGGAGTTCGGTGCTGGAGGTCAACCTGGCGAGCGTGCTGCGCACGACCGACGCGCTGCTGGCGAGCGGGACGCTGCGGCGGGGCGGGCGGATCGTGGCCACCGCGTCGATCGCGGGCATCGCGGGGAACGCCGGGCAGACCAACTACGGCGCGAGCAAGGCGGGCATCGTCGGTCTGGTCCGCTCCCTCGCACCGCGTGCGCTCGCCGAGCACGGGGTCACGGTGAACGCGGTCGCGCCCGGCTTCATCGAGACGAAGATGACCGCCGCGATCCCCCTCCTCATCCGGGAGGCGGGCCGCCGGATGAACTCCCTCGCGCAGGGCGGGCTGCCGGCCGACGTCGCCGAGACGACCGCCTGGCTGGCCGACCCCGGGTCGGGGGCCGTCAACGGCCAGGTCGTACGCGTATGCGGCCAGAGCCTGCTGGGGGCCTGATGTCCCTCGTCCTCACCAGTCCTCCTTCCCTGCCGCCCCTGTTCGCCCGGGGCGCCCTGCTGTCACCCTTCAAACGGCCGAGCCCCGACGCCGGGTTCCCGCGCACCCGGCTCGTCCTGCCCGACCTGCGCGTGGACCTCTCCCGGCTGGCCGCGTACGAGCGGGTGTGCGGTTTCCCCACCGGTGAGGACGCCCTGCCGGTGACGTACCCGCACGTGCTCGGATTTCCGCTGGCGATGCGCCTGATGAGCGGCCGGGACTTCCCGCTGCCGCTGCTCGGCCTCGTCCACACGTCGATCACCGTGACCCGGCACCGGGCCCTCGCGGCCACCGGGGAGTACGAACTCTCCGTGCACATCGACGGCTTGGCACCGCACCGGCGCGGCACGGAGGCCGCCGTGGTCACCGCGATGCGGGCCGGCGAGGAGGTCGTATGGGAGTCACGCAGCACGTATCTGGCCCGGCACCGCACCCGGCGGCAAGCCCTCGAGCCGGCCAAGGAGGAGCGCAAGCCGCTGCCCGAAGTCGCCGAGTGGCGCATCGCCGGGGACGTCGGCCGTCGCTACGGCGCCGCCTCCGGTGACCGCAACCCCATCCACCTCCACCCCTTCACCGCCCGCCTGTTCGGCTTCCCGCGCGCCATCGCGCACGGGATGTGGACGGCGGCCCGCTGCCTCGCCGCGCACGGCACTCCCCAAGCCACCCTCGTGGAAGCCGAGTTCAGGGCGCCGGTGCTGCTGCCGGGGACGGTGACGTACGCGGCGGAGGGCGGGCGGTTCGAGCTGCGGGGCGGGGCGGCGGGGCGCGTGCACGTGGCCGGCCGGGTTCAACCGCTCGGCTGATCAGCTGCCTGCTGACCGGCGGACTCCGGCGGCGACCAGGGGCGGCCTGCCATCAGATTGCCCAGGCCCGACCACGCGAAGTTCATCAAGGTGGCCGCCGCCTCCCGCGCCGTCACGCCCGGCGTGGCGTTGGCCCAGTCGGCGAGCGACTCGGCGGCGCCCACCAGGGCCTCGGCGAGCCCGGCGACCTCACGCTCGGGCAGGTCGGGGTCGCGATGGGCCTCCCGGGCCGCCGCGAGGATCAGCTGGGTCACGAACGCGACGATCTCCGCGCGCATGGCGGCCACCTCGCCGGCGAAGGGCTCGCCGTGGGTGCGGGCCTGCAGATGCAGGACGGACCAGCCGTCCGGGTGCTGCGCGGTGTGTGTGAAGAACGCCTGGAGCCCTTCCCAGAGTTGGCGGTCGGCGGGCACCTCGCGGCGGACGCCCGCGCGGACGGCCTCGGTGAGCGCGGCCGCCTCGCGCCGGATGCAGGCGGTGAAGAGGTCTTCCTTCGAGTTGAGGTACAGGTACACCAACGGCTTGGACACGCCCGCGAGTTCGGCGATCTCGTCCATCGACGCGGCCATGTACCCCCGCTGGCCGAAGGTCCGCACGGCGGCGTCGAGCATCTGCTGCTCACGGACGGCACGCGGCATCCGCTTGGTCTTCACGGCACCCATACCGATCAGCGTACGGGCCGGGAGGGACGATCCCACCCGGCCCGCCGCACATCGCCGCCTTCGCGAGCGGCTACTCCTCGCCGCTCGCGTCGTCCACGAGCCGGGCCACCCGGCCGGCCCACTGCTGTCCGTCGCCCGACGGCAGGGCCGTCAGCCGGGGCAGCAACTGAGCGGTGAGCAGGGTCGACAGGGCGGAGGTGTCGGCGCTCGAACCGTCGGTCCGTACGACCACCGGCTGCGGCGCCTTCCCGGCGAGCTTCGCGCCCACCTCCAGGCGACGCCGGGCGAGTTCGTACTGGAGCACGGCGCGGTTGTCACGGTAGGCCTTGGCGAGGGCGCGCTGGGCGCGGGCCTCGTTCTCCGCGGCGATCAGACCGCTGCGGCCCCGCGTCTCGATCTCGAACCGCACGCGCTGGGCGTTGGTCTCCTGCTCCTCCAGGAGCTGGGCGACCTCTTCGCGGGCCCGGTTCAGCGCGGCCTTGACCTCGACGATCCGGGCATCCCGCACCTTCTTGGCCCGCTCGATGTCCATGCCGAGCTGGTCGATGCGGCGCTTGCGGATGAGCCCCCACTCCTGCTCGTACGCCGTGCGCTCCTTGGCGACGCGCTCCCGGGTGGCCAGGTGCTGCTGGTACTGCGTCGGCAGCTGCACGTCCGGGATGTTGGAGCCGGTGATGCGCACGCCGTAGCCGGACAGCTGGCGGTTGAGCAGTTCCTGCATGTCGGCCACGTCCGAGCCGCGCAGGTCGTACGCCCGCTCGGTGCGCATCTTCCGCGCCCGCTGGCGGATCGCGTCCTGTACGGCGCTGGAGAGCACCAGGTCGAAGTTGCCCGCGCCGATGGTGCGGACGAACAGCACGGCGTCGGTGATGCGGAACTTCAGGAAGAACTCGATCGAGCGCAGCGGCACGTTCTCCTGCGTCGGGCAGGCCATCACCGGTGCGGAGTACGGGATCTCGGTGGCCACGTCGACGACGAAGTCCACCCGGGACCACGGGTGCCACAGGTAGTGGCGGCCGGCGTCCAGCGTGCGGATGACGGCGCCGTAGCGGGTCAGCACACCGTTGGTGCCCTGCTCGATCTCGACGATCGAGGAGCGCCACCACCACAGCGCGCCGATCAGCAGCAGCACGACGCCGCCGGCGTAGGAGAGGGTGGCGAGGGCACCGTAGGCGACATTGGTGGCGACCATGCCGGAGCCGGCCTCCTGCACCGACAGCATCACGCCCGCCAGCAGGGCGTAGACGCCGAGCCACAGCGGCAGCATCCACCACAGGCGGCGCCGGTGGCGGGGGATGATGACCGGGATCAGGGTGTCGGCCTCGCCGCCGCGCAGCAGCCGCGCGATGTCGCTCCAGGGGGCGACGGCCTCGGAGATCACCGACCGGCGGTGGGAACGTGCGGTACTCACTGGGCGGCCTCCTCGGAGACGTCGGAGCTGTCAGTCGACTCGGGCTGGTCGGGCTGGTCGGGCTGGTCGGGCACCTGCGGCACCGTCGGCCGCTCGGCCGCCAGCAGCCCGCCGATCTCCGCCTGCCGCCCGGCGATCCGCTCGGACACCTCGCCGAGGCGGGCCCGTACGGCGGCCATGTCCTCGTCGGTGAACAGCTCCGTGCCGCGCTCGCCGATCAACTCGCGGGCCAGCTCCAGGAAGTCGATGCCGGCGACGCCGCCGCCGTCCGACGCGCCGCCGATGCGCACCAGGCGCGGCAGATGGTCGGCGACCTGCTCCAGCGTGTCCAGCACCTGCTGCTGGTAGCGGTACTCCAGGATCTCCGGGGCCTCCGCCGCCGTCACCGCACGGATGTCGAGGGCCTGCGCCTCCAGGAGCGCCGCGTTGGCCTTGGCCTCCGACTCGGCCTGGACGTAGCGCTGCCGGGCGAGCGCCTCGGCGCGGTTGGTCTCGCGCTCCACGGCCGTGTCCATCTGCGCCTGGTACTGGGCGATGTCGGCCTGGATCGCGGAGAGCGTCTCGTGGCTGGAGGCCAGCTCACGGGTGAGGTCGCCCTCGTCCTGCTCCTTGCGCAACTGGAGCGCGTACTCGTGCGTGTACGCCTCCTTGGCCACCCGCACCATCTCGGGCGCCGCCAGGTCCATGCGGTAGCGCTGGTCGGACGGCTCGGCGTGGGTGATGTTGGCGTTGGTCAGCTCCACGGCCGGGCGGAACTGCTGGTTGAGCTGCTCCAGCAGACGGCCGGTGTCCTCGCCGACCATGTCGTAGATGCCGGCGGCCTCCTGCTCGTAGATGAGGCTGCGGATGGTCTCGCTGACGGCGTTGCTGAGCTTCTCCTCGAAGCCGCGCACCGCGCCCAGCGTGTAGACGAACTCGGTGGGGTCGCTGATCCGGAACTGGATGAACAGGTCGATCGACGCCTTCACGCCACCCCTGGTCGGGGCTTCGCGCACCGGCGCGTTGAACGGGTACTCGATCGTGGTGTTGACGATGTACGACACCCGCTTCCACGGGCTCAGCAGCACGACCCGGCCGGGCCCGACGACCTTCTCCAGCTTGCCGAACCGGGTGATCATCGCCTGGCAGCCGTCCGGCACCATGACCATGCCCTGCCGCCACCACACGAAGGCCACGGCGAGCACCGCGATGACCCAGTAGTGCACGCCGAACAGCGGGTTGGTCACCACGTCGGCACCGGCGGCGCCCACGATCGACGCACCCACCGCGCCCAGCACGAGCAGCATCAGCACCGGCAGCATGGAGACGAACGAGCGGCCCTTGGGGATCACCATCGGGCAGATGGCGTGCACCACCTCGCCGCCCTCGCGGACCTGTTCGCTCCGGCCGAGCGCCTCCCCGGCCTCGTCCAGCGGCACCGTCTTCTGCCGCATCACGGTGGCGGTGGAACCGCCCTGCTCCCGGGCGGCAGGGAAGTCGGCCGGGTCGATGCCCTGGCCCTGCGCGTCGTACCCCTCGCCGCCCTCTCCTCGGCCGCCGATCTGCCGCCGCAGTTCCTCCTGCGCGGCTGTCCGCGGATCGGTGCCGGAGGCGACGGCCTCGGCAACGCGTCGTGCGCCTTGCTTCGCGCGCGCTCGTGCCACGGTTCCCCCTTACGTTGCAATGCCAGTGCGGGTGTGCGTTCCCTGGCGTGATTTCAGCCATCCCACACCATGGTCCGGACAAGGGTAAGGGGAGCGATCCGGACGGTTACCCGGTGGTAACGCTGCCGGGATACGGAAGAGACCGGAGGTCAGGAGTTCTGCCCCTGCGTCCGAGCCGTGTCGTCGGCGACGTCCTCCTGGCTGCGGTTCGCCTCCAGGTTGGACTTCATGCGGTCGACGCGCCGCACGATCCGCTCGGAGGCGCGGTCGCGTTCCTCGCGCAGGACGACGAAGCTGATCGGGGCCGAGAGCAGCAGGGCGAGCAGGACGATCCAGATGCCGTTGGAGTCGCCGAGGCCACGCGGGGCGAGGCCGGAGTAGACGAGGCCCCAGACGACCACGAGGCAGCCCAAGAAGATCCCGAGGCGCATCAGTGTGTAGCGGAGCATCTCAATCCACTCTTCCGGTTCCAAACAGGGCCACCGTCCAGTGAAGCACGGTGGTCCACCGATCTTGCAGGGGGGTCAGTCGAGCGACAGCAGCATGATCACGTCGTCCCGGTCGTCGCCCGGCGCGACCCGGATGGCGTTCGGGATCCGGCCGACCTCCTTGTAGCCGCAGGAGCCGTAGAAGCGCTCCAGGCCCATGCCGCCCCGGCAGGTGAGGCGGACGGCGTCGATGCCGTCGAAGGTGCGGGCCGCCCGCTCGGCGGCCGTCAGCAGGTCGCGGCCGTAGCCCTTGCCCTGGTGCCGGGGGTGCACCATCACCGTGTACAGCCACACCCAGTGGGTCATCAGGTGGTGCGTGTTGAAGGTGAAGAAGGCCGTCGCGGACACCTCGCCCGCCTCGTCGTGCCCGACCAGCAGCCGGTTGCGCCCCTCCGCCATCGCCACGAAGTGGCGCACCAGCTCCGGCCGGACCGCCTCCCGCGTCACCGGCGGCACGAAGCCCACGGCTCCGCCCGCGTTTGAGACGTCGGTCCACAGATCGAGGATGCCGTCCCGGAGGGCGGGGGTGACGGCGGGGTCGAGAGTGAAAGTAAGGGCCACTGGGTCATCGTAGCCATTACGACAGCGCTCGCGCCGCCACCTTCAGGTCGGAGACCAGACCCTCGTACGCGGCCTTGCGGTCCTTGTCGTCCTGGGCCCGCAGCACCGACGACGGATGCACGGTCGCCACCAGCTTCTCCGGCCGGCCGTGGATCTCGTGTTCGAGCAGCGCCCCCCGCGCCTCCCCGACCCGGAACGACGAGCCCAGCAGCGCCTTGCCCGCGGTCGCGCCCAGGATCACGATCAGCTCGGGCTCCACGACGGCCAGCTCGGCGGCGAGCCAGGGACCGCACGCCGTCATCTCCCTCAGGGACGGGGCCTTGTGGATCCGGCGTTTGCGGGGTTCGGCCCGGGTGAACTTGAAGTGCTTGACCGCGTTGGTGACGTACGCCTCGGAAGGGTCGATGCCGGCCTCTTCCAGTGCGCGGTCCAGCAGGCGCCCGGCCGGGCCCACGAACGGTCTGCCCTGCCGGTCCTCCTGGTCGCCGGGCTGCTCGCCGACGAGCATGACGCGGGCGTTCTTGTCCCCGGCGCCGAACACCGTCTGGGTGGCGTCCCGGTGGAGGGGGCAGCCCCTGCATTCGGCGGCGGCCCGGCGCAGCGCCGGGAGGCCGCCGCGGTCCGGGACGAAGGGTGCGGCGGTGTAGGCGTCCTCCGGGGCGGAGGCGGTACGGGGACTCACGTCGGCCGAGTACCGCACCCCGGGCCGCTCACACGCGCATGGGCTGCGGGGACTCCCGCAGCAGCGGGTCCGGGCCGTCGTACTCCCGGATGATCTCGTACCGCGTGTTCCGCTCCACGGGCCGGAAACCCGCGTCCCGGATCAGGTCCAGCAGGTCCTCACGGGTCAGCTTGTTCGGCGTGCCGTAGTTGTCCGCGTCGTGCGTGATCTTGTACTCGACGACCGAGCCGTCCATGTCGTCGGCGCCGTGCTGGAGGGCCAGCTGGGCGGTCTGGACGCCGTGCATGACCCAGAAGACCTTCACGTGCGGGACGTTGTCGAACAGCAGACGGGACACCGCGAAGGTCTTCAGGGCCTCGGCGCCGGTGGCCATCTGGGTGCGGGCCTGGAGGCGGTTGCGGACCTTGCCGTCCTGCATGTCGACGAAGTCGTGCTGGTAGCGCAGCGGGATGAAGACCTGGAAGCCGTTCGTCTCGTCCTGCAGCTCGCGCAGCCGCAGCACGTGGTCCACCCGGTGCCGCGGCTCCTCGATGTGGCCGTACAGCATGGTGCACGGGGTCTTCAGACCCTTCTCGTGCGCCAGGCGGTGGATGCGGGACCAGTCCTCCCAGTGGGTGCGGTGGTCCACGATGTGTTGGCGGACCTCCCAGTCGAAGATCTCGGCGCCGCCGCCGGTGAGGGACTCCAGACCGGCGTCGATGAGCTCGTCGAGGATCTCGCTCGCGCTCAGCCCGCTGATCGTCTCGAAGTGGTGGATCTCGGTCGCCGTGAAGGCCTTCAGCGAGACGTTCGGGAGGGCGGCCTTCAGCTCCCGCAGCGAGCGCGGGTAGTAGCGCCACGGGAGGTTGGGGTGCAGGCCGTTGACGATGTGGAGCTCGGTGAGGTTCTCGCCCTCCATCGCCTTGGCGAGCTTCACCGCCTCCTCGATGCGCATCGTGTACGCGTCCTTCTCGCCCGGCTTGCGCTGGAAGGAGCAGTAGGCGCAGGACGCCGTGCACACGTTCGTCATGTTCAGGTGCCGGTTGACGTTGAAGTGCACGACGTCGCCGTTCTTGCGCGTCCGCACCTCGTGCGCGAGGCCGCCGAGCCAGGCCAGGTCGTCCGACTCGTACAGCGCGATGCCGTCCTCACGGGACAGCCGCTCACCGGAGCGGACCTTCTCCTCCAGCTCGCGCTTGAGCCCGACGTCCATGCCAACACCTTTCTACGACGACCTGTCCCACCGTACGTCTACACCTCTTCGGGCAGTTCCCCGACCCGGTTCTCCCACTTCGTGGAGAGCACGATCGTGGTACGGGTCCGGGACACGCCCTTGGTCCCGCTGAGCCGCCGGATGATCTTCTCCAGGCCGTCCACGTCGGTCGCCCGCACCTTGAGCATGAACGAGTCGTCGCCGGCGATGAACCAGCAGTCCTCGATCTCGCCGAGGTCCTTCAGCCGGCTCGCCACGTCCTCGTGGTCGGCGGCGTCGGAGAGGGAGATGCCGATGAGCGCGGTGACGCCGAGGCCGAGCGAGGCGGCGTCGACGGTGGCGCGGTAGCCGGTGATGACACCGGCCGCCTCCAGCCGGTTGATGCGGTCGGTGACGCTGGGTCCCGACAGACCGACGAGGCGTCCCAGCTCCGCGTAGGAGGCCCGGCCGTTCTCCCTCAGGGCCTGGATGAGCTGCCTGTCCACCGCGTCCATGCGATTCGAAGCCTTCCGGTGAAGAGTTCCTGAAGTGATGAGAGGTACTGCGACTTGCTCAGATGGCGATCATGTCGTGCGGGTTCCACCGCCGAGTTCGCCGTTCCAGCGGCGGTAGAGCCGGTGCTCGACGCCCGCCGCGTCGAGGACGCGTCCGGCGACGAAGTCGACGAGGTCCTGGATGTGGGTCGCCCCCGCGTAGAAGGCGGGCGAGGCGGGCACGACGACCGCGCCCGCGTCGTCCAGGGTCACGAGGTGGCGCAGCGTCTGGCCGTTCAGCGGGGTCTCCCGTACGGCCACGACCAGCTTGCGGCCCTCCTTGAGGGTGACGCTCGCCGCCCGCTGCAGCAGGTCCTTCGACAGGCCGAGCGCGACGCCTGCCACGCAGGCCGTGGAGGCGGGCACGATCAGCATGCCCTTGACGGGGTACGACCCCGAGGACGGCCCGGCGGCCAGGTCGCCCGCGCTCCAGTGCCGTACGGCGTCGACGTCGACGTCGAAGGTCCCGGGCTTGCCGTCGGCTCCCCGGGACAGCCATGCGCGCAGGTCGTCCTGCCAGTGCGCGTCCCGGAAGGAGATACCGGTCTCGTCCAGCAGGGTGAGCCGCGAGGCCCGGGAGACCACGAGGTCGACACTCTCGCCGGCCTCCAGCAGCGCACGCAGCACAGCAGCCGCGTACGGTGTGCCGGATGCTCCGGACACCCCCACGATCCAAGGCACGCGCTGCTTTTCTCCTGCGTTCACGCAAACGAGCCTACCGGTGGGTCACGGCACGCTCAGGACTGGTCGCGCAGTTTCGGGTCGACCGGGAGACCGCCGGTGGGGACCGTCAGCTTGCCGAGCGGGGAGACGACGGTCAGGTCAGGGCCGTAGGGGATGGTGTCGCGGCCTCGGTAGCCGTCGGGTCCGGGGTTCCACATGGTGACGCAGTGGCCCTTCAGCGGGTCGAAGACCAGGTAGTTGGCGATGCCTCGGGAGGCGTACCAGAGGGGTTTGACCTCGTAGTCACGGCGGATGCTGCCCTGGGAGACGACTTCGACGACCAGCTCGATGAGATCGGGGGAGTACGCGCCCTCGTTCTTCGCGGCCTCCGAGGCCGGAATGACGGCCAGATCGGGGCAGAACTCGTTGTCCTCGTCGAAGGGGAACGCGACATCACTCGTGAAGTCCCACTCCGCACCCAACTGCGCCTCAAGTTCGTTCCAGACGAAACGGATGGTCTTGGCGTGGTGCGGCTTGACCGGACTCATCATGATGTTGCCCTCGACAATCTCCACGCGATAGCCGGGGAACATGTCCTCGAACCGGCTGAGCTGCGAGTGCAGGCGGTCAAGGTCCGAGACGGTCACGGTGGCCTCCCTGGGGTCCTGCCCTCGATGGTAGGCCGCACCGTACTTACACGGTCAGACCCCGAACCAGGAGATCAAGAAGCGCACACACGAACAGGGCAATCCCGATGAAGCCGTTGACGCTGAAGAACGCCCTGTTCACTCGGGACAGGTCGTGCGGGCGGACGATCGAGTGCTCGTACACGAACGCCCCGGCGACGATCAGCAGGCCCAGCCAGAAGAACCCTCCCGCGTCCGTGGCCAGCGCGTACCAGACGAACAAGCCCGTCGTCACCGCGTGACAGACCCGCGCTCCCCAGACCGCCGCCGGGACGCCGAAGCGGGCCGGGACCGACATGACGCCGATCTCCCGGTCGGTCTCGACGTCCTGGCAGGCGTAGATCAGGTCGAAGCCGCCGATCCAGACGCCGACGGCGAGGCCGAGGATCACCGCGTCCCAGGACCAGGAGCCGGTGACGGCCAGCCAGCCGCCGACCGGGCCCATCGCCTGCGCGAGGCCGAGGATGGCCTGCGGGAAGTTCGTGAAGCGTTTGCCGTAGGGGTAGACCACCATCGGGACCACCGCGACGGGGGCGAGGGCCAGGCACAGGGGGTTCAGCAGGGCCGCCGCGCCCAGGAAGACCACCAGGGCGATCAGGGCGCCCGTCCAGGCGTGGCGGACCGACATCGCGCCGGTCACCAGCTCGCGGTGGGCGGTGCGCGGGTTGCGCGCGTCGATCTCGCGGTCGATGATCCGGTTCACCGCCATGGCGAACGTGCGCAGACCCACCATGCAGACGGTGACGAGCAGCAGCCGGCCCCAGTGGATGTTCCTGTCCCACTGGAACATCGCGGTGAGCGCGGCGATGTACGCGAACGGCAGCGCGAACACCGAGTGCTCGATCATGACGAGGCGCAGGAACGCCTTGGTGCGTCCTGGCTGCGGAATCGCGGCGGAGGCACTGCTCACAGGCCGTACTCCTTCCAGCGGCGGTCCACCAGCGCCGCCGTCCCCGGATCCGACTCCACCATGTCCGGCCAGCCGCCGTCGCGTGTGTAGCCCTCCTCGGGCCACTTCTTCGTCGCGTCGATGCCCGCCTTGCCGCCCCAGAACTGCTGGTAGGAGGCGTGGTCGAGATGGTCGACGGGGCCTTCGACGACGGTGAGGTCACGGGCGTAGTCGGTGTTGCCGAGCGCCCGCCAGGCGACCTCGTGCAGGTCGTGGACGTCGCAGTCGGAGTCGACGACCACGATCAGCTTGGTCAGGGACATCATGTGGGCGCCCCAGATCGCGTGCATGACCTTCTGCGCGTGCTTGGGGTACTTCTTGTCGATCGAGACGATCGCGCAGTTGTGGAAGCCGCCGGCTTCTGGCAGGTGGTAGTCCACGATGTCCGGGACGATGATCTTCAGCAGGGGGAGGAAGAAGCGTTCCGTCGCCCGGCCCAGGGGGCCGTCCTCCGTCGGCGGCCGGCCCACGACGATCGACTGCAGCAGCGGGCGGCGGCGCATCGTCACGCAGTCGATCTTGAGGGCCGGGAAGGGCTCCTGCGGGGTGTAGAAGCCGGTGTGGTCGCCGAACGGGCCCTCCGGCAGCATCTCGCCGGGCTCCAGCCAGCCCTCCAGCACGACCTCCGCCTGCGCCGGCACCTGCAACGGCACCGTCTTGCAGTCCACCATCTCGATCCGCTTGCCCGCGACGAACCCGGCGAACAGGTACTCGTCGATGTCACCGGGGAGCGGCGCGGTGGAGGCGTAGGTCACGGCGGGCGGACAGCCGAAGGCGATCGCGACCGGCAGCCGCTCGCCCCGCCGTGCCGCCACCTGGTAGTGGTTCCGGCTGTCCTTGTGGATCTGCCAGTGCATGCCGATGGTGCGCCTGTCGTGGCGCTGGAGGCGGTACAGGCCCAGATTCCGTACGCCGCTCTCCGGGTCCTTGGTGTGGGTGAGCCCCAGGTTGAAGAAGGAGCCGCCGTCCTTGGGCCAGGTGAACAGGGCCGGCAGCCGGTCCAGGTCCACCTCGTCCCCGTGCAGCACGACCTCCTGCACCGGAGCGTTGTCGGACTTCACCTTCTTCGGCGGTACGTGCGCCATGGCGCCGAGCTTGCCGAAGGCCTCGCGGACCCCGACGAAGCCGTGCGGCAGCTCGGGCTTGAGCAGCCCGCCGATCCTGTCGGAGATCTCGCCGTACGACTTCAGCCCCAGGGCCTTCAGCAGGCGCCGGTCGGTTCCGAAGACGTTCATCGCGAGGGGCATCGACGAGCCCTTCACGTTCTCGAAAAGCAGCGCGGGACCGCCGGACTTCTGCACCCGGTCGACGATCTCCCCGACCTCCAGATACGGATCGACCTCGGCCTTGACGCGCCTGAGGTCGCCTTCGCGTTCCAGTGCCCTGAGCAGGGAACGAAGATCGTCATAAGCCATGGGGTCAAGTATCCCCGAGCGGCTACCCTGGCCCTGAACCCGGGGGCCGTGCCCCCGGCCCCGACGACCGTTTCGCTGGAGAGGGCCCATGCTCCGGGTGCTGATGTTCCTCGTGCCACTGGCGTTGAGCGTGTACGCGTTCATCGACTGCATCAGCACGAAGGAGGACGACATCCGCCACATGCCCAAGCCGCTGTGGGCGATCCTCGTCCTGGTGTTCCCGCTGGTCGGCTCCATCTCCTGGCTGATCGCGGGCAAGAAGCGCAGCCCGGCCGCCGAGGGCTGGTCCGGCGTACGGGACCGCAGGCGTCAGCAGTGGGTCGCCCCCGACGACAACCCCGAGTTCCTGAAGTCCCTGGACGAGGACGACGACGACAAGCGGGGCGACGGGCCCAAGCGCGACGAACCCTGACGGGGAAGCCCCCACGAAGCGGGCGATGCGCCTCCCCGCCGGGGCGGCCGCACACCGCGTCCGAACTCTCCACAACAGCAGCACAGTTGACGGCTGTCGACGGAGTGCGGGCGATGACACCCTACGTAGTCGACTTCGCCCTCATGAGGAGCACGGAGATGACAGAACCCACAAAACGCCCGTGGCATGACCAGCCCGACGTACCGCCCATGCCGCCACCGCTCTTACGTGGCACCGATGTCGAACTGCGGGTCGACAAGCGACTGCTCTGGGTCGGCAGAGCCGCCTATCCCCTGGCGAACATCACCCGCGTGTACACCTACACCCTCCATCCCAGACGGATGGAGGCCCTCGTGCGCTTCTTCAAGAACGTCGGGATCATCCTGTCGATCGCGTTCGCTCTCACGATCCTCGGCGCCGCGGCGACCCTCGGGAGCGAGAGCGCGGGCAGCGGGATCATCACCTTCGTCTGGATCGCCAGTGCGCTCGCGCTGATGTACTGCGTCGGGGAGCTGATCTCCGTCCTGTCGGCACAGTCGTACTACGTACTGGCCGCCGAGACGTCCGGCCCGTCCATGGCGGTGGTGACCAGCTCGAACCCGGCGCACCTGGACCAGCTCGTCGGCTACATCGTCAACGCGATCGAGAACCCGGAGGCCGAGTTCCAGGTGACGGTGGAGAGCATCACGGTCTCCCCGAAGCACTACCACTTCGGGGACAACGTCAACATGTACGGCGGCACGGGCAACGTGGGGATTTCGGCATGAGCGGCGACAGCTACCACTTCGGCGACAGTGTGACCATGAACGGCGGCCGGGACAACATCGGCATCGACAAGAGGCAGACGGTGTCCGGCGACGCCTCGCCGGCGTCCGCCGAGATGCTGTCGGCGGTCCAGGAGCTGCTGCGGCTGGTCGAGGAACTGCGCGCCCAGGTCCCGGCGGCCAGCGCCCAGACCATCGACGACTCCCTCCCGGCCATCAGCGCCGACGGCACCGTGCCCGCCCAGGACCGCCATCGCGCCCTGATGGCCGTCGCCGGAATCGCCGCGACGGTCGGCGCTGTCGGCCAACCGGTCATCGACGCGGTCAACAAGGTCCTCGGGCTGCTGGGCGGGTAGTGACGGCGGGCGACGAAGTGGCGCCCGGTTCTCACAGCCGTCGCCCCCAGCCCCCGTCACCCCCAGTCCCCGTCACCCCCAGTCCCCGTCACCTCCCCGGCACGCCCTCCGCCACCAGCTTCCCGCCTCCTGACCCGCCCTCCGGTCCGAGGTCGATCAGCCAGTCGGAGGCGTGGGCGACATCGAGGTTGTGCTCGATGGTGATGACCGAGTGCCCGGCGTCGACGAGGCGTTGGAGCACGCCGAGGAGGCGGGCGGTGTCCGCGCTGTGGAGGCCGGTGGTGGGCTCGTCCAGGAGGTAGAGGGTGCTGCCCGCCGCCTTGCGGCCCAGTTCCTTCGCGAGTTTCAGGCGTTGGGCCTCGCCACCGGAGAGCGTCGTGGCCGGCTGGCCCAGCGGAAGGTAGCCGAGGCCGACGTCGGACAGGCGCCGCAGGCGGGAGGCGATCGCCGGGGTGCCGGCGAACATCGCCAGGGCTTCGTCGACCGTCGCCTCCAGCACCTCGGCGATGTCGTGCCCGTCGTGGCGCACCGACAGCACCTCCGGCCTGAAGCGCCGGCCGCGGCAGCCCGGGCACCTCACCTCCACCGGCGGCAGGAAGTGCATGTGGACCGACAGCACGCCCGCGCCCTCGCAGCGTTCGCAACGGCCGCCGGGGACGTTGAAGGAGAAGGCGCCAGGAGTCAGCCGTCCCCCGGAACGGGCCGCGAACGCCTCCCTGATCGGCGTGAACACGTCCGAGTACGTCGCCGCGTTCGAGCGCGGCAGTCGGCTGATCGGTTCCTGGTCGATGGTCACGACCTTGCCCAGGTGCTCCCAGCCGTCGATCCCGTCGTGCTCGCCCGGCCGCTCCCCCGCACCGTGGAAGTGCCGGCGTGCCGCCCGGCCGAGGATCTCCAGCAGCAGGGTCGACTTGCCCGACCCGGACGGCCCGGTGACGGTGACCAGACGGCCGAGCGGGATCCGTACGGTGAGGTCCTTGAGGTTGTGCGCACGCGCCCCGCGTATCACCAGCGCCCGGCCGGAGTCCCCCCGCCTCTTCGACGCCGGCGCCGACAGCCGCCCCGACAGATACGCCCCGGTCACCGAGCCGCCCGCAGCCGTCTCCTCGGCCCCCGCCCGCGCCACCTCCTCCGGCGTGCCCTGCGCCACGATCCGGCCGCCCTCACGCCCCGCACCGGGGCCGACGTCCACCACATGGTCCGCCGCCCGCAGCACGTCCAGGTCGTGCTCGATCACCAGCACCGTGTTGCCCAGGTCCCGCAGCCTGCGCAGGACGCCGACCAGACGGGCGGTGTCGGCGGGGTGGAGGCCCATGGTCGGCTCGTCGAGGACGTACAGCACGCCCGTGAGCCCCGAGCCCAGCAGCGCGGCCAGCCGCAGCCGTTGCGACTCGCCGGCGGAGAGGCTCGGCGTCGGCTGCTCCAGGGTCAGATAGCCGACACCGACGTCGACCAGCCGCCGTACCCGCTCGGTGAGGTCGGCGACGACCGGCTCCACGAACAGCCACTCGTCCGGGGAGACCCGCTCGCGCAACCCGCCCAGCCATGCGGCGAGTTCGTCGAGGGACGCGGCGGCCGCCTCCACGATCGTCAGGCCGTGCACGGTGACCGCCCGGCTCTCCGCCCGCAGCCGGGCGCCCCGGCACTCCCCGCAGACCTGCTTCACCAGCACCTGCTTCTCGGTGCGCTCCCGGTACTCGGTGTCCTCGATGCGCTCGGCGTAGCGCCGCATCACCGCCGTCACCACCCCCTCGAAACGGCCCGCGGTGACGGTGGCGGGCGGTTCGGCGTCCGGGAAGTGACGGCGGAACTCGGGGCTTTCGACGCCGTGCAGGAGCAGGTCGCGCTCGCGGTCGGTCAGTTCGTCCAGGGGGCGGTCCTGGTCGAAGGTGAAGCCGTAGTGCCGGGCCGCCGCCCGCAGCAGCGACACGTTCCGCTCGACGACCTTGGCGTTCCAGCCGAGTACGGCTCCCTCGGCGACCGAGCGGCCGCCGTCGACCAGGCGCCGTACGTCCGCCCGGATCACCTCGCCGAGGCCGGTGCAGGCCGGGCAGGCGCCGGCGGGCTTGTTGAAGGAGAACGAGCCCATCACCAGCTCCGGTACGGGGATGCCGCAGTGCGGGCAGGGGACCTGCTCGCCCTCCGCCTCCTCGTCGTCGTACCCGTACGCGTGCGAGGGCGGGACGTCCTTCCCGCACCCGGGACACGGCCGCACGCCGATCCTCGACCACAGCAACCGCAGATAGGTGAACACCTCGGTCACGGTGCCGACCGTGGAGCGGGGGCTGCGGTTGGTGAGGTGCTGGTCGACGCTGATGGACGGGGACAGGCCGGTGATGGAGTCCACGGAGGGCCGGCTGACCAGGCCGGTGACCATGCCCAGGGACTCCATGTACTGCCGCTGGCCCTCCCGGTGGAGGGTGTCGAAGGCGAGCGTGGACTTGCCGGATCCGGAGAGGCCGGTCATGACGACCAGCTTGTTCTTCGGGATCGCGAGGGTGACGTTGGCGAGATTGTGCAGGCGGGCGCCGGTGACGCGGATGAAGTCCTCCATGCCTTCAAGTTTTTCATTGAAGTGCTTGTTGAGACTTTGATCGCGAACCCCCTCGAACGACATGAGGATTGGTATCCCGTAACCTTCAACTCCCGTGAGGAACGACGACGAACGCCTGCGGCCGGTCGACCTGGCCCGTCTCGCCGGTATCTCGACGCAGCAGGTCCGCAACTACGAGGAGGCCGGCGTCCTGCCCCCGGCCGCGCGCACCGCCTCCGGCTACCGGACCTTCACCGATGTGCACCGGCGCGCGCTGCTGACGTACCGCGCGCTGCTGCGGGGCCACGGGCCGGTGACGGCGGCCGGGATCATGCGGGCCGTGCACACCGGTGACGTCCCGGCCGCGCTCGCCCTCGTCGACGCCGCGCATGCCGCGCTGCACGAGGAGCGGGGCGCGCTGCGGGCGACGAGCGAGGCCCTGGAGGTGCTGGCCGGACAGCCGCCCGAGGCACTGCCGCGCTCCGGGCTGCGCATCGGCGAGGTGGCCGCGCTGCTCGGCGTACGGACGTCGGCGCTGCGGGTGTGGGAGGCGGCCGGGCTGATCGCGCCCGAGCGGGAGCGGGGCACGAAGTACCGCGTCTACCGCCCGGCGGACGTCCGTGACGCGCGCCTGATCCACACCCTGCGCCGCAGCCACTACGTCTTCGACCAGATCCGCCCCATCCTGGACGGCCTGCGCCGGGAGGGCAGCAGCGAGGCCCTGCGGGCGGCGATCGCGACGCGGGGCGAGCAGCTGACGGCCCGGGCCCGGGTCATGCTCTCCGGTGCGGGACGCCTGGACGACTACCTGGAGTACACCGACCGTGCCTCCGGCTGACGCCGCTCGCACCGCGGAACCGCTGACAATGCGCGGCGAATTTCGACACGGTGAGGACCGCCGATCCGTAATCGAACGCGCAATCGGTCCCGTCTGGGGGGTCCCGTCATGCCCGCACGCCCGGACGCCGCCGCCCTCTACAGCACCCAGAGCACGTTCGCCGGGACGTGCCACGACTTCGCGCTGCCGCACTGCTCCGCACCCACACCCACACCCACACCCACCGTTGCCCCCACGCCCCCGCCACAGCAGAGTGAGGGCATGGATCGGACTGAGGCACGTCGATGGCTGGCCATCGCTGTCGCGGAGGCGCGGGCCGGGCTCGGTGAGGGGGGTGTCCCGATCGGGGCCGCGCTGTTCGGGGCCGACGGCACGCTGCTGGGCCGTGGCCGCAATCGGCGCGTCCAGGACGGCGACCCGTCCACGCACGCGGAGACGGCGGCCTTCCGGGCGGCGGGACGGCAGCGGTCGTACCGGGGAACGACCATGGTGACCACCCTCTCGCCCTGCTGGTACTGCTCCGGTCTGGTCCGGCAGTTCGGCATCTCGCGCGTGGTGATCGGCGAGGCGGTCACCTTCCACGGCGGGCACGACTGGCTGGCCGAGCACGGCGTGGACATCGTGCTGCTCGACGACCCCGAGTGCGTCGGGCTGATGCGCGACTTCATCAAGAACCATCCGGCACTGTGGAACGAGGACATCGGTGAGTGAGCCACGCATCCCCACGATCGACCTCAGGCCCTGGCTCGACGGTGACGCGCAGGCGCGCGAGGCGATCGCCCGGACCGTCGACGAGGCCCTGAGGACCGCCGGGTTCCTCCTGGTCACCGGCCACGGCGTGGATCCGTCCCTGCGCGCCCGCATCCGGGGGGCCGCCCGCGCCTTCTTCACGCTCCCGGCCGAGGTCAAGCAGCGCTACGAGGCGAAGGTCGGCGGGCGCGGCTGGCTCGGGCCGGGCGCGGAGGCCAACGGGTACGCGGAGGGCACCGAGACCCCGCCGGACCTGAAGGAGTCGCTGACCTTCGCGACGCACGAGCCCTTCGAGGACCCGGTCGTCAACGCCGAGTGGTACGCGCCGAACGTCTATCCCGCGGAGGTCCCCGAACTGCGGCCCCTGTGCGAGGAGTACCTGGCGCGGATGGCCGAGCTGGAGAACCGGCTCCTCGCCCTGCTCGGCGCGGCCCTCGGCCTCCGACCCGACTTCTTCATCCGGCACATGGACCACCCGACGTACGGCTTCAACATCAACTGGTACCCGGGCACCGAGGTCGTCGGGGAGCCTGCGCCCGGACAGTTCCGCATCGGGCCGCACACCGACTTCGGCACGGTGACGATCCTCGACCGGCAGGCGGGCAAGGGCGGGTTGCAGGTCTACGTCGACCCCGCGGACGGAGGCGCCGGATGGGAGGACGCGCCGTACGACCCGGACGCCTTCACCCTCAACATCGGCGACCTGATGGCCCGTTGGACCGGCGACCGCTGGCGGTCCGGGCGGCACCGCGTGCTGCCGCCGCCCGCCGACGCGCCCGCCGAGGAGCTGATGTCCCTCGTCTACTTCGGGGAGTGCACGCCCGGGACGCTCGTCGAGTCCGTGCCCGCCCCGGTGGGCCGGGTGGCGTACGCGCCCGTCGACTCGCATGTGTATCTGCGTCAGAAGCTGGACTCGATCACCGTCGGCTGAGCCCAGCGAACCGTTTCTGAGAAAGGGTTGCCTCGTTGGGCGGGATACCACCCTTTCGGGTGTGTCCCCCGCCGCGAACGGAGCCGCCCGTGCGAATGACTGACATCCAGCGCTGCGAGGTCCGGCCCGGACGACTCGTCGAATGGACGCTCAGTCCGGCCACCGTGGCCATGGCGACAGACCTGCCCGAGGACTCCAGGCCGCCGGCGTACATCCAGGAGTCACACATCAGGACCGCCCGGTCCGTGCGCGAGGACGGCCTGTTCGTGCCGACCTGGCTCGGCACCGCGTTCGACCTCCCCGGCCGGGCCGACCTCGACGCGCTGGGGGAGGCGCTGCGCGGCTGGACGCTGCGGCACGAGACGCTGCGCAGCGGCTTCCGCTGGTCCGGCGAACCGGGCGACGAGATGCGCCGGTTCACGCTCGACGCCGACGCCGTGTCCCTGCGCCGCGTGGAGGTCGGCGACTTCACCGACCCGGAGGAGCTGGTACGGCACCTCCAGGACCGCTTCGACGTCACGGCGGACGCCCTGCGCTGGCCCAACCTCATCTACACCGCCGTCGTCCGGGACGACTCCACCAGCGTGTACATGGCCTTCGACCACAGCAACGTCGACGCCCACTCCATCCACCGCATCCCCGCCGAGATCCACGAGTTGTACGCGGCGGCCGTCGCGGGCCGGGCCGTGGAGCCGACGCCGGTCAGCAGTTACGTCGACTTCTGCGAGATCGAGCGCACGGACGCCGACCGGATCGACGGCAGCCATGACATCGTCGCCCGCTGGCGGGAGTTCATCGGCCGCTGCGACGGCAGGCTGCCGAGCTTCCCCGTCGACCTCGGCCTCGATCCCGACGGCGGGCTGCCCACCCAGCAGCTCCTGCGCGAGAACCTCACGGACCCGGACGCCGCCGCCGCGTTCGAGGCGTACTGCCGCCCCTACGGCGGCAGCGCGGTCGGCATCCTCGCCGCGACCGCCCTCTTCGTCCAGGAGATCGGCACGGAGCCCGTCTACCGCACCGTCGTGCCCTTCCACACCCGGGTGAGGTCCCGCTGGTCGGACTCCGTCGGCTGGTACGTGGGCGGCGCCCCCATCGAGATCCCCGCCGCCGAGGCCCGCGACTTCCCCAGCGCCCTGCGCACGGTGCGCGCCGCGTTGCACGCCAACCGGCACATGGCCCGCATGCCGCTCGCCCGGGTGCTGCGCCTGCTGGGCACGGACTTCCGCCCCACGTCACCCGACCTGTACTCGATCGTCTCCTACGTCGACACGCGGGGCGCCCCCGGGTCCGAGCACTGGACCGAGCAGCGGGCGTACGGGCTGATCCGGGTGTCCTACGGCGACCAGGTGTGCGCGTGGGTCATCCGGCTCCACGAGGGCCTGTGGTTCGCGAGCCGCTACCCGGACACCGACGTGGCGCACAAGAACATGCGGTTGTACGTGGAGCGGTTGCGGGACGTCATCGCCTCGACAGTTTCGTGACCCCGACCCCAGGGGTCACGGGCCCGCTTCGAGTACGTCGATCAGCCGCTGGAAGCGTGCCCTCCAGTGCGGCTCCGGCTCCTCCCCGCCCCGGAACTCATGGGTGAAGCGCAGGGCGCTGCCCTCGTCCCCGTCCCGCTCCAGATGGAACCGGATCCGGACGCCGCCCTTCAGCGTGTACTCGGCGACCCGCTCCACGTCCCACGCGGTGATCCGCCCCTCCCCCACGTCCCGCAGCGTGACCGCCCCGCCGAGGTGCGGTTCGAGGACGTCGGCCGGGGTGAACCAGGCCGCGAGGCCGTCCGGGGTCGCCAGCGAGGGCCAGGCGGTCTCCATCGGCCGGGGCAGCCGTACCAGGAGGTGCAGGATGTGGGTGTCCCCGTGGGTCTGGCTGATGCCCTGTTCTATCGAACCGGTCATGACACCAGCCTGACCCCGACGGGCACGAAATGCACGGTGGCCTGTCGAAGACCGGCCGGTCACACCCCGGCGTACGAGTGCTTGCCGGAGACGAAGATGTTGACGCCGTAGTAGTTGAACAGCCAGCAGCCGAAGGCGATCAGGGCCAGGTAGGCGGCCTTGCGGCCCTTCCAGCCGGCCGTGGCGCGGGCGTGCAGGTAGCAGGCGTAGGCGACCCAGGTGATGAAGGACCAGGTCTCCTTGGGGTCCCAGCCCCAGTAGCGGCCCCACGCGTCGCCCGCCCAGATGGCGCCCGCGATGATCGTGAACGTCCACAGCGGGAAGACGGCCGCGTTGACGCGGTAGGAGAACTTGTCGAGGGACGCCGAGGCGGGCAGCCGGTCGAGGACGGAGTTCGCGAAGCGGCCCGGGGTGCCGCCGTTCGCCAGCTTGTTCTCGTAACTGTCCTTGAAGAGGTAGAGCAGCGTGGAGACCGCGCCGACGTAGAACACCGCGCCGCAGAAGATCGCCGTGGAGACGTGGATGTACAGCCAGTACGAGTGAAGGGCGGGAACCAACTGGTCGCTCGCGGTGTACAAGACAGTGACGGCGAGGCCGAGATCGAGGAGGACCGTGGTGATCAGGAACAGCCCGAGCCAGCGCACGTTCTTCTTCAGCGCGAGCAGCGAGAGGTACACACCGACGGCGACCGTGGAGAAGGTGATGTTGAACTCGTACATGTTGCCCCACGGCGCCCGCTGCACCGACAGGGCCCGCGCGAGCACACCGCCGAACTCGATCAGGAAGGCGAGGACGGTGAGGGAGATGGCGATACGCCCGTAGAGGTCGCCCTGCTCGTCCCCGCCGTGCGCACCGGGCCCGTCCGGCACGTCCCGCTGCCCGGCCGTGGCCCGCACGACGACCTTCGGCCGCTCCAGTACGGCGGTGGAGCCGCCCTTGGTGACGGTGACGGCGGGCGCCTCGGCCTTCTTGTTCCTCTCCGGGGTGAGCGCGGCGGCCGTGCGGCCGACCTTGCTGCGGCTGCCGAGGAGCCATTCGGCGATGTACGCGAAGAAGGCCAAGGTGTAGACGGCCATCGACGAGTAGATCAGCGTGTTGCTGATGTTCGCCAGGTTTTCGTTGGTGGCGGCAGCCAGATCGGTTGCGGCGGCGAGAGTCACTTCGTCTCAGCCCCTTCGGCGGGTGCGACTTGGGGGTCGGGGGTGGTGTCGTCGGTGGAGTCGTCGGGGTCGGGTGCGCCCGGGGCCTGCTCGTAGAGGACTCCGGCGAGGTCGCCGAGTTCCTCGGGTACCTTGGCGGACTCGCTGCGGCCGAGGCCGGCCATCTCCACGACGGTGACGCCTTCGGCGCCGGGGGTGGCCCGCACCCACACGCGGCGGCGCTGGATGAAGAGGGAGGCGGCGAGGCCGAAGATCGCGGCGACGGAACCGGCGAGCGCCCAACCGCTGCCGGGCTGGCGGGCGACCTGGAAGCCGGCCCACTCCTTGATCTCCTTCTCGAAGGTGACCGAGCCGGCGCCGTTCGGCAGCTTCATGGTCTCGCCGGGCCTCAGGTTCTTCCTGAACTGCGCGCCCTTGGCGTCCTTGAACCCCTTCAGGTTCTTCTTGTCCAGCTGGTAGACGCTCTGCGGGAGGCCCGAGTCGACACCGAGGTCGCCGTGGTAGGCCTCCAGGTTCATGATCGGGCTGAGCAGCGCGGGGAACTGCGAGGCCAGCTCGTTGCCCTTGACGTAGGTGGGCAGGAAGAAGGCCTGGAAGCCGAGCTGTTCCCGCTCGCCCTTGGCGTTGCGGTAGCCGTCCATGACCTTGATCGCACCGGTGGAGGTGACATTGCCGTCGAGCGGGAGGAGGGGCACGGCGTCGCGGTAGACGACCTTGCCCTTGCCGTCGCGGATCGTGACGACGGGGGCGTAGCCGTGGCTGACGAGGTAGACCTTCGAGTCGCCGATCTCCAGCGGCTCGTTGACCTTGACGGTGGTCTTCTTCTCCTTGCCGTCGGCGCCCACGCTGTAGAGGAGGTCGGCCTCGTAGGTGCGCGGGGTGCCGCGGTTGGGACCGCTCGGCTCGTAGGTGCCCTTGAAGTTCTTCAGGGTGAAGCTGAAGGGGTCGAGGTCGTCCTGGGTGAAGAGGCTGCCGGACTTGAAGTCGTCGTACTGGGTGAGGGTGTTGGAGAAGCCGTCGCCCTCGACGATCAGCTTGTTCCCCTCGGACTTGTACAGCTGGCCCCAGGCGAAGGCGATCAGCATGACGATCAGCGCGATGTGGAACGCGAGGTTGCCGACCTCGCGCAGATAGCCCTTCTCGGCGGCGACGGCGTCCCCGGTGAGGTGGGCGCGGAAGCGGCGCTTCTTCAGCAGGGCGAGCGCGGCCTCGCGGACCTGCTCGGGCTCGGCCTCGGTGCGCCAGGTGGTGTAGGCGGGCAGCCGGGTCAGGCGCCTCGGGGCGACCGGGGGGCGACCGCGCAGCTGGCCGACGAACTGCCAGGTGCGCGGGACGATGCAGCCGATGAGGGAGACGAACAGCAGGATGTAGATCGCGGAGAACCACACCGAGCTGTAGACGTTGAAGAGGCCGAGCTTGTCGTAGATCGGCGCGAGCGTCTGGTGGGCCTCGCGGAACTCGGCGACCTTCGTCTCGTCGATGCCGGTCTGCGGGATCAGCGAGCCGGGGATCGCGCCGAGCGACAGCAGCAGGAGCAGCAGCAGCGCGACCCGCATCGAGGTGAGCTGCCGCCAGAACCAGCGGATCCAGCCGATCACGCCGAGGGAGGGCAGGCCCGCGATCTCCTCGGCGGGGGCGGTGGAGAGCTGGGAGCCGGCGGCGCCCAGGTCCTGGTCCTCGGCCCGGCCCGGGGTGTTGTCCGGCGCGCTGGTCTTGGTGTTGCTCATCGATCAGATCCCCACAGTGAAGCCGTCGGACCAGACCTGCATCTCCTGCACGATGCGGTCCCACGCGCCGGTCAGCAGCAGCACACCGGTCACGATCATCATGGTGCCGCCGATGCGCAGCACCCAGACATAGTGGCGTTTGACCCAGGCGAAGGCGCCGAGCGCCTTGCGGAAGGCTACGGCAGTGAGGACGAAGGGGATGCCGAGGCCGAGGCAGTAGGCGACGGTCAGTATGGCGCCGCGTCCGGCGCTGGCCTCGGTGAAGGCGAGGGTCTGCACGGAGGACAGGGTCGGACCGATGCAGGGCGCCCAGCCGATGCCGAAGAGGGCGCCGAGCAGGGGGGCGCCGGCCAGCCCGGTGGCCGGCCTGGTGTGGAAGCGGAACTCCCGCTGGCTGAGCCAGGGCATCAGGCCCATGAAGAAGACGCCCATGAGGATCATGAGGACGCCGAGGACCTTCGTCAGGACGTCCTTGTTCTCCTGAAGGGTCGAGCCCCAGTAGCCGAACAGCGCCCCGCCGGAGACGAACACGGCGGTGAAGCCGAGCACGAACAGGGAGGCGCCGGCGACCATCCGCCCGCGCCGGGCCTCGGCCAGGTCGGTGCCGCTGACTCCGGTGACGTAGGAGAGGTAACCGGGGACGAGGGGCAGGACGCACGGGGAGAAGAAGGAGACGAGGCCGCCGAGCACGGCGATCGGCAGCGCGAGCAGCAGGGCGCCGTGCATCACGGTGCCGTTGTACTCCGCGGCGAGCGTGGACAGCGCGCTCACGTCACTTCTCCGCGAGGACGGGCTTGATCATGCTGCGCAGCGTGTCCTCGCTGAGGGGTTGCAGCGCACGCGCCGCGATCCCGCCCTCCCGGTCGATGACGAGCGTGGAGGGGATGAGCTGCGGGTTGAGCGTGCCCTTCTTGAAGCGGAGCATCTGCTTGCCCGTGGGGTCGTACAGGCTCGGGTAGGTGACCCCGAACTCCTTCTCGAAGGCCTTGGCGGGGGTGGTGCTGGTGTCCCGGGTGTTGATGCCGACGAACTCGACACCCTGGTCCTTGAGGTCCTGGTAGACGGTCTGGAAGTTCTTCGCCTCGGCCCGGCACGGTGGGCACCACGATCCCCAGACGTTGACGACGAGGATCTTGCCCTTGTAGTCGGCGGTGCTCAGCTGCTTGCCGTCGATGGTCTTGCCGGACAGCTCGGGCGCGTCGGCGCGCTTGCCCTGCGGGACCGTGGCGATGCCGTTGTTGCCGGTGACGAAGTTGGTGTCGCCGCCGCCCCCGGACGTACCGCCCGAACCGCACGCGGACAGGGTCAGCGCGGCGACGGCGGCGCTGGTGGTGGCGAGCAGGGCGACACGGCTGCGGGCGCGACGGGCGGCACTCATGTGAAAAGTTTCGCATGCCCGTTCTGGGGATCTTGCGCACCCCCCTTGCGGGCGGAAACCCGCATTTCAGGCGGCGTTCGCGGAGCTCGTCGAGGAACTCGTGGAACCACCCTTCGTGAAGGCCTTCCAGCCGCCTGCGGGCTCCTGCCCGACCTCCAGCGTGCGCAGCTTGGCGAGCACGTCGGGCTTCTGTACGTCCATCCAGTCCACGAACTGCCGGAACGAGACGAGCCGGATGTCGGCGCCCTTCTCCTTCTCCCGCGCGATGTGCTTGAGGGCTTCCTCGACGGCGTCCATGTAGATGCCGCCGTTCCACTGCTCGAAGTGGTTGCCGATGAAGAAGGGGGCCCGGTTTGTCTCGTATGCCCGCTTGAAGCCCTGGATGTACGCCTGTGCCGACTGCTCCCGCCAGCCCGGGTAGTTGTGGCTGGGCGCCTTCGTCGAGTTGATCGACTGGTTGGCGAGCATGTTGTAGTCCATGGACAGAACCTCGAACGAACGTCCGGGGAAAGGTATCTGCTGCAACGGCAGATCCCACAGCCCCTGCCGCTTCACCGGCCACACCTGACGGCCGCCGGGCGAGGAGGCGTCGTAGCGCCAGCCCAGCTCGCGGGCGGTGGGCAGCAGGTTGTCCTGGCCGAGGAGGCAGGGCGTGCGGCCGCCGATCAGCTCCTTGTCGTAGTCGAAGGGCAGGGACGGCAGATCGGTCCAGCCGGAGTTGGTCCGCCACTCCTTCACGAAGGACTTGGCTTGCTCGATCTCGCTGCGCCACTGCTGCGGGGTCCAGTTGCCGACGGTGCCGGTGCCGGCGCAGAAGTGGCCGTTGAAGTGGGTGCCTATCTCGTGGCCGTCGAGCCAGGCGCGGCGGACGTTCTTCAGCGTCTCCCTGATGTGCTCGTCGGTGAGGTAGCCGATGTCGGAGGCGCCGCGCGGGTTGTTCGGCGGCTCGTAGAGCCGCTTCTTCGACTCGGGGAGCAGATAGAGCCCCGAGAGGAAGAACGTCATGTGCGCCTCGTGCTCCTTGGCGAGGTCGAGGAAGCGCGGGAAGAGACCGTTGCCGACCTCGCCGGCGCCGTCCCAGGAGAAGACGACGAACTGCGGCGGCTCCTGCCCCGGCTCCAGCGGCTCGGGCTTGGCCGGCTGGTTCGGCTGCTTGCCGGTGTACGAGGTGGAGCCGTCCCCGATGGGGCGGGCGCGGTTGGTCTGGGCGCCGTGCCGGTTGTCCCCCTTGCCCGTGGAACCTCCGGCATCGTTCGACCCGTCTGACGACGTGAGGGTGCCGCAGCCGGCGAGACCGGCGGCCGCCGCGGCACCCGCGCCGAGCCCGAGCATTCCCCTTCGGGTGAGCGTGCGCATTGCATCCCCATTCGTACATATCCACTGGTGGTCACCCAGTCAGAGGACATGCGGAACGGGGAGGTTCCGCGAACTAGTACATAGTTCGTCACGAATATCACAAATGTCACGAACACGTCGCGGCAGCGAGGAAGCCCTCAGGCGCCGAAGGCCTTGTCCTTCCCCTTCGCCGGCCTCGCTCCGGCGCGCAGGTGGGCCGGGACGAGGTCGATGGCGGGCTCGGTGTAGCCGACGGACACGATCCTGTCGCCCTGGTACGTGAAGGTCGTCAGGGACGCGAGCGTGCACTGCCGCTTGCGCGGGTCGTGCCACAGCCGCCGCTTCTCGACGTAGCTGCGCACGATCCAGATCGGGAGCTGATGGCTGACCAGCACGGCCTCGTGGCCGCGCGCGGCGTCCTTGGCGGCGTCGAGCGCCCCCATCATGCGGATGACCTGGTCGATGTACGGCTCACCCCAGGACGGCCTGAAGGGGTTGAGGAGATGCCTCCAGTTCTCCGGCCGCCGCATCGCGCCGTCCCCGACGCCGAAGGTCTTGCCCTGGAAGACGTTGTCGGCCTCGATCAGCCGCGCGTCGGTCGCCACGTCCAGCCCGTGCCCCTTGGCGATCGGCGTCGCGGTCTCCTGCGCCCGCTCCAGCGGGGAGGCGCAGACGTAGGTGATGTCCCGGGAGGCCAGGTGCTCGGCGACCCGGTCGGCCATCTGCCGCCCGAGCTCCGACAGGTGGTACCCGGAGAGACGGCCGTAGAGGATGCCGTCCGGGTTGGCGACCTCACCGTGCCGCATGAGATGGACGACGGTGACGTCACTGTCGTTCCTCTCGGTCCGGGCCTTCTTGTCGATGCCGCCGCTCATGCCGCCGTGGCCTCCGCAGCCGCTCGGGCCGCCGCCGGGAGGGCGTCGGCGATCCGCTGGACGGCCCTGTCGTCGTGGGCCGTGGACACGAACCAGGACTCGAAGGACGAGGGCGGCAGATAGACGCCCTGCGCCAGCATCGAGTGGAAGAAGGCGGTGAAGCGGAAGGACTCCTGCCGCTTGGCGTCCTCGTAGGTGCGCACGTCCCGGTCCGTGAAGAAGACGGAGAACATGTTGGAGGCGTTCTGCAGCCGGTGCGCGACGCCTTCCTTGGTGAGGGCCTCGGAGACGAGGGACTGGATGGTCTCCGACACGGCGTCGACCTTGTCGTACGCGGCCTGGTCGAGGAGCCGCAGCTGGGCGAGGCCGGCGGCGGTGGCGACCGGGTTCCCGGAGAGGGTGCCGGCCTGGTAGACGGGCCCGGCGGGCGCGAGGTGGGCCATCACGTCCGCACGCCCACCGAAGGCGGCGGCCGGGAAGCCGCCGCCCATCACCTTGCCGAAGGTCATGAGATCCGGCCTGACCCCGTCGACGCCGTACCAGCCGGCGCGGCTGGTGCGGAAACCGGTCATGACCTCGTCGGAGATGTAGAGGGCGCCGTTCTCCCGGCAGGCGTCCTTGAGCCCCTGGTTGAACCCGGGGAGCGGCGGGACGACGCCCATGTTGCCGGGCGAGGCCTCGGTGATGACGCAGGCGATCTCACCGGGGTGGCGGTGGAAGGCCTCCTGGACGGCTTCGAGGTCGTTGTACGGCAGGACGATGGTGTCGCCGGCCTGGGCGCCGGTGACGCCGGGGGTGTCGGGAAGGGCGAAGGTGGCGACCCCGGACCCGGCCGCGGCGAGCAGCGCATCGACGTGCCCGTGATAACACCCGGCGAACTTGATCACCTTGGACCGCTGGGTGAACCCGCGGGCGAGCCGGATGGCGGACATGGTGGCCTCGGTCCCGCTGGAGACGAGACGCACCTGCTCGAGCGGGTCGATCCGGCCGACCATCTCCTCGGCGAGCGCGACCTCGCCCTCACCGGGCGTGCCGAAGGAGGTGCCGCGCGAGACGGCGTCCTGGACGGCGGCGACCACCTCCGGGTGGGAGTGCCCGAGGATCATGGGCCCCCAGGAGCAGACGAGGTCGACGTACTCGCGCCCGTCGGCGTCGGTCAGGTACGGGCCGGTGCCGGACACCATGAACCGGGGCGTGCCGCCCACGGCGCGGAAGGCGCGCACCGGGGAGTTCACGCCGCCCGGCGTGACGGCGGCCGCCCGGTCGAACAGAGCCTGCGAGGCAGGCGCATCGTATGGATAGGGCGTTCCTGAAGAGGGCGCTTCGCTCATGACCTGCGACTACTCCGACCTTCTCTGACCTTCTCCGACGTTTCTCGGACTCCGGTTGCCAGTGACCTCCTCAGGGTAGGCCAGCGGGAGGTGACGACAGCGGGCCCACCACCCGGCGACCGGTCTCCCAGCGGCCCATCCCCGCGATCTGCGAGACTGGGCGTGATACACACAGCTCATGCGGGGTGTGATGGTCGGGGACTGAAAAGATCCTGCGGACAGGTGTTTCACCGCACGTTTCGGCGGGCGGCCGCGGGGGAGGTCACTGACACGATGATCGGGTTGCGCGGCGGGGGCCACGGGTCCTAGAAAAGCAGTCGGGTGGAGATATGCATCGCGGTGGCGGACTGGGCGAGGGGACTGATGACCTGGGTCCTCGACGTGCCCGGCGGGGAAGGCACCGGCGCGACGCGGAGGATTCGAACGAACCACGGCAGGCACACGTAGTACCGGATATGCCGGGTGTACCGAACGAGTCAGAGCGTGCCGACCGACACATGGAGCGGCTGAGGGCGAGCAGGAATGGTGGTCGGGTGGGGGTGACGTACAAGTACTTCGGCGCGCCGGACGGCGCCACCGCGGCCCGCGTCCCGATCTCGATGCGCCCCGAAGAACTCGGCGGCGACGAACTCGGCATGAACGGCATGTTCACCAAGATCAAGCCGGAGACGATGGCCGCGATGGTCCTGACGGGCATCGAGGGCGTACCGCTCCACAAGGTCCCGCCGCTGGAACTGGTCGTCCTGCACCCCGACTACGCGGTGGTCAAGCTGCCGATGACGGTGGTCGATCCGCTGCGGGGTATAGGAGAGGAAGCGGTCGGCGCGGCCGCGTTCATCTGGTCGACGGTGCCGGACCGGGGTGGGCCCCGGGATGCGTTCAACGTGTATCAACTGCTGCACGAGTGGCAGGACTTCAGCCATCGGTTGCATGAGGCGGGGCATCAGCCGTATTGCCTTGTGTGGCCCTGAGGCGGGGGTTCACCGGTAGCGGGCGGGGTTTTCGGACCCCGCCTTCGTCATGTGCCGGGAGGGGCCTTCAGGCGGCCTGGGCGCGTTGAGGGCACATGGGCCTCTCTGGAGGTGAACCTCAGGTGTGAGTGGCCGAGATGTTCGGAGAGTGCCTTGATGCTCTCTCCCATGCCCAGGAGCAGCACGGAGGCGTGCGTACGCGTGCCGGAGGGCGTTGCATGCACCTGCGTCAACCCTGGTTGACTCGATCATGGACCGTCAACTACGGTTGACGCATGGACATGAATGGACTGCCTGAGCACGCGGCCTTGAGGGCCGATGACGAGTCGTTAGCGAGGCTGCCGCTACGTCCCATTGAGGTGATGATGTCGCGGCGGTGTCGGTACGCCGCGCAGCCGATCCCCAGGCAGGGCGGCCGGAGCCTGATCGGCGGGCGGTCATGACCGCTTCGATCCATGGTGACGAGCGGCTCGCTGCCAGGCTCGGCGAACTGCTGGGGCCACGCCACCCCGTCTCCGCTGCGGCCGTGGTCTCGCCTCGGGGCGTGACCGTGGCGGGGCGCGGGACCGACCTGGACGATGACTTCGAGATCGGTTCCCTCTCCAAGGGCGTCACCGGGCTGCTGTACGCCGACGCACTCGCACGAGGCGAGATCGGCCCTGACACGACCCTTGGCGAACTGCTGCCGCTGGGCGACATCCCCGCCGCGCGGGTGACGTTGCAGTCGCTGAGCACGCACCGGTCCGGGCTTCCCAGGCTGCCCAGGTCCGCGCGGCCCTGGCGGCGCACCCTCACCCTGTGGCGACACGGAGTCAACCCCTACGGCGAGGACCTCGACCAACTCCTCGACCAGGCCCGAGACGTTCCGCTGGGCAAGCCGCGGCCCCGCTATTCCAACTTCGGGTTCGAACTGCTGGGCCATGCCCTCGCCAACGCCGCTGCGACGACCTACGCGGAGCTGATCCACCGGCGCATCGCCGTGCCGCTGAAACTCGACTGCTTCTACGTCGCAGAGACGACTGACCAGCTCCGACCGGGGGCGCTCACCGGCAGAAGCCGCCGAGGACGCCGGCGGCACCCCTGGACCGGCGAGGGGCTCGGACCGGCAGGCGGTATCCGGGCCTCGGTCGCCGGCATGGCCCGCTTCACCGCGGCGGTGCTCGACGGCAGCGCTCCGGGCGTTGCCGCGCTCGATCCGGTCGCCCCGTTCGGCGCGGGTGCTCACATCGGCGCGGCCTGGATCACGGTCCAGGTCAAAGGCCGACCGATCACCTGGCACAACGGCGGTACCGGTGGTTTCCGGTCCTGGCTCGGGCTCGACCGCGGCTCCGGCACCGGCGTTGTCATCCTTTCCGCCACCGCCGCCTCGGTGGACCGTCACGGTTTCGCACTCCTGGCCGAGTACAGCAGTGGCAACGGACGATGACGTCCTCTCCGCACCGTCACCGCGAGATCACGGATCAAAGATCACCGGTCGCGGATCCCCGGTCACGGGTCACGGGTCACGGATGACGGATGACGGGTCACGGATCACGGATCACGGATGACGGATGACGGATGACCTTGAATGTTTAGAATCGGTCGAACTCATGGGGGAAGAAGATGCGCTTCAGGCTTCGTGCAGCAGCAGTCATGACCGTCCTGGCAGCACAGTTGGCCACCTCAGCCGGAACGGCCGCCGCGACGTCGTACGGGACCGGCGCGGCTCCCGCCGCCGGGGCGGAGGTCTTCGCGGACGCCGTCGGGCCGGACGCCACGGCACTGCAGGCGGCGCTGGACAAGCTGACGGCCGCAGGTGCTCCCGCGGCTCTGGCCCAGGTACGCGTCGGGGACGAGGTCTGGTCCGGCGCGAGCGGTGTCCGTGACGTCCGCACGCGACAGGCCGCCCGGCCCGGTGACCGGTACCGCATTGCCAGCATCACCAAGGCGATGGTGGCGACCGTGGTCCTCCAACTCGTCGACGAGGGCCGGCTCGGACTGGACGACGCGGTGGTCCGGCACCTGACCGGTGTGCTGCCGGCCGCCCACGCGAAGGTCACCGTCAGGCAGCTGCTCGACCACACCAGCGGGCTCCCGAACTATTTCGACGTGCTGTTCCCGACCGGGACCGACGCCGAGCTGGAGCGGAACCGCTTCCGGTACGTGGCCCCGGAGGAACTGGTCCGACGGGCCGTCGAGCAACCGCCCGCGCCAGCCGGCCAGTTCTCCTACTCCAACACCAACTACGTCGTCCTCGGACTCATCGCCGAGCGGGCGACCGGCCGCCCGCTCGCGCGCGAACTGGAGCGCCGCGTCCTGCGTCCCGCCGGCATGAAGGACACGTCCTACCCGACCCTGAGCCCCTTCCTCACCGGCCCGCACGTCAACGGGTACCGGCAGGACGCCAAGGGCCGGCTCGTGGACACCACGGTGTACACCCCGTCGGTGTGGGGAGCGGCGGGGGGCGTGGTGTCCACCAGCGGTGACGTCAACCGTTTCTTCCGGGCGCTGTCCGACGGCACGCTGCTGTCCCCTGCCCGTCTGGCCGACATGCGGACGGTGAACGAGGCCGGTTACGGACTCGGGGTGTTGGGCGGCGGCGACCTCTGCCCGGCCGCTCCGGGCGACCGGGTGTGGGGCAACATGGGCAACGGATTCGGGTACCGCTCGCAGTCCTGGAGCTCACCCGACGGCCGCCGCCAGATCACCTTCGGCTGGACGGTGACGGTGCCGGGTGTCGTCGGGCCGCCTGCCGTGGAGAAGGCCGTCCAGGAGTTCCTGGTGACCGCACTGGCGGCCACCTGCGGGCCGGGTGCCCCGGAAACCGGCACCGAGCCGGAAGCCGGCCACTGACACGGTCGCCCCTGCGCCGACGACATCGCCCGCCGAGCACGACACGACCTCCTCGGCACGCCCGCCGAGCACGACCTCCTCGGCACGCCCGCCGAGGCGAACCGGTGGCTGCGACCGTGGTCCAGCCCGGTCGACGCCGGCGTGCGCGGCGTGGCCCGCTCCACACCGGAGTGACCGGTCCGAACCGGGAATCTGACGACCAGGGACCGCGAGCGGACCGGGAAGCCGGTCAGGCGGAACCGCCCACCGTGAACCCGATCCCCGTCCCGCCCCCGTCCCGCCGGAAGGCGAACGGCGCTCCCCCGTGCGACAGCGCCACCTCCCGCACGATCGACAGGCCCAGCCCCGACCCGGGCAGGGACCGCGCGTCGGCGGCACGGTAGAAGCGGTCGAAGACCCGGAACAGATCGTCCTCGGCGATGCCCGGCCCCCGGTCGAGAACCTCCACGCGCACCGTCCCCGGGCGGGCGGGCCCGGCGACGTTGATCTCGATCGGTGCCGTGCCGTCGCGGTCGAACTTCGCCGCGTTCTCCACGAGGTTGGTCACCGCCCGCTGGAGCATCGCCGGCCGCCCGTCCGTCACGGTCTCGCCGCTCGCGCGGACCAGGATCCGCCGCCCCGTACGCCGCCGGGCGAGCCCCGCCACGTCCTCGGCGATGTCGGCGAGGTCCACCCGCTGGACCGGCTCGGTGTCGGACTGCCCGGCCGCCAGGTCGACCAACTCGTTGACCAGGTCGGTCAGTTCGCGCGCCTCCTGGCCCAGGTCCGCCACCAGTTCGTCGCGCGTGGCGGGCGGCAGCTCGTCGATGCGGCGCAGCAGGGAGATGTTCGTCCGCAGGGACGTGAGCGGGGTGCGCAGTTCGTGGCCCGCGTCCTGCACCAGGCGCCGCTGGTCCTCCTCCGACTGGGCCAGCCGGCCCAGCATGCGGTCGAAGGCGCGGCCCAGCCGGCCGACCTCGTCGTATCCCGTGACCGGTACCTGGATGCCGAGCCGCCGGGTGCGGGCGACGTCCTCGGCGGCGGCGGTGAGGACGACCAGGCGGCGGGTGATGCGCCGGGCCAGCCACCAGCCGAACAGTCCCGCGAGCGTCACCACGGCCGCCATCAGCAGCAGGGTCCGCTGTTGCAGCGCCCGCAGCAGATCCTCGGTGTCGCTGAACTCCTGGGCCACCTGTACCGCGCCCCGCCCGCCGCCGAGCGCGACGGTCGCGACACGGTAGACGTCGCTGCCCACGTCGACGTCCTTGTGCTGGACCATCCGCCCGGCCGTGGCGACGGCCGCGATCCGCCGGTCGGCGGCCGTGACCGGCAGCCCCGGCCGGCCCGGGTCGACGACGGCGCCGTCCGGGCCGAGCACCTGGACGTCGGTACGGGCGGGCCGTACGAGATCGTGCCCGGGCGCCGAGGAGGAGAAGTCGTCGGGTGTCATCGGCCGCCGCCGCACCTCGCCCCGCAGATCCTGTACGACCTCGGAGAACACGGACTCCTGGTCCACCCGTACCAGCCGGGCGGCGGCGGTGTACGACAGCAGACCGACCAGCACGGTGACCGCGGCGGTGACGGCCGCGAAGGAGACGGCGAAGGTGGTGCCGAGTCCCGTTCTGCGCCGCCCCTTCAGCAGCCTCCCGAGCCGACGGCGGGCCGGGCCCACTCAGTCCTCCCGCAGCACGTAACCCACGCCGCGCACCGTGTGGATCAGCTGGGGCGCGCCGGGCTCGTCGAGCTTGCGGCGCAGGTAGCCGACGTAGACGGCGAGGTTCTTGGAGCCGGGGCCGAAGTCGTAGCCCCAGATGCGGTCGTAGATGGTGGAGTGGTCGAGGACGATGCCGGCGTTGCGCACCAGCAGTTCCAGCAGCTCGAACTCGGTCCGCGTCAGCTCCAGCTCCCGCGTGCCCCGCCACGCCCGCCGCGCCTGCGGGTCCATCCGCAGGCCGGCCGCCTCGATCAGCCGGTCGGACGGCGCGGGAGTCTCGGGGGCCTGCTTCGGTACGTCGGCGGGGGCGCCGTTCGCCTCTCTGGTGCGGCGCAGCAGGGCGCGCAGCCGGGCGAAGACCTCCTCGACGTCGAAGGGCTTGACCACGTAGTCGTCGGCGCCCGCGTCCAGGCCGGCGATGCGGTCCTGGGTCTCCACGAGCGCCGTCAGCATCAGGATCGGGGTGCGGTCGCCCTCGGCGCGCAGCACCCGGCAGACCTGGAGCCCGTCGATGCCGGGCATCATCACGTCCAGCACCAGCACGTCCGGCGGCGTGCGATGGGCCTGGGCCAGCGCCTCGACGCCGTCGGCGACCGCGGTGACCTGGTAGCCCTCCAGGGTCAGCGCGCGCTCCAGGGCGTGGCGGATGGCGCGGTCGTCTTCGGCGAGCAGAACAGTCTGGGGCACGGGTTCATACTGCCAAGGCTTCGCGGTCGTACGACGTGATGAGTGGCTCACCGCACCCCCTTCTTACTGGCCTCTCACCCGAGGGGGCGCAGGGTGTGGTCCAGGACCGGCGAGTGCCCCGCCGAGACGACGGACGGCCCCGCCGAGACGACGGACGAGCCTCATGCGACGGTCACGTCCTGGGCGGCCTTGCGGGACGCGTGCGTGGGAGCCTCCGGGACGTCGGCCGGACGGCCCTTCGCGAACTCCTCGCGCAGTACCGGCACGACCTCCTCCCCGAGCATGTCGATCTGCTCCAGCACGGTCTTCAGCGGCAGCCCGGCGTGGTCCATCAGGAACAGCTGGCGCTGGTAGTCACCGGCGTACTCGCGGAAGGACAGCGTCTTCTCGATGACCTGCTGCGGGGAGCCCACGGTCAGCGGCGTCTGGTCCATGAAGTCCTCCAGCGACGGCCCGTGCCCGTAGACCGGCGCGACGTCGAAGTACGGCCGGAACTCACGCACCGCGTCCTGGGAGTTGCGGCGCATGAAGACCTGACCACCCAGCCCGACGATCGCCTGCTCGGGCGTGCCGTGCCCGTAGTGGGCGTACCGGGTCCGGTACAGCTCGACCATGCGCTGGGTGTGGTCGGCCGGCCAGAAGATGTTGTTGTGGAAGAAGCCGTCGCCGTAGTAGGCCGCCTGCTCGGCGATCTCCGGCGAGCGGATCGAGCCGTGCCAGACGAAGGGCGGTACGCCGTCCAGCGGGCGGGGCGTGGCGGTGAAGCCCTGGAGGGGCGTACGGAACGTCCCCTCCCAGTCCACGACGTCCTCGCGCCACAGCCGGTGCAGCAGGGCGTAGTTCTCGACGGCGAGGTTGATGCCCTGCCGGATGTCCTGGCCGAACCAGGGGTAGACCGGGCCGGTGTTCCCACGGCCCGTCATCAGGTCCACCCGCCCGTCGGCCAGGTGCTGGAGCATCGCGAAGTCCTCGGCGATCTTCACCGGGTCGTTGGTGGTGATGAGGGTGGTGGCGGTGGAGAGGACCAGCCGCTCCGTGCGCGCCGCGATGTAGCCGAGCATCGTGGTCGGCGACGACGGCACGAACGGCGGGTTGTGGTGCTCCCCGGTCGCGAAGACGTCGAGCCCGGCCTCCTCGGCCTTCAGCGCGATGGCGACCATGGCCTTGATGCGCTCGCGCTCGGTCGGCGTACGGCCCGTGGTGGGGTCCGGTGTGACGTCGCCGACGCTGAAGATCCCGAACTGCATGGTCGCTCACCCTCCAGGTTGTTGACCGTTAAACTATACCTGGAGAACGGAGCCCGGCCGGGGGCTATTCCTCGTACGGAGCCCTGCCGGGGACTGTCCCCCGCCCGTGCGCACGCCCACCGGTCCGCGCCGGCAGCCGCTCGCCCCGCACCGCACCGCACCACGCCGCACCACACCACACCACACCGCAACCGGTCAGAAGTAGTACGTGTCCCCCGTGTCCAGCACGAGCACCCGCTGCCGCTCCTGCCCCCGGTCGCCGTCCACGGCCCCGTCGCTCCCCACGGTGTCGAAGTCCAGCGACACCTCCGTCGGCGTGCCCCGCAGCCGTACCCGCAGCTCGATGCGCTCCCCCACGCCGTCCGCGTCCACCGCCCCGACGCGGCACGTCACCTCACGCTCGCCGGCCCGCGCACACCCTCGCAGCAGCACCTGCCGGTCGGCCAGCGGCTCCGACCAGCGCAGCCGTACCGTCGCGTCCGGCACGGCGCTCGGGCCGGGGTTGTGGGGCGCGAACCGTACGTCGACCCGGCCGGCGGACATGTCTGCGGAGCCGTGGTAGGCGAGGTCCACCCCAGGACCACCACCCATCGCCCCAGGACCACCCACAGCCCCAGGACCCTCCACCGCCCCGGCGACCGGAGCCACCGCGCCGACCACCGCCACCACGGCCGCGCCGCACACCGCAGCCACCCGCATCCGCCGCATACCGCCCACTCCTCACTCCAGCGTGGTCGTACGGATGTATCCCACGCGGAGCGACCGGCAGGCGCCGTCCAACAGGTGACGCGAAGGCCAGGTCAGGTGACGTGAAGGCGGAGGCGAGGGCATGCGAAGCTGGCCCCCATGCTCGTCCTGCGTTCCGCCGCCCTGTTCGTCGTCGCCGCCCTCTTCGAGATCGGCGGCGCCTGGCTGGTCTGGCAGGGCGTGCGCGAACACCGCGGCCTGCTGTGGATCGGCGCGGGCGTCATCGCCCTCGGCGCCTACGGCTTCGTCGCCACGCTCCAGCCCGACGCCGACTTCGGCCGCGTCCTCGCCGCGTACGGCGGTGTCTTCGTCGCCGGTTCCCTGGCCTGGGGCATGGTCGCGGACGGCTACCGCCCGGACCGCTGGGACGTCATCGGCGCGCTGATCTGCCTCGCCGGCATGGCGGTGATCATGTACGCGCCGCGAGGCGACTGAGCGGAGCACGGAGCACCCGCCCTCACGCAGGCGGCAGCAGCCCCAACTGCCCCAGGAACTCCATCTCGTCGAAGTAGAGCCTGTAGTCCACGATCCGGCCGTCCCGCACGGTGGCGATGTCCACCCCACGGATCCTGATCTCCTTCTGCGTCCCGGGGACGGTCTCCCCGGTGGGCAGACGCAGCGGCCCCGTGTTCCGCCCGCTGAAGATCCCCTCGTCGATGGCCGTGTCACCCACCTCGTACGAGTGCAGCGATTCGAACGTGGCGTCCGGAACCGCCTCCGTCATCTCCCGCCAGTACGCCACGATGTTGTCGCGCCCGCGGATCTCCCCCTCGTCAGGGGTGACGGCCACCGCGTCCTCGGCGTACAGCTCGCCGATGACCTTCAGATCGGGGTGTGCGGTCAACGCGTCCGTGAGCCGGTCCATGACCTCTCGCGCCTGTCCCATGATCCACCTCCGCTCCAGGGGATCACCCCTCTCATTGTCGCACCGCCCGCCTATCCTGGCCGGACAGTCCCTGGACCCGAGCACGCCCGAGGAGCAGCCATGCCCACCGCAGCCCCGTCCGCCGCCTCCCGCATCGCCGTCGTCACCGGCGCGAGCGGCGGAATCGGCGCCGCCACGGCACGACAGCTCGCCGCCGCCGGCTACCGGGTCGTCCTGACCGCCCGCCGCAAGGACCGCATCGAGGCGCTGGCCGAGGAGATCGCCGCGGCCGGCCACTCGGCGACGGCCTACCAGCTCGACGTCACCGACCGCGCCGCCGTCGACGAGTTCGCCACGGCCTTCAAGACGATCGGCGTCCTGGTCAACAACGCGGGCGGCGCCCTGGGAGCCGACCCGGTGGCCACCGGCGACCCGGCCGACTGGCGCACCATGTACGAGACGAACGTCATCGGCACCCTGAACGTCACCCAGGCCCTGCTCCCCAAGCTGGAGGCGAGCGGCGACGGCACGATCGTGGTCGTGTCCTCCACGGCGGGCCACGGCACCTACGAGGGCGGCGCGGGCTACGTCGCCGCCAAGCACGGCACCCACGTCCTCGCCGAGACCCTGCGCCTGGAGATCGTCGGCCGCCCGGTCCGCGTCATCGAGATCGCGCCCGGCATGGTCAAGACCGACGAGTTCGCCCTGACCCGCTTCGCCGGCGACAAGGAGAAGGCGGAGAAGGTCTACGAGGGCGTCGCCGAGCCCCTCACCGCGGACGACATCGCCGACACCGTCACCTGGGCGGTCACCCGCCCCAGCCACGTCAACATCGACCTCCTGGTCGTCCGCCCGCGCGCCCAGGCGTCCAACACGAAGGTCCACAGGGAGCTGTAGTGGCGCGCGGCGACAAGGGCCCGCACGACGAACACCAGATGTGGTGGTGGCTCGGCTACTTCCTCTTGGGCATCCACATCGTGGCGTTCGTGATGATCTACGCGGTGACCCACGCACCGCGGTAAAACCCCGGGCCCGCAAGGGAGTTACCGCCTACGGTCACTCCCTGTGGACAGACACGTACGCTTCGAGGCACTGCACAACTTCCGCGACCTGGGCGGCTGGACGACGGCGGACGGCCACCGCGTCCGCACCGGCCGCCTGTACCGCACGGACTCCCTGGGCAAGCTGACGCAGGACACGCCGGACTGGTCCCGCTTCCTCTCCCTGGGCATCCGCACGGTCATCGACCTGCGCTACCCGTGGGAGATCGAGGACCAGGGCCGCGTCCCGGACCACCCGTCCTTCGCGTACCACAACCTCAGCATCGAGCACCGCCCCTACAACCAGGCCGCCCTGGCCCCCGACGTGGAGCTCGGCCCCTACCTGGCCGAGCGCTACCTGGAGATGGCCGCGGACGGCACGCGGGAGATCCGCGGCGCACTGGAACTGGTGGCCAAGTCGGCGGAGTCGGACACCCCCCTGGCCTTCCACTGCGCGTCAGGCAAGGACCGCACGGGCCTGCTGGCGGCCCTGGTCCTCGGCCTGCTCAAGGTGCCGGAGGCCACGATCATCGAGGACTTCGCCCTCACGGACCGCGCCGCCCCGGCCCTCCTCACCGACTGGAAGGCCCGCAACAACGGCCGCATCCCCACCTGGCCGGGCTTCGGCAGGGCGCCTGAAGCGGTCATGCGGCTGTTCCTGGCGAAGCTGACAGCTCGGTACGGCGGTGTGGAGGGTTACGTCTCCGAGGCCCTGTCCCTGGATCCGAGACCACTCTCAACGTCGCTCCGCGGCACGCTCCTTGAGAAGCGGCCCGAGTAACTCACAGGAGTGAACGCGGTCGATCACCCGAACGGAGGCTGAACTGGCGATCTAGGCTCGCGCCACACCATCAAATCGAGGGCCCTCGACCGGGATGCCGCCCGACCGAGGGCCTGACCAGCAAGGAAGGACACTGCTTCCTCATGGCTGACTGCGAGCCTAGCGTCCACCAGTTCATGGACCTCACTGTGCCTGAGTACGCCTACATGTTTGGTTCTTGCAGGCAGACGGGCATCTTCAGCAAGGGGCCGGACGGAAAGGCAAGTTGACGGTCGAGCTCAGCGCCAGCGACATCGAGCTCCTGCGCAGGTTCCAGAAACTGACGCCGTACTACAGCAGCATCACCGAGCGCACACGCTCCACGAACTTCGCCGAGACTGCCCACTCAGCGGTCTGGAGCCTCTGCTCCCTCGAAGCCAGGACCAAGATCAACGAAAATGGCCTGCCTTACGGCCGCAAGTCGAAGACGATCGCCCCGCCCAGCGGCGAGTTCTCGAGTCGCGACTACCTACGCGGGGTCATCGACGCGGACGGCTCGGTCGGCTACACCAGCAAGGGCTTCCCCTTCGTCTCCCTCACGACGGCAAGTACCGCGATCGGGGCGTACCTGTGCCGCTACGCCAAGGAAGTGACGGGGGCTCAGCGCAACATCAAGCGCAATGCGCGAGACGACATCTACAACGTCCTCTACACCATGGAGGTCGGCCAAGCTCTGACCTTGGACCTCTATTACCCCGGGTGTCTGTCCCTGGAGCGCAAGCGCGCTGCCGCCGATTCCCTCGCCAACTGGACGCGCCCGCCACCATGAGGGCCGCCTACACGACACGCCGCTGGAACGAGCACGAAGACCGGATCCTGCTGCGGCACAACAACCCAACTTCGGCCGCCGAGGCGCTCGGCAGGACCGTTCAAAGCTGCAGCCTTCGGCTGTGGCGCTTGCGTACCGGACAGGTCCCCACGCCCAGCGGGCAGTGAACAAACGCGGGCCCGGCTTCCCCGGGCCCGCCCTTGTCAGCCTTTCACGCAGATGAACTGCTTGAGCTTCGCCACGACCTCGACCAGATCACGCTGCTGCTCCATCACCTGGTCGATGTTCTTGTAGGCCCCCGGAATCTCGTCCAGCACGCCGGAGTCCTTACGGCACTCCACTCCTCGCGTCTGCTCCTCCAAGTCCCGCACCGTGAAGCGGCGCTTCGCCGCGTTCCGGCTCATACGCCGACCGGCCCCGTGCGAAGCCGAGTTGAAGGCCTTCTCGTTGCCGAGCCCCTTCACGATGTACGAGCTCGTGCCCATCGAACCCGGAATGATTCCGAACTCACCAGAGCCGGCCCGAATGGCGCCCTTGCGCGTGACGAGCAGATCCATGCCCTCGTAGCGCTCCTCGGCTACATAGTTGTGGTGGCAGGAGATCTCCGTCTCAAAGGTCGGCTTCGCCTTCTTGAACTCCTTCCGGACCACGTCCTTCAGGAGCGCCATCATGATCGCGCGGTTGTACTTGGCGTACTCCTGAGCCCAGAACAGATCGTTCCTGTACGCCGCCATCTGCGGAGTGTCCGAGACGAACACCGCGAGATCGCGGTCGACCAGCCCCTGGTTGTGCGGCAGCTTCTGCGCGACGCCGATGTGGTGCTCAGCCAGCTCCTTGCCGATGTTCCGGGAACCGGAGTGCAGCATGAGCCAGACCGAATTCGACTGATCGAGACACAACTCGATCATATGGTTGCCGGCTCCGAGCGTTCCCATCTGCTTCCCGGCCCGCTCCTCCCGGAACTTCACCGCCTCAGCAACCCCGTCGAACCGCCCCCAGAAGTCGTCCCACCCGGCGGTACCGAACCCGTGCAGCCGCCCCGGATCCACGGGGTCGTCGTGCATCCCGCGCCCCACCGGAATCGCCTGCTCGATCTTCGACCGCAGCCGCGACAGATCCCCCGGCAGGTCGTTGGCCGTCAGCGATGTCTTCACCGCCGACATCCCGCACCCGATGTCCACCCCCACCGCCGCGGGACACACGGCCCCCTGCATGGCGATGACGGACCCGACCGTCGCGCCCTTCCCGTAGTGGACGTCCGGCATGACCGCCAGCCCCTTGATCCACGGCAGCGTCGCGACGTTCCGGAGCTGCTGCAGGGCCACGTCCTCGACCGTCGCGGGATCGGTCCACATACGGATCGGTACCTTCGCGCCCGGCATCTCCACGTACGACATATCGTCCTCTATCCCCCGGAAACAAAACACAAGTCTGAAATCGCAATACCGGCGCCAGGGTCGACGAAAAGGACAACGGACCGGCGTCCACGGCAGTGCGTGCGATAGACATTGTCTCCAGGGGGCGCCCCCGCTCAGCAAGCGAATAACCAGCGGGGACACTGAAAGACCGGCAACGGACCGACCACACGACCACCGTCGAGAGGAGCCTGACCGTGCAGCGGAAGGCGTACGTATCCGGCGTCGCCGCGCTCCTCGCGGTGCTGCTGGCCGGCTGCACCGGCAGCTCCGACGGCGGCGGCACCACCGACGAGTCCAACCCCGACGACGCCGGTACGGCGACCGCGGTGGCCGAGCCCGGCCGGTACCGCACGCTCCCCGAACCCTGCGGCGTGGTCGGCGCGGAGACGCTCGACTCGCTGCTGCCCGGCATCAAGCAGCTCACGGACGCGGAGCAGCGCGAGAAGGCGTACGAGGGCACGCCGACGCCCACCTTCGACACCGACCGCAAGGCCGGCTGCCGTTGGAAGGTGGAGTCGGCGCAGGCAACGGACCATCTCCTCGTCGACTTCGAGCGGGTGGTGTCGTACGACACAGCGGTCAGCGACGACAGCGAGGCGCAGCGGCTGTTCGCGAAGGAGCAGGAGGCGGCCGACCTTCCCGAGCCGGTGGTTTCCGGCACGCCCGGCAGCGAGGACGGCGGCGGCGAGAGCGGCGAGTCCGGCGAGGGCACCCCGTCCGCCGGCCCGAGCGGCTCGCCCTCCTCCTCGGCCTCGCCGGTTTCGGGGGACACCTCGTCCGCCGCGTCCCCCTCTCCCTCCGTCTCCGACTCCGACTCCGACTCCACCGATGCCTCGACACCCGCCGAGCTTCAGCCGCGCGTCCTCGACGACCTCGGGGACGACGCCTTCCTCGACGACGTGCTCGGCAGCTCCGGTTCGACGGCCCAGCAGCGCACGGTGACTGTGGTGTTCCGCACGTCCAACGTGATCGTGAGGATCGAGTACGCGGAGCAGCCGGCGACCGTCGGCGTGGTGCCGGACAGCGAGGAAATGCAGGACAGGGCCCGGAAACTGGCCGCGCAACTGGCTGAAGCGCTGGCGGAGTGACGCCCCTCGGCGACCCCGGTGCGCCCGGGTGCGACGTAACCGAAACGAGACCACACAGCTTCTTCACCGCGTACCGTGGCCCCTCGGACCCGATCCGACCGCAGGAACCACGAGTGTCAGTCATGAGTGAAGGAACCATGCAGCGAGCAGCAGAGCGAGACCAGCATGACCGGCGTGAGCAGCGTGAGCAGCGCGTGAAGGGCCTTCACCGCGTCCTTGTCTGCGCGGCCGCCGTCCCCGTGATGCTGATCGCCTCGGGTTGTTCCTCGGACTCCGGTTCGGACGACGGAGCCGGGGACAGCGCGAAGGCCCCGGCGTCGGCGTCGGCGACCGCGAGTCCGTCGCCGACCGTGCAGGCGGCCGCGTACAAGTCGCTTCCCCAGTCGTGCAAGGTGCTGTCGAAGAAGACGCTGGAGGACCTGGTCCCGGAGGCCAAGTCCGGCAAGGCGGGCTCGTCGGACGACGCCTCGTCGCGGGCCTCCTGCTCCTGGAGCAGCCTGGACAACAACGGTGTGAAGGGCTCGCAGTTCCGCTGGCTCAACGTCTCCCTGCTGCGTTTCGACTCGGACGTCACGAGCGGCTCGGCCGACAAGCTGGCGCGCGAGTACTACGAGACGCAGACGCAGGACGCCCGGTCGGTGAGCGGCGCGAAGAACACGAAGTCGGAGCCGGTCGCCGGAGTGGGCGACGAGGCGACGGCGGTGCGTTATGACCTGAAGAAGAAGGAGGGCGCCTTCAAGCAGGAGACGGTCGTGGCCCGGGTGGAGAACGTGGTCGTCACGGTCGACTACAACGGCGCCGGCCTGGCCGGTGAGAAGACCCCGAGCGCGGACGCCCTGGACAAGCTGGCGCGCAAGGCGGCCAAGGAGGCGGTGGCCGCGGTGCGGGAGGCGAACGGCGGCGGCAGCGCGGGCACGCCGAGCAGCGCCCCTTCGAAGTCGGCTTCGGAGTCTGCCCCGAAGTCCCCCTCCGGCAGCGCCTCGAAGGCGGCGGCGAGCTCCCCGTCCAAGTCAGCGCCGAAGAGGAGCTGACCGTCACACCTGCCCCCCGCTGAGCTCGAAGTACCAGCTCAGTGACGCCTTTTGACCGAGCCCGGCCCGCTTGAGGGACCGGGCTCGACTCGTACGGCGATCCGTACGCCGCACAGATGTGCCACCCTGTTGCGCGCAACAACACGCAAGGGGAGGGGAGTACGAGTGGCCGCGCCACCGCAGCTGACTCGGACGCACCGCATTCTCATCGGTGTGGTCGTGTTCGGCGCCGTGATCATCGCCGCCATCGGCTTCGCCGGTTCGTACGCGGCCGTCCGCGAGCTGGCCATCCAGAAGGGGTTCGGGAACTTCAGCTATGTCTTCCCGATCGGCATCGACGCGGGCATCTGTGTCCTGCTCGCCCTCGACCTGCTCCTGACGTGGATCCGCATCCCGTTCCCGCTGCTGCGCCAGACGGCCTGGCTGCTGACGGCGGCGACGATCGCGTTCAACGGCGCGGCCGCCTGGCCGGACCCGCTGGGCGTCGGCATGCACGCGGTGATCCCGATCCTGTTCGTGGTGGCCGTGGAGGCGGCCCGGCATGCGATCGGCCGTATCGCGGACATCACGGCCGACAAGCACATGGAGGGCGTCCGTCTGACGCGCTGGCTGCTCTCGCCGGTGCCGACGTTCCTGCTGTGGCGCCGTATGAAGCTGTGGGAGCTGCGCTCGTACGAGCAGGTCATCAAGCTGGAGCAGGAGCGCCTGGTCTACCAGGCCCGCCTGCGCTCCCGCTTCGGCCGCGCGTGGCGCAGGAAGGCGCCGGTGGAGTCCTTGATGCCGCTGCGGCTGGCACGCTACGGCGTCCCGCTGGCGGAGACGGCCCCGGCGGGCCTGGCGGCGGCCGGCATCGAGCCGGCGCTGCTGCCTCCGGCGCCGAAGCAGGCTCTGGACGCGGCGCCGGAGACGGACGCGGCGGCGATCGGTCCTGCCGTCGGGGCGGTTCCCGTGCCCCAGCGCTCGACGCCGGCCGGCGAGCAGCGCCCGAAGTCGGCCGGTACGCCCAGTCCCGAGCAGCCGGAGTATGTGCAGGACTGGTTCAACACCCCTCGCCAGGTCGAGTACCACGGCGGCTACAACCCCTCGTACGACCCTCAGGAGCACTACGAGGACTGGTACGAGGAGCAGCTCCGGGCGGAGCAGTACCAGGACCAGTACCAGGAGGAGCCGCCGGCCCAGGAGCCCGCTCCGGAGGAGACCGGCACCTTCCCGATCCCCGTGACCGGCAACCGCACCCGCCGGCTCGGTGAGGGCGGCGGCCCTCCGGAGCCCTCGGATCCGACCGAGGAGGACTACTACCAGGTCTTCCGGCAGTCGATCGACGGCAGCTTTCCCACGCCCCGTGTCCTGGGCGACAACATCCAGGCGACGTACGGCAGGACGCTGAGCGTCAGTGAGCTGAAGACCCTCACGGAACGCTTCCAGAACCGCTTCAACACGGAGCTGGAAGAGGACCACATCGCCTGACACATCGCATGGCACATCACATGACAAAGGGCCCTGCGAACAGGGCCCTTTGTCATGCGAGCTACTCCCCGAGCAGGGCCCGCACCCGCTCCTGCCCCACCGCGAGCAGCAGCGTGGGCAGCCGCGGCCCGGTGTCCCGGCCGACCAGCAGGTGGTACAGCAGCGCGAAGAACGACCGCTGGGCGGTCTTGATCTCCGGCGGCAGCTCCTTGGGCGTGGCGTCCGCGGAGAACCCGGCCTGCACCTTGGGCACGCCGTACACGAGGTGGGTGAGTCCGTCGAGCGACCAGTGCTCGGCGAGCCCGTCGAGGAGCAGCCGCAGTGACTGCTGGGACGCCTCGTCGAGGGACTTCAGCAGCTCGGCGTCGGGCTCGTCCCGGACGATGGTGCGCTGGTCGGCGGGCACGTGCGTGTTGATCCACGCCTCGGCCTTGTCGTACCGGGGCCGTGCCTCGTCCAGCGTGGCCAGCGGGTGGTGCGGGTCCAGCTCGGAGAGGATGCGCAGCGCCTGGTCCTGGTGCCCGGCGGTGATGTCGGCGACGGACGCGAGCGTCCGGTACGGCAGCGGCCGGGGCGTCCTCGGCAGCTCGCCGCCCGCCGTGCGCACCGCGCGGGAGTGCGCGGCGACGTCGGCAGGCAGCGCGGAGCCGTCGGCGACCTTGGCGTCGAGCTTGTCCCACTCGTCGTAGAGGCGCTGGATCTCCTGGTCGAAGGCGATCTTGAAGGACTGGTTGGGCCTGCGCCGGGAGTACAGCCAGCGCAGGATCTGCGGCTCCATGATCTTCAGCGCGTCGGCCGGGGTGGGCACCCCGCCGAGCGACGACGACATCTTGGCCATGCCGCTGATGCCGACGAAGGCGTACATGGGCCCGATGGGCTGCTTGCCGCCGAAGATCCCGACGATCTGCCCGCCCACCTGGAAGCTCGATCCCGGCGACGAGTGGTCGACGCCGCTGGGCTCGAAGACGACGCCCTCGTAGGCCCAGCGCATGGGCCAGTCGACCTTCCAGACCAGCTTGCCGCGGTTGAACTCGTTGAGCCGGACGGTCTCGGCGAAGCCGCACGCGTCGCAGGTGTACGACAGCTCGGTGGTGTCGTCGACGTACGAGGTGACGGTGGTGAGGTCCTTCTCGCAGTTGCCGCAGTAGGGCTTGTACGGGAAGTACCCGGCGGAGCCGGAGCTGCCGTCGTCCTCGCCGGCCGCGCCGGAGCCCTCGGCGGCCTCCAGCTCGGCCACGTCGACGGGCTTCTGCGGCGTCTTGGGCCCGGTCTTCGGCTTGGTGCGGTACTGCGCGAGAACGGCGTCGATCTCAGCGCGGTGCTTCATGGCGTGCAGGATCTGCTCGCGGTACACCCCGGAGGTGTACTGCGCGGTCTGGCTGATCCCGTCGAACTCCACGCCGAGCTCGGCGAGCGAGGCGACCATGGCCGCCTTGAAGTGCTCGGCCCAGTTCGGGTAGGGCGAGCCCTTGGGCGCGGGCACCGAGGTCAGCGGCTTGCCGATGTGCTCGGTCCATGTCTTGTCGATCCCGTCGACCCCGGCCGGCACCTTGCGGTAGCGGTCGTAGTCGTCCCAGGAGATCAGGTGGCGCACCTGGTACCCGCGCCGCCTGATCTCGTCGGCGACGAGGTGTGGGGTCATGACCTCGCGCAGGTTGCCGAGGTGGATGGGGCCGGAGGGGGAGAGTCCGGACGCGACGACGACCGGTTTGCCCGGGGCCCGACGCTCCGACTCCTCGATGACCTCATCCGCGAAACGGGAGACCCAGTCGGTGGTCTCGGTGCTCTGAGCCACGATCGGCACGTCCTTCTTTCTCCAGGGCAGCCGTACGGTCCACGGCTGACGCCCCATTCTCCCAGACGGCATCGCGCCCGGGAAAACCGCTTTACCCCCCATGGGATACTGAGCGTGTCTATCGATTCCCACGAGGAGAACGGCACCCATCCCATGACCTCGGTCACGTCGCTCACCGATCAAGTCCGGCAGCGTCTCGCGAACGCCCTCTCGGCCATCCGGCCGGAGGCCGACGCGGACCCGTTGCTGCGACGCAGCGACCGGGCCGACTTCCAGGCCAACGGGATCCTGGCCCTCGCCAAGAAGGCCAAGTCGAACCCTCGCGAGCTGGCGACGCAGGTCGTCGGCAACGTCGTCACCGGTGACGTGATCAAGGACGTCGAGGTCTCCGGCCCCGGCTTCCTCAACATCACGATCGCCGACAAGGCGATCACCGAGAACCTCGCCGCGCGGCACGCGGACGGCGAGCGCCTCGGCGTGCCGCTGAAGCAGAACCCGGGCGTCACGGTCATCGACTACGCCCAGCCGAACGTGGCGAAGGAGATGCACGTCGGCCACCTGCGGTCGGCGGTCATCGGTGACGCCCTGCGCGGCATGCTCGACTTCACCGGCGAGAAGACGATCGGCCGGCACCACATCGGCGACTGGGGCACCCAGTTCGGCATGCTCATCCAGTACCTGTTCGAGCACCCCGGCGAGCTGGCCCCGCCGGAGGACGTCGACGGCGAGCAGGCCATGTCGAACCTCAACCGGGTGTACAAGGCGTCGCGTGCCGTCTTCGACTCGGACGAGGACTTCAAGGAGCGGGCCCGCAAGCGGGTCGTCGCCCTGCAGTCCGGCGACAAGGAGACGCTCGAACTCTGGCAGCAGTTCGTGGACGAGTCGAAGGTCTACTTCTACTCGGTCTTCGAGAAGCTGGACATGGAGATCCGCGACGAGGAGATCGTCGGCGAGTCCGCGTACAACGAGGGCATGCCCGAGACCGCCCGCCTCCTGGAGGAGATGGGCGTCGCGGTGCGCTCCGAGGGCGCGCTCGTGGTGTTCTTCGACGACATCCGCGGCAAGGACGACCAGCCGGTCCCGCTGATCGTGCAGAAGGCCGACGGCGGCTTCGGCTACGCGGCCTCCGACCTGACCGCGATCCGCGACCGCGTCGTCGACCTGCACGCGACGACGCTGCTGTACGTCGTGGACGTACGCCAGTCGCTCCACTTCAAGATGGTCTTCGAGACGGCCCGCCGGGCGGGCTGGCTCGGCGACGACGTCACCGCGCACAACATGGGCTACGGCACGGTGCTCGGCGCGGACGGCAAGCCGTTCAAGACGCGTGAGGGCGAGACCGTACGACTGGAGGACCTGCTGGACGAGGCGGTGCAGCGGGCCGCCGAGGTCGTCCGGGAGAAGGCGCAGGACCTCACCGAGGCCGAGATCCAGGAGCGGGCCGCGCAGGTCGGCATCGGTGCCGTGAAGTACGCGGACCTGTCGACGTCGCCGAACCGGGACTACAAGTTCGACCTGGACCAGATGGTGTCGCTGAACGGCGACACGAGCGTGTACCTGCAGTACGCGTACGCCCGGATCCAGTCGATCCTGCGCAAGGCGGGCGAGACGAAGCCGGCCGCGCATCCCGAGCTCGAACTCGCCCCGGCGGAGCGGGCGCTCGGTCTGCACCTGGACGCGTTCGGAGACACGGTCTTCGAGGCGGCCGCGGAGTACGCCCCGCACAAGATGACGGCATACCTGTACCAGCTCGCGTCGCTGTACACGTCGTTCTACGACAAGTGCCCGGTGCTGAAGGCCGACTCGCCCGCGCAGGTGGAGAACCGTCTGTTCCTGTGCGACGTGACGGCCCGGACCCTCCACCAGGGCATGGCCCTGCTGGGGATCCGGACGCCCGAGCGGCTCTGAGCGTCTGCGCCACTGGTCCGGCCCGTCCTCCTCCTCGCGGAGAGGACGGGCCGCGGTCGTCCGGCTCAGGGCCGGGGATCAGTGCGCGTTGGCGAACCGCTTGAACGCGGCCTTGGTGCCCGGTCCGGCGATCCCGTCGATCGCGCCGGTGTAGCCCCAGTGGGCCTTCAGCAGGCGCTGCAGTGCCTTGATCGTGTTGGGGCCGACGATTCCGTCGATCGCGTCGTTGTAGCCCCAGTACTGCTTGAGGCAGCGCTGGAACGCCTTCCAGCTATTGGTGCCGAGCTGCCCGTCGATCGCGCCGGTGTAGCCCCAGTACTGCTTCAGCCAGCCCTGTACCTTCTTCGCCTCGGCGACGGTCAGGCCGAGGTTGTTCACCGCGAGGACGGAGACCTCGGAGCTGACGGCCGGCTTCGTGTCCGGTGCCGCGAAGGCGGTGCCCGCGGTCGCCAGGCTGCCTGCGGCAAGGCCGACGACGGCGCTGACGCTGACGAGGGTCCTCGTCCACACATTGGGTCGCATGCGTGTACCTCTCGCTGTGGGTCGGGTGGTGCCTGGCCCTGCTGCCGGGCCGGCGAGTCGAGAGTGCGGGGCGGACGGCACGGTTTGCCACAATTGCCGCGGAAGTGACGTCACCGCGGGACGTCCCCTCCTGTGACCTGTGCGGACGCCGTCCGCGGTGACGACGTGGCGGGACGGCGGGAGCGTGCGGTGGCCGATTCCGTACCGGTGCGGGAGCCCGCTTCCGGTACGGGGCGCCGGGAGCTGGTGCAGAATGCGGACGGGCGCGGGGACGCCGACCACGGACCGCGGGCCCGACCGTGAACGCGAATGGGGGGAACATGTCGCGTTGGGCAGCGCTGCCCGCGGAACTGGATCCGCGGGTGCGGCAGTTGGTGGTGCGGTTACGCCGGTTGAAGGATCACAGCGGGCTGAGCCTGCGGCAGCTCGCGGCCAGGACGGGGTACAGCCCGAAGTCCTGGGAACGGTATCTGGGCGGCAGGTCGCTGCCACCCCGGGAGGCCGTCGAGGCGCTGGCCGGGGTCGGGGGCGAGGATCCGACCCGGTTGCTGGCGTTGCGCGAGGTCGCCGCGGAGGCGTGGGGGAAGGGGCGCGGGACGGTGACCACGGCGGCCGTTTCCGTGCCCGAACCGGCGGAACCGTCGCGGGGACCGGCACCGGCACCCGCACCGGCACCGGCACCCGCACGGGAGATCCTGTCGGCCGAGGTCAACGGGGCGAGATCTGCCGGGGGTTCGGTGCGGGTCGCGCTCGTGGCGGGGGCGGTGTCGCTGGTGCTGTCTCTCTCCACGGCGGTCCTGCTCGTCGTACGGCTGGGCGGCCAGGCGGAGGTGGGCGTGACGGATCCCGTCGCCGCGTCGGCACGGGCGTCGGACCCGCCCGGGTACACCTGCCGGGCCGAGCGGATCGACGGCCGCTGGTACACGGGCAACAGCCGCACCCGGGACGCCATCGTGGCGGACGGCCATGCCGGGCCGGAGGTGGCCGAGGTGCAGTGTCTGCTGCACAGGGCGGGCATCTCGCCGGGCGCCGTCGACGGGATCTTCGGGCCGGTGACGGAGGGCGCGGTCAGGCGGTTCCAGGAGCGGGCGGGGCTGGTCGTGGACGGCGTCGTCGGGCCGCACACCTGGAAGGCGCTACGGCGATGACGGCACCGTCGCCGGAATGGGCCCAACTGGCCACCGCCCTGCGGGAGCTGAAGGCACGCACCGGCCTGAGCCTGGTCGGCCTCGCGGCGAAGACGGCGTTCAGCAAGTCCTCCTGGGACCGCTACCTCAACGGCCGGACGCTGCCTCCGCGCGACGCGGTGGCGGAGCTGTGCCGCCTCGCCGGCGAGCCGGAGGGGCGCTGTCTGGCCCTGTGGGAGATCGCGGAGTCGGAGTGGAGCGGGCGGGCGGCGCGGGGGCGGCGATCCCTGCCTCCGGCCCCGCCACCGCGGGAGACGGCATGTCCTGGTGACAGCGTCGGCGACACCGCCGTTCACCGGGGTGCGGCGGCCTTGGCGGTGCTCGCGTCGGTGTGTGCCGTGGTGGTCGGGGGCGTCGCCGCGGTGGTCCTGCTGCTGCCGCACCGGGAGGGTGAAGCGCGGTCGTCCCTGTCGCCGCCCTCGGCCGTGACCGAGCCGCGCTGCCGGGGAGCGGCCTGTGAGGCCAGGAGCCCGATGGACATGAAGTGCGCCTCCGCCCCGGCGACCCTCGCCTCCCACCGCACCGCGGCCGGCGCCTCGATGGAACTGCGCTACAGCGAGGAGTGCGGGGCGAGTTGGGCCCGGATGTGGGGGACGCGGGTCGGCGACCGGGTCGAGATGACGGCGGCCGGACGGGACGGGCGCGACGGTCGTGACGGTCGTGACGGTGAGGAAGGCCATGAGGGTCTCGGACGTGGCGTCCGCAGCGCGGAGGTCCAGGACGCCGCCGACGCGGACGCCTACGTCTACACCCCCATGACGGCGGTTCGGCCTGGAGCCGTCGTCCGGGCCTGCTTCCGGCCGGCGACGGGCGGCGCGGCGGAGTGCTTCACCGGCCGGGTGGCCGGGTGAGGCACCGCTCGTTGTCAGTGCCGCCGCCTACAGTCACCGACATGGCGACACTTCCGAATCCCCTGCCGAGGCTGACCACCGACCCCACGGGCGCCGCCCTCGGCCTCCAACTCCCGCCCGGGCGGCTGCTGGACGCGACCGGTGACGGGGCGTGGCGCGAGCCGCTGCTGTGGCTGGCGGACGGCCGGGCCGCTCCCGGCGGCTGGGCCGCGCTCCGGCGGACGGCACCGGCCGCCGGCCTGCTCCCGGTGCTCCTCGAGGTCGGTGCCGGTCACGGCGGGCCGGAGCTGTGGGAGTTGATGCCGGGAGAGATGTCGTATCCGGGGGATCACGACGCCGAGGAGGTGCTGGCGGAGTTCTGGGAGGAGTACGCACCGGAGGACACGCAGTCCGAAGACACGGAGTCCGAAGACACGCAGTCCGAGGACACGGGCTGGCCCGGTCCGGCAGGCACCCAGCGTCCCGGCGCCGTCCCGGACCCCGAATCCGTCGCCTCCGACGTCGTGGGCTCCCTCCTCGACGGCGGTGGCCCCCTCAAGGACCCCCGCCTCGCCCTCGTCCCGGCCCGCCGCAGCGCCGACATCCCGACGGCGATCGGCTGGACGGGCCCGGCGAACCACGAGAGCGACACCGGCCGGCTGTCCGCGGTGCTGCGCTCCTGGGAGGACCGGTTCGGCATACGGGTCGTGGCCCTCGGCTTCGACACCCTGCTGGTGTCGGTCGCCGCCCCGCCCACCACGCCCGCCGAGGCGCAGGCCCTGGCCGCCGAGCACTTCGCGTTCTGCCCGGACACCATCTGGCAGGGCCGTGACACGACCCTCCGCGCCTACGCCGAGAACCAGCTCCTCGACCAGCCGGCCTGGCACTTCTGGTGGGACTGACCGAGCGCCCCGACTACGGCAGCAGCCGCATCCCGTCCGGCGCGTCGATCCCGAACTCCTCCGCCAGCAGCCGCCGCGCCTCCGCCTCCTCGGTCACCTCGCGCTCCACGACCGTCCCGTCCGCCCGGGTCTCCGTCAGAAGCCGGGCGTCGAGGAGGAGGTGGCGCTCGGCGGTGATGCTCTGGACGTAGACGCGCTGGGTGAAGGGCGAGCGCGGGTTGGTGCCGATGTGCCAGTTGATGACCTCGAAGTCCGGCTTCTCGAACGGCTCCACCGTGAAGGCGTACTGGTCGGCCCAGTCGCCCTTCACCTGGTCCTGGGCCTGGAGCAGCCACAGGTCCAGCGGCCCGTCGTGCGGCACGTGGACGAGCCGGTGCCGGCGTTCCGCGTCCCGGAACTCGACACCGGCCGTCAGCGGCACCGGCTCCAGCAGCGCGCCGATCGCACCGAAGCCGACGTCCGCGAGATACGGCTGCGGATCGCCGGGAGCCTCGACGAGGAGCGCCATGTGGGTGCGCGGCCGGCTCTCGATGCGGTCCGCTCCCACGACGACGCGCGCGGCCAGCCGGGTCACCTTGAAGCCCAGCGTCTCGAGCACACCCGCGAACAGGGTGTTGTGCTCGTAGCAGTAGCCGCCACGGCGGCTGTGGACCAACTTGGCCATCAGGTCGGCCGGTTCGAGGGAGGGGGCCGTGCGCCGCAGGGCGTCGAGGTTCTCGAAGGGGATGCCCCGCATATGCGCCAGGTGCACTCCCCGCAGCGTCGCCAGGTCGGCCCGCCGCTCCCCCTCCCAGCCGATCCGCCGGAGATACGCATCGAGATCGAACCGCAAGTTGTCGGACATGACTGCACCCTAGGAAGGTAGGCCCGGGCCCGTCTGCGGTCCGTAGCACGACCCGTCCTGGATCATTGGCCCTAGGACCGCAGCCCCTGCCCCAGCCTCCTGAGCCCCTCCTCGATCTCCTGCGGCGTCTGCGTGACGAAGCACAGCCGCAGCGTCGACCGGTCGGGCTCACCGGCGTAGAAGGGCGCTCCGGGGACGTACGCCACGTCCTGCCGCACCACCTGCGGGAGCAGGGCCGTCGTGTCGTACGCCTCGGGCAGGCGGGCCCAGAGGAACATGCCGCCCTGGGGCCGGTTCCAGGTCGTGCCCTCCGGGAGTGCCCCCGGCAGGCCCGCCAGCATGGCGTCGCGGCGTTCGCGGTAGACGTCCCGGACACGGGCCAGGTGTGCGTCGAGGCCGGTGAGGCAGCGGGCGGCGGCGAACTGGTTGACGGTCGGGGTGTGCAGGTCGGCGGCCTGCTTGGCGACGGCACACGCGCGGCGCAGGGCGGCGGGCGCGCGCAGCCAGCCCAGTCTCATGCCCGGCGCCATCACCTTGGAGAAGGAGCCGAGGAGCACGGTGCGGTCCTCCGCTCCCGGGTACGAGGCGATCCAGGGCACGGGCTCGCCCTCGTACCGGAGTTCGCCGTACGGGTCGTCCTCGACGATCCACACCCCGCACCGGGCGGCGACCTGTGCGACGGTGGCCCGGCGCTCGACGGGCAGGGTTCTGCCGGTCGGGTTCTGGAAGGTGGGGACGGTGTAATAGAGCTTCGGCCGCTCCCGCACGACCAGTTCCTCCAGCGCCCGCGGATCCACGCCGTCCGCGTCTCCCGGCACGGCCACGATCCGCGCTCCCGCGAGGCCGAAGACCTGAAGTGCCGCCAGATAGCAGGGGTCTTCGACGAGGACCGTGTCCCCGGGGTCCACCAGTGCGCCGGCCAGGAGCGACAGGCCCTGCTGGGAGCCGGTGGTGACGAGGAGGTCGTCGGCGCCGGTCGCCAGGCCCCGCGCCGACAGCCGTGCGGCGAGCCCGGTGCGCAGGCTCGGTTCGCCCTCGGTCATGGAGTACTGCAACGCCTGCGCCGGCGTCTCGGCGAGCACGTCACGGAAGGCGGCCGCGATGCCCTCCCGGTCGAACAGCTCCGGGGCCGGGAGTCCGCCCGCGAAGTTGATGACCTCGGGGCGCGCGGTGACGGCCAGGATGTCCCGTACGGGCGAGCCGCCGACCGCCCCGGCCCGCGCGGCAAGCGGCGGCGGGACGGCGACTGCGCTGTGGTGAGGCGCGGGCTCGATGACGGTCATGACACGGCTCCTTCGGCTGCGGCGACACGGGCGTCGGCTCGTGCCGGGCAGCCTAGAGAACTGCATGCCACCTACAAGCAGATTTCCGGGATGCGGACCTCACGCCGCCGTCGGCGACGCCCGCCGCCGCACTCTCCGGCCTCAGGTGTCCCGCGCCGACGCTGCGGGACATGCCATCCCCGCAGGTCAGCAGCGGCCCCCCTACTCGGGCGTCCCGAATTCCCGGCCGAAGGTGGCGGCGGGGACGAGTGATCGCGCAGGCTGAGCCCCGACGCCAACCCCACCCATGGAGAGGGCCACCCCATGTCCGCGTCCGCACCGCCCGCCCGTCACCACCGCGCCCGGCTGTTCGCCGCCACGCTGGTGGCGATCGCCTCGCTCACGCTGACCGCGTGCGAGGACGGCGAGGGCCTGCGCGACGAGGGCCCGTCCACCCACCAGAAGCCGACCGCCCACCAGGAGCCGACCGCCCACCGGGGCCTCGGAGACGCGAAAGGCCGCCCGGACGGCGTCCAGGCGGCCTCCATGCCATGAAGCACAGGTCACGCGGCGAACGGCATTACGCGAACGCCGCGAGCTCCTTCGGGTTCGGGCCGTACTTGTTCTGGCCCGCCTCGCTGTCCGAGCACGTGAAGACCAGCATGACGATGAAGCCGACGAGCGGGATCACCGAGATGAGGACCCACCAGCCGGAGCGGCCCGTGTCGTGCAGCCGGCGAATGGTGACGCCCAGGCTGGGCAGCAGGGTCGCGACCGCGAAGATGCCGGCGAGGGCCGTGAAGTCGATCGCGAAGCCGACGCCCATGCACACGATGTAGAAGATGCTGTTGAACAGCATGTACATCCAGTACTCCTTGCGACGCGCACGCCCGCCGAAGACCGCGTACTTCTTGAGCGCCTCGATGAACCAGCTCATTGCATCCCCCCAGGGATCGAACGTGAGACCCCTCCAGAACGGATCAGGCCAGGCGCAGAACGTAGGGATGAGGGCGAGAACTCGTCAATTCACTTGATTCGTGCAGCTCGTCGAGCCGGACAGGGTCCACTTCCCAAATCGCCCCCGCCACGGGCCGTCGATTTCCGGACAGAACCACTGAAGATCGCCGTGTGATCCCCACGGACTCCCGGGGCGGCCGCCGAACGTTCCCCGAACCGAGTTCCGGCCGTTGCCGAACCGAGCACGTTCCGATGTCAGCCCTTGATCGATCCGAGGCCGGAACGAGCCGGAACCGTAGCCCGGCAGCCGCCCGCGAGAGCGGCGTCAGCCCAGCCGGCGCGCGGCCTCGACCGCCCAGTACGTCAGAATGTTGCGCGCCCCCGCCCGCTTGATGCCGGTCAGGGTCTCCATGATCGCCCGGTCCCGGTCGATCCAGCCCTTCTCGGCGGCGGCCTCGACCATCGAGTACTCGCCGGAGATCTGGTAGGCGGCGACCGGCACGTCCACCGCGTCGGCGACCCGGGCGAGGATGTCGAGGTAGGGACCGGCGGGCTTCACCATCACCATGTCGGCGCCCTCCTCCAGGTCGAGGGCCAGCTCGCGCAGGGACTCGCGGACATTCGCCGGATCCTGCTGATACGTCTTGCGGTCGCCCTTCAGCGAGGAGGCGATGGCCTCCCGGAAGGGGCCGTAGAACGCGGAGGCGTACTTGGCGGTGTAGGCGAGGACGGCCACGTCCTCCCGGCCGATCTGGTCGAGGGCGTCCCGGACGACCCCGATCTGCCCGTCCATCATTCCGCTGGGCCCGACGACATGGGCGCCTGCGTCGGCCTGCACCTGCGCCATCTCGGCGTACCGCTCCAGGGTCGCGTCGTTGTCGACGCGCCCTTCCGCGTCCAGCACCCCGCAGTGCCCGTGGTCGGTGGTCTCGTCGAGGCACAGGTCGGACATGACGAGGAGGTCGTCCCCCACCTCGGCCCGCACATCGCGGATGGCGACCTGGAGAATCCCGTCCGGGTCCGTCCCGGGCGTCCCGAGGGCGTCCTTCTTCTCCTCCTCGGGCACCCCGAACAGCATGATCCCGGAGATACCGGCCTGCACCGCCTCCGCCGCCGCCTTCTTCAGGCTGTCCCGCGTGTGCTGGACCACGCCCGGCATGGCGTCGATCGGCACCGGCTCGCTGACGCCCTCGCGCACGAAGGCCGGGAGGATGAAGTCGGCCGGGTGCAGCCTGGTCTCGGCGACCATGCGCCGCATGGTGGGGGTGGTCCGCAGACGCCGCGGCCGCGTGCCGGGGAAGGATCCGTACGTCGTCATGCCACCTACGCTACGCCCGCCCCGGCGGCGCCTTTGCCGACGAGCCGTCGGCGGCGGAGCGGGCCGCGGCCGCCCACATGCGGCCCCCCACCCGCCGGGTCCATCCTGAGGAGGAGACCCCAGGGCCGCACCGGCCCCCGCACGCAAGGACCCCGACGGCCCCGCCCCTCCCGCCTCGCCGCCGCCGTCCCTCCGTACGTACGCGCACCACGGAGGACGCGATGACCGCCACCCACCACAACACCCCCGACCGGTTCGCCCTGTCCGAGATCCACGGCCCGGTCCTGCGCCCCGGCGACGACGGCTACGCCGAGGAGGTCACCGGCTTCAACCTGGCCGCGTTGCACACCCCCGACGTGGTCGTGGGCGCGACGGGCGTCGACGACCTCGTGACGGCCCTGCGCTGGGCGTCGGCCACCGGCACCCCGGTCGCGGTCCAGTCGACGGGCCACGGCGCGAACTTCCCCATCGACCACGGCCTGCTGATCAGCACGGCCCGCATGACCGACGTACGCGTCGATCCGCACCAGCGCCTGGCGACCGTCGCGGCCGGGGCGAAATGGCGGCACGTCCTGGAGGCGGCCGCGCCGCACGGGCTCGCCGCGCTCACCGGCACGTCCACCGACGCGGGCGCGGTCGGCTACACGCTCGGCGGCGGGCTCCCCGTCATGGGCCGGGCGTACGGCTACGCGGCCGACCTGGTCCGCTCCTTCCAGGTCGTCACGCCCGACGGCACGCTCCGCGAGAGCGACCCCGAGCACGAACCGGAGCTGTTCTGGGCCCTGCGCGGCGGCAAGGGCACCATGGGCGTGGTGGCCTCCATGGTCTGCGAGCTGCTGCCGCTGTCCACGATCCTCGGCGGCGGCGTCTACTGCCCCGGCGAGCACACCGAGGCCGTCCTGCGCGCCTGGGCCGACTGGACGCGGACCGTCCCGGACGAGATGTGCAGCGCCTTCACCCTGCTGCGCCTGCCGCCCATCCCGGAGATCCCCGAACCGCTGCGGGGCGGCTTCTGGGCCCGTGTCGCGATCGCCTGGCCCGGAGACCCGGCCGAGGGGCAGCGCCTGCTGGCCCCGATCCGCGCGGCGGCGCCGGTGGCGGTCGACACGGTGGAGGAAATGCCGTACGCCGCCCTGGACCGTATCCACATGGAGCCGCAGGACCCGCTGCCGGCCCGCGAGTCGTGCGCCCTGCTGCGCGACCTGCCCCCCGACGCCATCCGCACCTTCCTGGAGCAGGTGGGCCCCGAGGTTCCCGACTGCCCCCTGCTGCTGGTGGAGATCCGCCACATGGGCGGCGCCCTCGCCCGCCCCGCCCGCGTGGAGGACGCGATCTGCGCCCGGGACGCGCACTACATCCTGGAGACGGTGGGCGTCCTGGCCGCCCCACCGGCAGCCGCGGCCATAGAACGGGCCACCGCCGCCCTGAACACGGCGATGGCCCCCTACGGCACGGGCCGCACGATGATCAACATCCACGGCACCCCCGGCGACGAGTCCGACCGGGCCCGGGCCTGGACCCCGGAGGTGTACGACCGTCTGCGCAAGGACAAGTCGACCTACGACCCGGCCAACCTGCTCCGCTTCGGCCACACGGTACCCGCGGCCCCCTGACGGCCCGGGAACCTCAGAACCACCCCCGCTCCCGGGCGAGCAGCGCCGCCTGGAAGCGGTTGGTGGCCTGGAGCCGGGTCATCAGCGAGGCGACGTGCTTGCGATACGTCCGCACGGAGATGCCCAGGTCCCGCGCCCCGCTCTCGTCCTTGTCCGCGGCGTACAGGGTCCGCAGGATCCGCCGCTCGATCTCGGTGGGCAGGTCGTCGTCCTGAGCGGGCAGCTCCTGCGCCATCGCCCACATCCGGTCGAAGAGGGTGACGAGGGTGGCGACGAGACCGGGTTCGCGGGTGAGCAGCGCGCCCTTGGAGGTGTCGGCCGGGTCGATGGGCGTGAGGGCCGCGGCCCGGTCGCAGATGATCATGCGTTCCAGGGGCTGGTGCGAGATCCGGATCTCCGCCCCCTTCGCCGCGAGCTCCCGCAGATAGGACAGCGTGGTCGGATCGTCCAGCGCGGGTGCCGCCATGAGGGTGCGCATCCGCACCCCGCGGCGCAGGATCCGCAGGTCGATGGGGCGTGAGAAGTCCGCGGACTCGGGCGTGATGATGCCGCCCGGATTGGTGGTCAGGCTCTCGGTGCGGGCGAAGAAGGTGAGTTCGTCGATGACGGCCCGTACGGCCTCCATACCCTCGATCTGCTGCACGGTCGGCGCCTCGGACGGCGCGGACGGCAGCGCGGTCACCGCCTCCCGCTCCGCGCGCAGCGAGTCCACGATGCCGTCGGCCTCGGCGGCGTCCTCCAACTCGCCCCGCAGCCGGTCCAGTCGGCGCTCGATGAGCCGCTCCACGGCCCGCGCGGGTGGTACGGGCCGCAGCGACCCGGTGTGGGTACGGGTGGCGATCCCCAGCTCGACGAGCTGGTCGGCGGTCTCCGCGGAGACGTCGGCGACAACCTGGTCAGGGTTCGTCGCACCGTCCCGCAAAAGCCGGCGGTAGGCGTCCTCCTCCTCTCTGCCCACACCGAGGAACTGAAGACTTGGCTGCGTCATGGATTCCCCCTGCACGACCTGGTCATGATCTCGCCACCAAGACATACCTCGTGTTCCGCCCCTGGCGCCATGGCCGTGCCACGTCGTCGGTCGCCGCGGGGCGTGCAGGAAACGGCACGAGCGGGCCGCAGCAAGTTGCACGATCTGCGTCTCGTTCGGGGGCGGGCGTCACGGCAGAGTTGTTCTCGCAAGGAGGCCAGACCGCAAGAGAACGGACCTCAGGCGGGAACCGGCCCCTTGCGGACAGCACCGACCATTCGCACTTCAGGGGGAAAGTCATGAACCGCTCTGCTGCCACCACCAGGACCACCGCCGCCCGCCTCGTCCGCACCGGCGCCCGCGCCACCGCGACCCTGCTCGCCGCCGGCGTCCTCGCCCTGACGGCCCAGGGCACCGCCCAGGCCGCCGAGGCCCGGCCCGCGAGCCACCACCAGGCGGCGTCGGTCTCCGCCCACCTGCGGATGCCGAACCTGCCGGCCCTGCCCCACGTCCCCTCGCTCCCGGGCGACGTCCTGGACCCGATCGTCGACGTCCTCAACGGCGGCAACCACGACTGGGGCACCGCTCCGCTCGACTAGGACTCCGGCCGCCAGGACTCCGGCCGCCAGGACTCCGGCCGCCAGGGCTCTGGCCTCCAGGACTCCGGCCTCCGAGCCGCAAGGACCCGGTCACCTCAGCCCCGCCCGTCCAGGACCTTCCCTGCCCTCAAACGAGAGAGATATATGCCGCTATGACGGACTATTCGGTTCTTATCCCGTTCGTGCCGCGCCGCCTGGAGCAGACGCTGCCGTTCGCGGGCCTGGTGAACTGGACGCCCGCCGTGAGGCTCTGGCAGGGACAGTCGATGCTCCTGGAACCCCACCAGACCTTCGTCGGGGCGGCCGGAGCCGGGTTCCGCGTCCCGGTCGGCTTCGGAGTGACCCTGATGCCGCTGCGGCACCCCTTCGAGGCCGCCAACCAGGCCCGTTCGGTCGCCCTCGCCACCGGCCACCCGGTGATCGCGGGCTTCGGCCCGGGCGCCCCGGCCTTCCAGGAGAACATGCTGGGAGCGCCGTACCCGAAGCCGCTGGCCGTCGCCCGTCAGTACGTGACCGCCGTACGCAGGCTCCTCGACGGGGAGTTGGTGCGGATGGACGGCCCGGAGTACCGCTTCCAGGCGCAGCTCGCCCCGGCCGCCGCGCCCCGCGTGGACGTCGGTCTGGGGGTGCTGCGACCGGGCATGGCGCGGCTCGCCGGCGAGGTCGCCGACACCGTCATCACCTGGCTGACCCCGTCCTCCTACCTGCGCGAGGTGCTGCTGCCCGCGGTCGAGGAGGGCATGGCCCGGGCCGGCCGCACCGACCGCCCGCGCATCGTCGCCATGGTCCCCGTCGGCCTCCACCGGGAGGACACCGCACCCGAACGGCTCGCGCTGGCGAGCAACTATGCCCACCTGCAGGCGCCGCACTACCTGGACATGCTCAGGCGGGCCGGCGTCGAGGTCGACGGTCAGGACGTGCACGCCGTCGCACGCGGCGCGGTCGACGCGGGCGCCTTCGTCACGGGCGACCTCGACGAGGTCGTCAAGCGGCTCGACGAGTACCGGCAGGCCGGCGTCGACGAGATCGTCCTCAACACCACCGGCGTCAACAAGATGTTCGGCACCCAGGAGGCGATCGGCGACCTCACGGAGATCCTCCGCAGCGCCGTCTAGCGCGCCCTCACCCCTCTCCCCAGCCCTTCCCACACCACACAGGACAAGCAGGACAGACAGCCATGGACACACCCACGCGCAGACGCGCGAAGGACCACATCATGTCGTGGGGTTCCGGCGGCCGCCGCCCGGCCACCGTCCCCGAGGGCTCCGTCGCCACGATCGTCCTCGCCGACGCCCGCCACCTCGACGCCGTCACCGCCTCCGGCCTGGCCGGCCCCGGCACCCTCGTCTTCGTGCCCGGCACGGAAGAGGCGACGCAGGGCACGATCCCCTACGGCGGCTCCCTCGCCGACCCCGGCGCGGACTTCGCCCTGGGCGAGGACTTCTACCTCCAGACCCAGGACTACGCCTCCAGCGCGTACATGTCCGTCCTCGGTCCCACCCTGATCCGTGTCTTCGGCACGGAGGACTTCTCCGCCTTCCTCACCGACGCCGACCGCGCCCTGCACGAGGGTGTGTTCCCCGAGTTCCTGATCACACCGGCGGTCCTGCTCGCCGACACCGCCGCGCTCGGCGGCCCCCTCGACGCCGACGGCCCCGATCTGCGGCTGTACGTCGACGCCGAAGGACGCGTCTCCACCTCGCCGTCCGGCTCCCCGCTGGGCACCGTCGGCGACGACCTGGCGACCCTCGTCACCCGCTACGAGCACGTCAACGCCGCCAGCGAGGCCCCGTGCGCGGTGAGCCTGGGCGCGGCCGTGCCCGAGGAGGCGCGCACCGCGGCCCTGCAGACCCGACCGTTCCTCGGCCGCTACCTGGCCGCTGTCAAGGCGCTGCGCGCACTGACCGCCCAGGACGTCGGCGGCCTGAAGGTCTCCGGCTTCGGCCACCGCCTGGCCGCCGCCGTCACCGGCGACGCCGACCTGCGCGACCCGTCGCTCCCCCTGGTCCTGTGGAACGCCGAACAGGCCTACGTCGTCGCCGGCGGCCGCGTGTTCGCCGTGGACCACTCCTTCGCCACCGCCGTCGAGGGCGTGACGACGGGCACCACCGACCACCTCCCCGTCCACGTCCAGGACCAGGTCCGTGCCTTCTTCACCGACCGCGGCCTGCCCCTGGGCACCCCGACCACCCGCATACCGGCAGGTGTCCGATGACCGTCCTCACCCTCCCGCCCGGCCTCGGCGGCGAGCGCGTCACCGCCCTCGGCGACCGCGCCCGGCTCTGCGGCCTCTACGACACCCTGGGCTCCCCCGTCTACGACGACCTCGCCGCCGCCGACGGCTTCGAGATCGGCGACATCGTGGCCGCCGTCCGCACCGGCACCGAGGGCCCCGTCCTCGACCTGGCCGCCGGAGCCGGCCGCTTCACCCTCCCGCTGCTGGCCACCGGACGCGAGGTCACCGCCCTCGACCTGTCCGCCGACATGCTCGACCTGCTCAAGGCACGCCTGGCCAGTGCCCCGCGCTCGATGCGGGAGCGCTGCACGGTCGTCCAGGGCGACATGGCCGCCTTCGACCTGCGCCGCGGCTTCGGCCACATCGTCCTCGGCACCACCTCGCTGTCCCTTCTGGACGCCGAGGGCCGGGCCGGCCTGTACCGGGCGGTGGCCGCCCATCTCGTGCCGGGCGGACAGTTCCTGGTCTCCGTGATGGAGCGGGCCGACGACGAGGCCCCGACCGAGGTGCACTCCCGGGTGCGCGGCGCGAGCGGGACGGCGTACGACCTGTACGAGTACTGGCCGGCCGGCGCCGACCACCGCTACGTCACGATCGCCCCCGCCGAGCCCGACGCCGACGGTCCCGTCACCGTGTGCGTCGACGAGGTCGGCACGATGAGCATCGCCGCCATCGAGGCCGAGCTCGCCGAGGCCGGGCTGACGGTGGCCGGACGCCGGCCGCTGACCGGCATGGGCGACCGGCACCGCGTGACGCTGCTGAAGGCGGTGGCCACCCGATGAGCAACGCCCTGTGGCCCTACCTGATCCCGCCGAGCACCCACGGCAACGACGCGAACTGCGCGGTGAGCGCCCGCGGTCACCGCATCACCTTCGCCGACGGCAGCGAGGTCCTCGACGCCGACAGCGGTCTGTGGAACGTGCAGATCGGCTACGGCAACGAGGCGATCGCCGCGGCCGTCGCCGAGGCCGCCGCGAACGGTTCCTACCTGCACTCCTTCCGCTTCGAGAACACCTACGCCCGCAAGGCGGCCGACGACCTGCTCCAGGTGTGCGGCCCCGAGCACTACGGCCGGGTCCTGCTCTCCACCGGCGGAGGCGTCGCCAACGACGCCGCGATGAAGCTCGTACGGCACTACCACGCACTGAAGGGCCGCCCGCAGCGCAACCTGGTGGTCGCCCTGCGCGGCAGCTTCCACGGACTGACCTTCGGCGGCTTCGCCCTCACCGGCGAGGACCTCGGCCAGCGCGTCTACGGCGTCGACCAGCGGCTGATCCGCCACGTCACGCCCAACGACGTGGCGGAACTGAGGGACCTCGTCGCCCGCAGCGGGCGGCAGATCGCGGCCGTCGTGGTCGAGCCGGTCCTCGGCACCGGGACCATCCCGCTGACCGACGACTACCTCGCCGAACTCGTCCGGCTGCGCGACGAGACCGGGTTCCTGCTGGTCGCCGACGAGGTCGCCACCGGCTTCGGCCGCACCGGCACCTTCTTCGCCTCGCAGACCTGGCCCGGCCGGCCCGACGTCCTGCTCTCCTCCAAGGGCCTGACCAACGGCACCTGCCCCGCCTCGGCGGTCGTCTTCTCGCAGGAGATCGCCGACGCCTTCACCGGCCACGACGCGATCCTCACCCACGCCGAGACCCAGGGCGGCACGTCCATCCCGTCCGCGGCGATCAGCGCGGCCATCGCCGAGATGCGGCGCCTGGACGCGGTCGTCGCCGGCCGCAGGGTCGCCGCCCGCCTCGAAGCGGCCCTCGCCGACCTCGTGGAACGGCACCCGCTGGTCACCGGCTCCTCCGGCCGCGGCTGCTTCCACACCCTGCACATCGGCGGCCCCGGCGGCCACCGGCTCTCGCCGCCCGGCGTGGCCCACCTGGTGGCCGCGATCCGCAAGGCCGGCGCCATCGTCCACCCCGGCCCGGCGGGCATCCAGCTCGTGCCGAGCCTGACGTACTCCGACGCGGAGGTCGACGAGCTCATGACCTGCGTGGAGTCCGGCCTCAACTCCCTTGTCCCCGGCGCCGCTCCGGCCGCCCGCCCCTGATCACCCCGCCCCCTGACCACCCCGCACCGACCGACCCGCCAAGGAGACCCACCATGAGCAAGCAGACCCCGCAGACCGAGCAGCAGTTCGCCACCGAGGAGTTCTCCACCGACGCCACCGAGCTGGAGATGCAGGAACTGGAGGCGCTGGAGTCCCCCGGCTTCTGGACCGGCGTGTCGATCGGCACCGCCGTCAGCGTCTCGGTCGTCGTCGCGACCTGAGCCCGCGCCCCCGCCGTACCCGCCGTACCCCGGCGGCCCAACCGCCCCCGGCGACCCGGGGGTTCGCATCGGCCGCCCACCTGCCCCGGCCCCACTTCCGGCAAAGGAATGAGCTGGGCCGGGGCAGGCCACCCCACCGTATCCGACGCAGAGCACAAGGAGCTGCCGTGCCCACCGAGACCACCGCCGCCGCGACCCGCACCACCCGGCACCGCACCACGCGGCCGGCGAAGGTCCGCAAGGGAGCGATCCGGCCCGCGTTCGTGCCCCCGGCGCCCCCGCTGCGCGGCATCGGCCAACTGGCCGGCTGGCTGCGCAAGGACGGCACCCGAGCCGTCACCGTGGTCACCGACCCCGCGGTCGCCGACCAGCCCGTGACCACCGGGATCCTCGCCCAGGTCGAGAGCGTCGGCATCACTCCGGCCCGCCTCGTCCTGGACGGCCCCACCGGACTGGACGCGGTCGCCGAGCTGGCCGCCCGGCTGACCCCGGACGAGCTCGTCATCGGCATCGGCGGCGGCACCACCCTGGACTTCGCCAAACTGGCCGCCCTGTCCGCCCGCCACCCCGACTTCCCCCGCTACCTCACCGCCCCGCAGCGCAGCGGCTTCCTGGTCCTGCCGGCCGCGCTCGGCTCCGGCGCCCGTGTCCTCGCCGTCCCCACCACCCTCGGCACGGGCAGCGAACTGGGCACGGTCGCCTGCTTCGAACGCGACGGCGGCAAACTCCTCGCCACCGGACCCTGCCTGCGGCCCACCGCGGCGCTGTGGGCACCGGAGGCCACCGAGACCCTGCCCGGCGAGCTGATCGCCGACGGCGTCCTGGAAGCCCTCTTCCGCACGGTCAGCCCGTACGCGGGCGATGCCACCGACCTCCCCGAGCAGGACGCGGAAGTGGAGTCCCTCGCCACCCGTCTGCTCGTCGCCGGATACGAAGTGGCCGCCCTGCGCGCCGAACAGCGGCCCGTGCCCGCCGAACTGCGGCTGCGGATCGCCGAGTCGAGCGGCGAGAGCCAGATCGGCCGGATCAACATCGGCCGCAGCCCGTACGCGGTGAAGTGCTGGGCGATGGCCAACGAGCTGTCGACCACCCTGAACCTGGCCAAGATGCGCACGGTGTCCGCCCTGTGGCCGGTGCTGTGGCGGCACACCCTCGCCGGCGACACCCGGCTGGGCAGCCCCGCCCGTATCCACCGACTGTGGACACATCTGCGCACAGCGGCCCCATGGCTGCCCGCCGACCCGGCCGCCGGCCTGCTCCGGCTGATGCGCGACTGGCGCGTCGACCGCGAGGTGCACGCCGACGCCGGCCAGATCGACCGGGCCACCACGCGCATCATGCGCGGCTGGGGAGCGGGCCTCCCCATCCTCGACGAGTTGAGCGCCGACGACGTACGCGCGCTCCTCACCGAGGCCACCGAGCCGGCCTCGGGCGCACCTTCCCCCGCCGCCCGAGGCCCCCAGACCCGCACGGACGCCGCCCGGCGCCCGTGACGGAAACCCACCGAACGCGGTCCCGGACCCTCCGGGACCCGACACGAAGGAGAAGCACATGAGCGAGAAGAACATCGTCGAGACCGAGCTGCAGGACCTGGCCGTCTCCGAGCTGGAGATGCAGGAGCTGGAGACGCTGGAGGCCCCGGGCTGGGCGACCTCCGCGGGCGTCAGCGTCGGTGTCTCGCTGGTCTCCGTCGCCTGGAGCCTCACCTGATCGCCACCCCCTCGACCGTCGACCACCAACGAATCCAAGGGAGAAAACCATGAGCGAGAACCACATCGTCGAGACCGAACTGCAGGCCGTCGCCGCCGACTCCGAGCTGGAGATGCAGGAGCTGGAGGCCCTGGAGGCCCCGGGCTGGGCGACCTCCGCGGGCGTCAGCGTCGGCATCTCGGTCGTCTCGGTCGCCTTCAGCCTCACCTGATCCGACCCCACCTCGACCCACCACCCACAACCCACTGAAACGAAAGGAAGCCGTCATGGCCGACATCAAGAAGGACGTCCCCGCCGAGACCGCCGTCGAGAACAACGTCGAGCTGGAGATGCAGGAGCTCGAGGCGCTGGAGGCCCCCGGCTTCTGGACCGGTGTCTCCATCGGCGCCGGCGTCTCCTCCGCCGTCGCCACCTCGATCGCCCTCACCTGATCGAGCCCGCCCACACCACCACAACTCCGAGAGAGGAAAACGGACATGGCTGACATCAAGACGGACATCCCGGCCGAGACCGCGGTCGACACCGACGTCGAGCTGGAGATGCAGGAGCTCGAAGCGCTGGAGGCCCCCGGCTTCTGGACCGGCGTCTCCATCGGCGCCGGCGTCTCCTCCGCCGTCGCCACCTCGATCGCCCTCACCTGATCGAGCCCCGCACCAAGGGAACGCGACCCCCAGTGAGCAGCCCTCACTAGGTCTTCGGTGACACCGAGCACCGCAGATCCTGCCTCGGCCCTGCTTCCGGCAAAGGAATGAGCTGGGCCGAGGCGGGGGGCGCCCCCCAAGAGACCCGACCGACCCGTGAGGAACCCACCGTGAGCGCCACCACCGCATCACCCGCTGCGCCTGCCGCGCACACGCAGCGGCCGAACCGCGCACCGGGCACCGAGATCCACCCGCCCATGGGCGACGGCGGCACCTGGGTGCTGCAGCGTGGCCCGCGCTACATCCGGGTGAGCCCCGATGTCGCCGGTCTCGCCCAGCACTTCGACGGCGAGCGCGACCACGCGGAACTCGCCCGCCTGATGGGCGGCACCTGGTCCGCCGCCATGGTCGGCTTCGCCGTCCGCCGCCTGGACGAGCTCGGCCTGATCGACGACGGCGAGATGACGGCCCCCCGCCGCGAGGGCCGCTTCAAGATGGTCCCGCCGTTCACCTTCCAGTTCACGCTGCTGCGTCCGGGCCGCGCGATGCAGTCCCTGCAGCCGCTGTTCGTCCGCCTCGGCAACCGGTACCTGATCGGCGCCGCCCTGCTGACCGCGCTGGCCGGCCTCGCCGCGCTCGCCGTGCAGAACACGTTCGTGACGGGCGCGCTCTCCGGCCCGCTGTCGCCACTGACGTACCTGGGCGTCCTGTTCGGCCTCATCGCCGGCACCTCGATCCACGAGCTGGGGCACGCGGCGACCCTGATCCGCTACGGCGGCCGCCCGTCCCGTATCGGGATCATGCTCTTCTACCTGATGCCGGCGTTCTTCTGCGACGTCTCCGACGCCTGGCGCCTGCCCAAACGCCGCCAGCGCGTCCACGTCGCCCTCGCCGGACCGGCGGTGCAGACCTTCCTCGCCGGCGCCGCCGCCCTCGCCGCCTGGCCGCTCGCCGAAGGGAGCCTGAAGACCACCCTCGTCTTCTTCGCCCTCGGCAGCTACCTCACCGGCCTGCTGAACCTGCTGCCGTTCATCAAGCTCGACGGCTACATCGCCCTGATGAGCCACGCCGACATCCCGTACCTGCGCGACCGCGCCATCACCGACGCCCGCCGCGCGCTCGCCCGCCTCCTCTTCGGCGGCCGCTACGAACGCGAGCTGACCACCCGCTGGACCACCTGGTACGGCCTGGCCTGCATGGCCTTCCCGCTGTACCTGCTGTCCACCGCGCTCCAGCTGTGGATCGACCTGCTGCGGCGCGGCGGCTGGATCGGCGTGAGCCTCGCCGCCTGCGGAGTGTCGTACGGCCTGTACTTCCTGGGCCGCGGAACGCGCCGGCTGGCCGGTGAGGTGCGTGCCGCCGGGGCCGCCCGCCTGCGCGTGGCCACGGTCACCGGCGCCCTGGCGGCAGCCGCCGCGGCCCTGCTCCTCCTGCCCGTCCCGCACACCGTCTCCGCCGCGTACGTCACCCGCGGCGACGGCGTCGAGCTGGTGCTGCTGGACGGCGCGGACACCGACCGGATCAAGCCGGGCCAGCGGGTCACCCTGACCGCCAACGGCCCGGTCCTGCACCCCACGACGGGCACCGCGACCGTGGGCGCCGAGGCCCCCGACGGCACCGCGCCCCTGTCGTCCTTCTTCCCCATAGCCCTCGGCGAGGGCTACGACATGCCGGTCACCGGCTACCGGCTGACCCTCGATCGCGTACCGGACGAACCCACGGGAGCCGCGGAGGTGGACACCGGCCGACTCCCCCTGTGGGAGGCCGCCCACCGCACCTACGTGAGCCCTTTCCTCCCGTAACCCCGTCCGAACGCTCCTCCACTCTTCCCACCCGAAACGGCCAGGAGACGTACCGTGCTCGACTTCCGCTTCCTCGACTTCTGCCGCGAGGACTCCCTCTTCTACGACGCCCCCGACCACGACGGCGCCACCGACCAGGACTTCCACGCGGGCCGCGTCCCCGGACCCGGCTGGACGGTGACCCGCGGAAGAGAGTGGACGTTCTGCACCCCACCCGACCTCGACGTCCCCGACCAGGGCTGGAAGATCCACGTCTCCGCCTCCCCGGACAACGCGGCCGAGCTGCTGGACGTCGTCGCCCCGTACTGCGTCGAGCACGGGCTGATGTACAAGTACATCTCCACCCGCGAGATCCTCGGCCGACGCGGGTCGAAGTACGGCGACCGCAGCGCCAGCGGCAAGTTCATCACCATCTACCCGCCGAACGAGGAGATCCTGGAGCGCACGCTCCACGAGCTGGAGGAGCTGGTCGGCGGCACCCCCGCCCCGTACATCCTGAGCGACCTGCGCTGGAAGCAGGGCCCGCTGTTCGTGCGCTACGGCGGGTTCGTGCTGAAGATGGCCCGCGCCGAGAACGGCGCCCTGGTCCCCGGCATCCGCAACCCCGAGGGCGAGATGGTCCCGGACGTGCGCCGCCCGGCGTTCCGGCCGCCGGAGTGGGTGACGCTGCCGCCGTTCCTCGCCGAGGCCCACCAGGAGCGCAAGCAGGGCACGCTGAAGAACTTCCCGTTCCGCGTCCACAAGGCGCTGCACTTCTCCAACGGCGGCGGCGTCTACCGTGCCGTCGACCAGCGCACCGGCGCGGAGGTGCTGCTGAAGGAGGCCCGCCCGCTGGCCGGCCTCGACGCCAGCGGCGCCGACGCGATCACGCGGATGGAGCGCGAGCACTGGGCGCTGACCAAGCTGGCCGGCCTGCCCGCCGTGCCGGCGCTGATCGACTACCGCGACGGCCACGAACACCGCTTCCTGGCCCGTGAGTTCATCGACGGCGAGGCGCTGATCGACGTGCTGCGCCGCCGGCACCCCTTCACCTCCGGGGACAACTCGCCCGAGGCGCGCGCCGCCTACACCACCTGGGCGCTGGACATCCTCGACCAGGTGTCGGCGGGCGTGGCCGCGATGCACGAGCGCGGGGTCGTCTTCGGCGACCTGCACCCCGGCAACATTCTCCTCAAGGCCGACAACACGGTCGCGTTCATCGACATGGAGACCTGCACCCCGGTCGAGGACGGCCACCCGCAGGCGATGGGCGCGCTCGGCTTCCACGCCCCGCACCACCTCACCGGCGCGGACTGCGACCTGTTCGCCCTGAACGTGCTGCGGCTGACGATGTTCATGCCGATGCCGCAGATCGTGCCCTGGGGCGTGGCCAAGGTGCGCACGCTCCTCGACGTCGACACCGAGCAGTTCGACCTGCCCGAGTCGCTCGTCACCGCGATCGCCGACGGCCTCGGCCCCGACGTACTGACCGCCGGCCGCGACTTCTCCGTCCCCTGGCCCGCCATCCCGGACGCGGCCCTGCGCGAGGCCATCGCCCGCTCCATCGTCGAGGCCGCCTCCCCCGAGCGCGACGACCGCCTCTACCCGGGCGACGCCATGCAGTTCCTCACCCCGGGCGGGGGGACGACCTTCGCCTACGGCGCGGCGGGCGTCCTGTGGTCGCTGGCCCGCGCCGGACACGACATCCCGGCCGAGCACGTCCAGTGGCTGGTCGACCACGCCCGAAACGCCGAGACGGACGGCCCCGGCTTCTACACGGGCCTCGCCGGCATCGCGTACACCCTGGACCACCTCGGCCACCCCGAGGAGGCCGACGCCCTGATGGAGCGCGCCTTCGCCACACCGGCCGCGGGCGTCAGCGACTCCGTGTGCAACGGCTGGTCGGGTCTGGGCCTGGTCGCCCTGCACCTGGCCGACCGCCGCGGCGACCGCGCCTACCTGGACATGGCCCGCGCCCTCGCCGACCGGATCGGCAGCCCCGAGAGCGCCACGACCGGCCCCAAGCGCGTCGGCCTGGTCTACGGCCGCTCCGGCCACGCCCTCTTCCTGCTGCGCCTGTTCGAACGCACCGGCGAGCGGCGCTACCTGGACGCCGCCGAGACCGAGCTGCGCGCCGACGTGGAGACCGTCGACCTGTCGCAGGAGGACAGCCGGCTGCGCCTGGGCCCCGGCCTGATCGGCAGCGCCGGCATCGCCCTGGTGATCCGCGCGCTCTCCCGGCACCGCCCCGCCACCGACCTGGACGAGGCCCACCGCCTCCTCCTGGAGACCGTCCACGCCCACTTCGCCAGCTCCTGCGGCCTGTTCACGGGCAGGGCGGGCGCGCTGCTCACCCTGACCGGCACCCACCGCGACGACTCGCAGGTGCGCGCCCACCTGGACGCCCTCGGCTGGGAGGCGATGGCCGCCGAGCCCGGCCGCATCGACTTCCTCGGCGACCACGGCTACCGCCTGTCGACGGACCTGGCGACGGGTTCGGCGGGCGTGCTGCTGGCCCTGACGGCGATAGCGGAGGACAACACGGAACCACTCCCGTTCACGACACCGAGCCCGACGGTCGCGGCGGAGCCGACGGTTGCGGCGGGGCCGAGCGAACCCGACGCCGCCGACGGCGAGGACGCCCCACAGGGGCCACTCGCACCCGACACCGATCGCCGCACGGGTGGTGCGTGTGGGAACACCCCCGCCGAAGGCGAAGCCGAGGCGGGCCGGCCGTGATCGACGTCCCCCGTACCCTCGCCCCCACCACCGGGATAGCCACCCGCTACTCCCTCCTCCCGCCACAGCCCGACAACCCCCTGTGGAGCACAGCCGTAGCCCTCAACCCCATCGAAGGCTGGGACGAGACCAACACCCCCCTCTCCGCCCTCGTCGCCGGCGCCAACGGCCACTCCCGCGCCGACGCCCTGCTCCGCGGCGCCGGCGAGGCGGTGGAGCGCCGCGCCCTGCACCCGGACGACCACCTGCCCGTCGTACACGGCACCGCGACAGAACTGGGCACGAACGCCTTCCAGGCCCACGCCCACGCCCTCGCCCACCCGGACGCGGCCACCACCTCCCTCGCCTGGTACCCGGCGCTGCGGCTGAGCGACAGCTCGACCGTGCTGGTCCCGGCGGGCCTGGTCGACTGGCCCACCACCGCCCCGGCGGCGCTGTTCGACCCCTCCCCGTCCGGCGCCGCGTCCGGTGGCAGCCGCGACATGGCCCTGCGCTCGGCGCTCGTCGAGATCGTCGAGCGGGACGCCTTCACCACGGCATGGGGCCGCCAACTGCGCCTGCCCAGCCACACCGACCCGATCCGGGCGGTGGCCGAAGCCCCCGACCACCCCACCGGCGAAGCCCTGCGCACCCTGTGGCGGCGCGCGCTGGACCAGGGCATCGAGGCGACCTTCGCGCACATCCCCACGGCCGTACCGGGCCTGTGGTGCGTGGTGGCCTGCCTCATCGATCCGCGGGGAACGACCCGTCCGGGCGCGAACGCGATGGCGACGGTCGGCATGAAGGCGTCCGACCGCCCGCACGACGCCCTGCTCGGCGCCCTCCAGGAGGCCTGGCAGGTCCGCGCCGCCCTGGAGGCCACCCGGCGGGACGGTCCGGTCCACGCACCGGACCCGGTGGTCACCGAGCACGACCGCATCCGGTACATGCTCACCGCCGGCGCCTACACCGCCGTACGCGACTGGGTCGCCGGATTCACGCCGGCGCAAGCCCCCATGACGGAGCGAAAGGTGAGCACGGACGACATCGTCACCGCCGTCCTCGCCGACGGCGCCGACCCGCTCGTCGTCGACCTCACCCCCCGCCTGCCCGCCACGACCCGGGCGATGGGCTGGCAGGCGGTGAAGGTCGTCCCGGCCGGCTACCAGCACCTGCGCATGGACGAGACCCACGACTGGACCTGGCACCTGCCCCGCCTGACCACCGCACCGGAACGCACCGGCTGCCCCGCCCGCCTGACGGACCACCGGTCCGCCGCCCCTCACCCCCTGCCCTGACGGCCGAGCCGAACCCGAGACGAAGAGGAACACGCACAATGCTGGAACTGGACAACGTGGTACGCCGCTTCGGCGACCGCTGCGTGGTCGACCACGTCTCCTTCCGCGTCGACGAGGGCCGGATGACCGGTTTCGTCGGCGGGAACGGTGCGGGCAAGACCACCACGATGCGCATGATCATGGGCGTGCTGGCCCTGAGCGGCGGCGAGATCCGCTGGAACGGCACGCCGGTCACGGCCGTCGACCGGCGCGGCTTCGGCTACATGCCCGAGGAGCGCGGCCTGTACCCGAAGCAGACCGTGCTCGGCCAGCTGGTCTACCTGGGCCGGCTGCGCGGACTGACCGCCCGCGGCGCCGAACGCTCCGCCTCCGACCTCATCGAGCGCCTCTCCCTCACCGAGAAGCGCACCGAGCGCCTGGAGTCGCTCTCGCTGGGCAACCAGCAGCGCGTGCAGATCGCGGCCGCGCTGATCGGCGAACCGCATCTGCTGGTCCTGGACGAGCCGTTCTCCGGTCTCGACCCGCACGCGGTCGACTCGATGGCCGAGCTGCTGCGCGAGCACACCGACCGCGGTGTGCCGGTGCTGTTCTCCTCCCACCAGCTGGAGCTCGTCGAGCGGCTCTGCGACGACCTGGTCATCCAGGCCGCGGGCCGCACCCTGGCCCGCGGCACCGCCGACAGCCTGCGCCGCCGCGGCCGTGTGCGGCACCGCCTGGTGACCGGCGGACCCACCGACTGGGTGCGGGACGTGAAGGGCGTCGACGTCGTCGAGGCGGCTCACGGCACCGTCCTCATGGAACTCGCCACCGACGACGTGGCCGACCGGCTCCTGGCGGAGGCACTGCGCCGGGGCCCGGTCCGCGAGTTCGCCGAGATCGTCCCCAGTGTCGCCGACGTGTTCAGGGAGATGACCGCAGCATGACCACGCTGACGACCGAGACCCAGGCCCAGCCGCCCCGGCCGCCCCAGCCGTCCACCGAACCCACCACCGAGAAACCCCGGCCCACCATGCGCACCGAACCCCCCACATCCCGGACCCGGCCCCAGTCCCGTACCCCCTCGGCCTGGCGCATCGTCACCGCCCGCGAGATCTCCGTGAAGATCCGCGACCGCGGTTTCCTGCTCTCCACCCTCGCCACCCTCGCCGTCATCCTCGGCGCGGTCGGCCTGCAGTTCTACATCGCCTCCACGGCCGGGAAGATCACGGTCGCCGCGGTCGCCCCCGCCAGCACCGAGCTGGTCAAGCAGGCCGAGACCCTCGCCGACCAGGCCGACCAGGACATCGACATCACGCTGCGCAAGGAGTCCTCCGAGGACGCCGTGCGCGCCGCGGTCCGCTCCGGTGACGTCGACGCCGGCCTGCTGCGCACCCCGGCCGGCTGGACCCTGCTCGGCGACACCGACACCGACTCCACCGCCGCGACCTGGCTCGGCGCCGCCGTCCAGGCGAACGCGCTGGAGGCGAACGCCACCGCCGCCGGCACCAGCATGGCCGACCTCGCCAAGGGCGCCACGCTCCAGCACACCCTGCTCTCCCCCGACGAGACACCCGAGACGGTCGTCCGCATGGCGACGTACTTCTTCGGATTCCTCTTCTACCTCGCCGCCGTCCTGCTCGGCGTCTCGCTGGCCACCAGCATCGTGGAGGAGAAGCAGAACCGGGTCGTGGAGATCATCGCCAGCTCGATCCGCCTGCGCGACCTGCTCATCGGCAAGATCGTCGGCAGTACGACACTGGCGCTGGCCCAGATGGTCGCGTTCACGGCGGCCGCCGCGATCGGCCTGGTCGCGGCCGGCCACGAGGAGACCTTCGGTCAGGTCACCGCCGGCCTGGGCTGGTTCCTCGTCTACTACATGGTCGGCATCGCCGTCCTGGCCTGCGTCTTCGCCGCCGCCGGCGCCATCGCGACCCGCACCGAGGACATCCAGTCGACCACCACGCCGGTGAACGCGATCGTCGCCGTGGTCTTCGTCGCCGGCATCACCGCCTCCGGCACCGCCCAGAGCATCCTGTCCTTCGCTCCCCTGACCTCCACCATCACGATGCCCGCCCGGATCATCGCCGGGGACACCGCCTGGTGGGAGCCGGCGGCCTCGCTGCTGATCTCCCTGGCCGCCGCGGCCCTGGTCGTCCTGGGCGCCGAGCGCGTCTACCGCCGGGCCCTGATGCAGACCGGCCGAAAGCTCTCGTTCCGTCAGGCGCTCAAGCTCGCCGACTGATCCGCTTCCCTACCATCCACTCGCAACCACCCCTCACAGCAAGGAGATTGCCATGAACGACAACACCAACCGCTCGAACTCCGTCATCCTGATCGCCGCCCTGCTGGCCGTCCTGGTCGGCGCGGAGGTCGCCGTCCTCACCAGCGACCTGGACAACGGCGTCCGCTACGGCATCGGCGGCGCCATCCTGGCCGGCATCGTCGTCGGCGCCTACCAGCTCAGCCGCGCCCGCCGCGCCTCCCGCTGACCCGCCCGCACCCCTTCCAGGAGCCCTTTCCATGCCCATCGAGCACCGCGCACGCATCAGCGGACCTGACGGAGCTCACCCGGAGTTCGCCGCGATCCGCCTGATCGCACTGCTCCCGGCGGGCTGGACGGCGACCCTGCTCGAATGCTCCGGCCGTACGGCGGCGCTGACCTTCACGGTCCCCGACGGCGTTGCGGCCACCGCGTTCGAGACAGCCCTGGACGAGGTCCTCACCGCACCGCCGCTGCGCGGCTGGACCAGGGGCTGACCGACACGCAGCACAGGGAAAAGGGCCCGCCCCGGTGATCCGGACGCTGTTGGTTAATTCCGCCCCGCTGGATCTCATCCAGCGGGGCGGAGTGCTGCGAAGGGTGAAACGCGGGTGCGGGCGAGGGGTCTGCCGGTGAGGTAGGCGTCGAGGCGGGCGAGGTTGATGGCGGCTCCGGTGAGATGGTGCTGGAGCCGGGTTTTCGCGAGGCCGCGATAGCGGGATCTGCGCAGGCCGAAAGCCTGGACGCCCTGGGAGATGGTTCCTTCGACACCGGCGCGGTGTGCATAGCGGCGACGCCAGTGGTCGGTGTCCTGCTCGACGCGGGCCTTGCGGAGGATGTCGTGTTCAGCCTGCGTTCGAAGGGTGAGATTGCGGCCGGTCCTGGCTGTGGTGCACGACGTTCGCAGTTCACAGGGACCGCAATGGCGGGCGGCGAACCGGACACGGGTGACCGCGGTGCCTTCCTGGCTTCGGGCCTCTCGCCACTGGACGCTGGTGTGGCCACCGGGACACACGGCCCGTTGCTGGTCCCAGTCCACGGTGAAGCGGGTGTTGTCGAAGACGTTCCCGCTCGCCTGCCCCTTCACCGTGGTGGCCTGGACCGGGCCGACCAGTTCCACGCTGTGATCGCGGAGAGCATGGTGGATCTGCCCGGCGTCCACATATCCGGCGTCCACGAGATGCTCGTCGGGCAGGAGCCCGCGCTCATCCAGGGCGGCATGGATGTCCCCCAGGACGACGACATCGGCGACCGGCGCCGGCGTGGTGTGGATGTGGGTGATCAGGTGCGGGGCATCGGGCTCGCAGGTCTCGCTGAGGTGGACCTTGTAGCCGGACCAGTCCACGTCCCGCTTCGATCCGGTCCGGGCATCGGGTTCATGAGGGGTGCGTAAGCGGATCAGGCCGGGCGGAAGATTCTTCACCTCGCGCCAGCGCGTGACGCCATCGACATGCTGGAACTGTTGCACCCACGTCTGCCGCAGGATCTCCACCGCGGGCAAGCACCGCAGACCGGGCGGGGCCGCACCCGACCAAACGGCCTCCAGCAGCGTCATGCCGTCGGCGCCGCACTGGTCGCCGTGCTCGACGCGGGCCGCCCACCGGGACGGAAAGCGCCTGTCCTCCGGCCGGGCCGAGTATCGGTCAAACCACTCCGGCGTCGCCAGCGTCACCAGCCAGTCCCCGGCAACTTCGGCGATCTGGTTCAACGCGGCCCTCAGCGTCTCGACCACGAACTCCAGCCGGTTCAGGTCCCTTGTCACGGCCAGCACGTGGGTAGCGTCGGTGCGCTGCCGCTTGCCCGCCTTGACCAGCCCGGCCCTCCCGGCCGCCGCCAGTACCGCGTCGAATACCGACCGGCCCGCATCATCGTCGGCCAGCCGGGCCCGGAACTCGCTGAGCACGGAGAAGTCGAACCCGGTATCGGTCAGCTCCAGCGACAGCGCGTACTTCCAGTCCAGCCGTGAACGGACCGCATGCGCGGCCTGCCGGTCAGTCAGCCCCTCCGCGAACTGCAACACCGACACCAGCGCCAGCCGAGCCGGCGACACCGCCGGACGCCCCCGCGCAGGGAACAACGCCTCGAACTGGACGTCCTCGAAGACCGGCCCGAGCACATCCCGCATCCGCATCGCCAGACATCCCTTCGGAAACACCGCACGCACCACCCGCGCGGTCTCCTCCGGGATCTCCGCCAACTCCACCCCACGCAACGACACAACCCCACCCCTGGACATGACGACGGCCTGCACCACCCCAACGGGGTCGTACAGGCCGTCGTCACGCAAGACCCGGATTTACCAACAGCGTCCGG